>JAFOXR010000054.1 GCA_017391675.1 Muribaculaceae bacterium
ATGGCTTGGGTGGCTGTGTTTTTGGTTAGTTTTTTGATAACTAACTTTTTGGTGCCGAATATTCTGTTGGCATCGCTTAGAAAACGGTTGATTGATATTCCGAATAAGCGAAAGGTGCACACTGTGACTAGTTCGCGACTTGGGGGAGTGTCATTCTATCCTAGTATTATCGTGAGCGTGTGCCTTACGGTTACGGTAGGCATGTGGCTTGACACTAAACTCATGAACGCTAATGTGTCTATGCAGTTCATGCTCACTTCGTGCGCTTGCTTCATAATGTATATCATCGGTCTTTTTGATGATGTCGTGGGTGTGCGTTACCGCACTAAGTTCATGGTGCAAGGACTGGCTGCGCTGCTCATCGTTTCTTCGGGCGTGTGGATTAACAATCTGCATGGCTTCTGCGGAGTGTATGATGTTCCTGCGTGGATAGGTGTCCCGTTCTCTATGCTGTTGCTGGTATATATCATGAATGCAGTGAACCTTATAGATGGTATCGACGGACTGGCATCGGGGTTGAGCATGGTGGCTTTGATTGTGTACGGATTCTACTTTATTGAGGTTGGCGAAATGGCGCAGTCGTTGGTGGCTTTTGCTTCATTGGGCTGTCTGCTAGCTTTCTTCCGCTATAATGTGAGCGGTTTCCATCACAGGACTCTAAAGATCTTCATGGGTGATACCGGAAGTCTTGTCGTGGGTACAATCTTGGGTATATGTGCAATAAAGTTGACACAGGTTCGCGGTCATGCTGGATATGAAAATTACCCATTGCTTATGGCGTATTCGGTATTGGTTGTGCCTTGTTTTGATGTGTTGCGTGTGATGATAAGCCGTCGTCGCCGTGGCAAGTCAATGTTTTTGCCTGACAAGAGTCACATTCATCACAAGTTGTTGGCACTAGGGTTGAGTTCCCGTCGTAGCCTTATAACCATATTGCTGATATCTGTATCATTTATAACGATGAATGCGGTGCTTGATTACTTTATCGCATTGGAATGGATTGTGCTTGTTGACATTGTGGTATTTACATGGCTCAATATGTATATTTCAAAGAAGATTACGGATAAAGAACGCGAATAACAGTCATTCTGAAGCCCTAATGAGATATGAGGTCGGTGCCGGTGGTGCCGACCTCTTTTTTGTTGAATGCCATGAGTCTCATGGATTTAGGTGCTTGAAGTTGGTGGCTTATTGAGCTGGTTTTGCGTAAATATGGCATTGTGTGTAATAAAAGCAAAGTTGTATTAAATAATTTAGTTAATTTTGCGTTATATTAAATAGGGTTATTATGGCCTTATGTTAGATTTTTGGAAATGAACATGTTCCGACATATCTGCTACGCGGTTTTGGCAATATTGTGCTTAAGCTGTTCTAAATCTTTGGATTTGGGACAGCCCGTAGTTGATGTTGAGATGTTTGATGCCGATGCTGAATATATCATTGTTATAGGTGATATACAGCAATACACTTATGAAGAGGCGACATTGCCATTCCTGGAGTACACTATGCGTTGGATTTATTTGGCAAAGGAAGCAGGAATGAATATCAAGTGCATTCTTCAGGTGGGTGACATAACGCAAGAAAACAAAAAGAAGGAGTGGCAAGCTTTTCATGAATTGACAGCTGCGGTAGCAAAGGAAATCCCTTATGCGGCTTGCACAGGCAATCATGATTATAGCTGGGGCGATAATAACGAGATATTGAGCCGTGACAATACTTATTTCACAAAGTATGTTACATTCGACGGAGCAAAGGCTGAAGTCATTGCGCGCTACGAGCCGGACCGAATGGAGAACATCGTTGTGAGGAACAGCATATTCGGAACCAGTTATGACATTCTGGTCTTGGAGTTTGGTCCTCGTACCGAGGTGATAGAGTGGGCAAATGAATATGTAAAATCCAATCCAGGCATTAAGTACATATTGCTTACGCATGAGTTCTTGACTAGTGATGGCGAACTGGTATCCAATGGTTCGTACGCAGAATCTCAGTTGCGCAATACCACATGGAGTTCGCCTGAGCAATTGTGGAATACACTTGTGGCTGGCAATGACAATATCGCATGTGTGGTGTGTGGTCATAACGGATTCTCAAGAATTCGTCTGGCTGCTAATGATGCAGGGCGAGAAGTGCCTCAGATACTGTTTAATTTGCAGTATCAGGTAAATGGAGGCGACGGAATGATAGAAATATGGGAAATGAAAGAGGATAGCGACAGCGTAAATGTAGGGGTATATAACACCATAAGGAACAGATGGGTTGATACTCCTGAAACCTCTTTTAAATTCAAATACAGATATTGAAAAAAATGCAAGCGATAATACTAGCAGCAGGAATGGGACGCCGTTTGGGCGAACTGACAAAAAATAACACAAAATGCATGGTTGAGGTCAATGGAATACCATTGATAGACCGTCTGTTGTCGCAATTGAGCGCGTTGGAATTGTCACGAGTAGTAATCGTGGTAGGCTATGAAGGCGAGAAACTCAAGCGCCATATAGGCGACCGTTATGATTCTGGCCTTAAAATAGAGTATATTGATAATCCTATATATGACAAGACTAACAATATCTATTCTTTAGCTCTTGCAAAAGACAAGATGCTAGAGCAAGATACCTTGCTTATAGAGTCCGATCTTATTTTTGAGGACAATATGTTCCGCTTGATTCTGGACAATCCTTATCCTAACTTGGCTTTGGTTGCCAAGTATGAACCCTGGATGGACGGAACGATGGTGCGCATAGATGAAAATTGCAACATCTTGGATTTCGTTCCTAAGCATCTGTTCAACTATAATGAAACCGATTCTTATTATAAGACAGTAAATATCTATAAATTCAGCAAGGACTTCTCAGCCAATGTATATATCCCGTTCATGGAGGCATATACCAGAGCGCTGGGAAATAATGAGTATTATGAACAGGTGTTAAGGGTTATCACATTCCTTGACAAACTTGAACTGAAAGCGCTTCCAATAGGAGACGAGCGGTGGTATGAAATAGATGATGTTCAGGACCTCGATATAGCCGAAACAATCTTTGCTGAAGGAAAAGAACAATTGGGTAAGTACATGAAGCGCTTTGGCGGATATTGGCGTTTCCCTAAAGTTCTGGATTTCTGTTACCTGGTTAATCCTTATTTCCCGCCTCAAAAAATGAGATGTGAATTGCGCGCCAACTTTGACAAACTATTGACTGAATATCCGTCGGGAATGGCCGTAAACTCACTGTTGGCTGGAAAATATTTTGGCATCAATAGAGCACATGTGTGTGTTGGTAATGGAGCAGCCGAACTCATTAAGGCCTACATTGAAAAGTACGCACAGGGGAAAACCGGGGTGGTGTATCCAACCTTTGAAGAATATCCCAATAGGGCTGTTGCCGATAATCTAGTCAAGTTCATTCCAGGCAATAAGGATTTCTCTTATACGGCAAGAGACATCATAGAATTCTTTACCGATAAGGGCTTGTCTACATTATTGCTCATCAACCCCGACAATCCTTCGGGCAATTATATCCCGAAGTGTGATTTGCTAGAACTTATAGCATGGACAAAGGCGCAATGTATCACATTGCTGGTTGATGAAAGCTTCGTGGATTTTACAACCGGAGGAGCCGAAAATACTTTGCTAAGAGATGAAGTGCTTGCAGCCAACACTCATCTGGTAGTAGTTAAGTCAATCAGCAAATCCTATGGAGTGCCAGGTTTGCGCTTGGGAGTTATTGCATCGGGGAATAAGGACTTGATTTCTAGCTTGAAGAAAGAAGTCGCTATATGGAATATCAATTCGTTTGCTGAGTATTACATGCAGATATTTGGCAAATATGAAAGTGAATATCATGTTGCATGCAAGAAATTTGTAGAGGAGCGCACCCGTTTCTATAAAGAACTGTGCTCAGTACCGTACTTGCGGGTAATACCATCGCAAGCCAATTATTTCTTGTGTGAAATTACAGATAAATATACATCGAGTGAATTGGCCGAAACGCTGTTGTCAAGATATAATATCCTTATTAAGGATTGTGGCAGTAAATCGGCATTTGCAGGTAGCAATTATATCCGAATCGCTGTGCGCGACCAAGCCGATAACGATATGTTGCTTGCCGCATTAAAAACATTGTAATATATGAAGATTCTTAATCATAAACAGATAGAGGCATTGGGGATTTCTCCCAAGACATGCTTTGAATGGATAAAGGAAAGTTTTAGCTTAAAGGAAAAAGCCCAGCTGCCTGCAAAAATAAGTTTGCATCCGCAAGGCAATGACTTTTTTAATTCAATGCCATGTGTACTGCCTTCTCCAAGTGACTATTTCGGGATAAAGGTTGTGCATCGCATCAAAGGTGCCACTCCTGCTCTAGGCGGAGATATCTTATTATATAATTCTCGCACTGGGGAACTGTTGGCATTATTGGATTCCGACTGGATTACAACGATGCGTACAGGTGCAGTTGCGGTACTTGCTATCCAGACGCTGCGTCAGTCGCAAGCGAAGGTTTATGGTTTTGTCGGTCTAGGCAATACAGCAAGATCTACGATGCTGAGCTTGCTGGAAAACGAACCAGATGTGAGGCATAAAGTGCTGCTGTTCAGGTATAAGAATCAGGCCGAACTTTTTGTTGAGCGATTCTCTGCCTATGATAATGTCGAATTCACTATCGTAGACGACATGAAGACATTGGTGAGCGAATCTGATGTAATTGTGAGCTGTGTGACCGAGGTAGATGGTTTGCTATGTGAAGACGATACTTGTTTCAAGGAAGGATGTCTAGTTGTGCCAGTTCACACACGAGGCTTCCAGAATTGTGATTTGTTCTTTGACAAAGTGTTTGCCGATGATACTGACCATGTGAGGGATTTCCGGTATTTCAACCGATTCAAGAAGTATGCCGAACTGCAAGATGTCTTGTCAGGTAAGAACGCTGGTAGAGAAAATGACTCAGAGCGTATCTTGAGTTACAATATAGGCCTTGCTATCCATGATGTGGTTTTTGCATCTAAGATATACGAATCCTTGAAAGACAGCGATACAGCCGATTTTGAGATGCAGAGAAATACCGATAAATTTTGGATCTAAAAAAAACAGTTGGCGGAGCGTTAGAGTGAATTCATGAGTGCGTCAAGTTCAAAAACAGTATCAGGAATATTGTGGTCGGCAGTGGATCGCTTCGGCAATGTGCTGTTGCAGTTTCTGCTGAACCTGGTTCTTGCTCGCCTGCTAACTCCCGAGGACTATGGTTGTGTGGGTATGCTTGCCATATTCATAGCCGTATCGCAGACACTTATTGACGGAGGTTTCTGCTCAGCACTGATACAGAAACAAGATGTCACTTCAAAGGATTATTCTACAATTTTCTATTGGAATATAGCTTTCTCAGGTATATTGTATGCAATACTGTATGCGATATCTCCTGCTGTATCTGAATTTTTCAATATGCCGATACTATGTGAAGTGTTGAGGACACTTGGCTTGGTGCTGCCCGTTAGCTCGCTTGGACTTGTGCAGCGCGTGCAGTTGAGAAAACAGCTTAAAATCAAGCAACTGGCAGTAGTAAACATATCGTCACTTGTAATATCGGCAATAATATCCATAAGAATGGCATTCATGGGTTATGGGGTGTGGAGTCTTGTAGCGTTGCAGATATTCAACAACCTTATAGCAAGTGTGGTATTCTGGTTTATAACCAAGTGGAAACCGATGCTTTATTTTTCGGTGGCCAAGCTTAAAAGTTTGTTTAGCTTTGGCGGATATCTGTTAGCGGCATCGATATTGCAGGAATTCAGCAAGAATATGCAAGGCGTAATCATAGGGCACAAGTTTTCGGCACTGGAAATGGGACTGTATTCGCAGGCTAAGAAACTGGAGGAAGTGGCTTGTTCAACCTTTGCCCAAGTGATAGTTCAAGTTATGTTCCCCGTGTATTCCGAGATTCAGGATAATCTGGAGAAGTTGAGAGGCATGCTAAGGGATAATATTCGGCTAATTGCATTTGCCATATTCCCTATAATGGTAGTGCTTGTAATCGTAGCCGAAGATTTGATACCATTCTTGCTAGGCGACAAATGGCTGCCAGTGGTGCCTTATTTCCAGGTCTTGTGTCTTGGCGGATTCTTTACCTGCTTGCAGAATGTGAATTTCTATGCTGTGGCGGCCATTGGCAAGAGTGACACGCTTTTCCGTTGGAGTTTCTATAAGTGGGGTATGCTCATATTCCTTCTCTTGGCAGGAGTGCATTGGGGCATTTATGGAGTGCTTTTGAGTGTGGTGTTGAGTGAGTTCAACATTTTTATGGTCAATGCCCTGCTGGTTAAAAAGTATCTTAAAATGCCGTTGTCTACTCAATTGCTAGCCTGCTTGCCTTCGTTGTTGATATCGATGCTGGCGGGTGCTGCAATTGCCGTTGTAGGCTATTATGTAGAAATTCATTTTCTTTTCAGAGTTATATTCTTCTTCATAATTTATTTTAGTTCGGCTTATTTGTGTAACTTTGCAGTGTTAAAAGATTTGCGAAGAATACGCAAGAGCATCTTTAATAAAATATGATTAGCGAAGAACAGCAAACAGAACTGCGAAAGCGTTTCAATCCCGACGGCTCAACGCTGAGGGCTATGCAGCTGAAGATGGTTGAAATGCTTGAATATTTCGACAGTATCTGCAAACAGCATAATATCAAGTACTGGTTAAGTTCGGGCACACTGCTAGGGGCGGTGCGCCATGGAGGCTTTATCCCTTGGGACGATGACCTTGATGTGGAAATGTTTGAAGAGGATTACCATAAGTTCTGCGAGGTTTTCAAGAACATACAGAGCGATGATTATGCGTTGCAAACTCATGAAACTGATCCCGATTTTTATTATCCATGTGCAAAATTGAGGGATTTGCATTCGCATATAGAAGAGATATACCGATTTGATTTGCGCTATAAGTACCGTGGGATTTTCATAGACATTTTCTGTCTGGAACCGTCATCGTCGGGAGTTGTGCTTAAACTCACTGGCGGATTGCAGAATAAGGTGCTGTATAATCTTACTAAAATAGAGAATCGCGCATTGCGCAATATGCTGGTTAAGCCATTGAATTGGGTGTTGTCTAGTGCCGTTTATCCCGTTCTTTCATTCTTGTCAAGAAAATGCAGTGATGGCAAGACATACAGGCATCGCATGGGAATGAATTTCATGAAGGCTAGATATCTAGATGACTTGCTCCCGTTGACGACAGTCACTTTTGAAGGCCATGAGTTTCCGGCTCCTGCCAATACTGATAATTATCTAAGAAAAATATATGGCGATTATATGCGTCTTCCCGATATAGATAAGATAGAGGTCCATGCCGTTAAGGTTGACTTCTTTAAAAGTGAAAAAGCCTGATTTTTCAGGCTTTTTTATTGTAATTTCAAACCATTAAGCAGTGTTATATAGGTTTGGATTGCAGCTCTTATTTCTTCCTTTTCGATATATTCATTGCTGGTGTGAGAGCGTGCCGAGTCGCCTGGACCTAATTTCAGTGACTGGAATGGCATCAGTGCCTGATCCGATAAAGTAGGTGATCCGAAAGGCTCTTTGCCAAGTGATTTTAATCGCTCAATGATAGGGTGGCTCTTGTCTATATGCGACGGGTTGAGCCTTGTGGAGCGTGGAGTGAGAGTGCACCATTCAAATGGCACGGCATTGCGTATGAGTTCAAGCGTTTCAACATTACTGTAGGCATCGGTAGAGCGCACATCAATCACTATTCTGCATCGGTCGGGTACTACATTGTGCTGTGTGCCGGCTTCAATTTGAGACACAGTGATTTTAACGGGGCCTAGCATTGCAGATTCTTTCTGTAATTTCAGATTCCGTAATTTCTCGATTACTTCAGTTGCTCTGTATATTGCGTTTATGCCTTCATTTCTTGCAGCATGTCCCGATACTCCAGTTATTTCGCCGTCAAGCACCATGAGACCTTTTTCAGCTATGGCAGGGTGCATTCCCGTAGGTTCTCCCACGATAGCTGCGCTTATTTTGGGAAGGTGTGTCAATGCCGCTTCAATACCATTCTTTCCGCTTACTTCTTCTTCGCAAGATAGAAGCAGGATAAGGTTGTAGGCTTGAGGAATATTGGACAAATACCTGAAAGCCGCAGTTAGCGAAACGACAGAGGCACCTGCATCGTTGCTTCCTAGACCATATATGCGGTTTTCTTCTTCAGTAGGAGAAAAAGGGTCAAATGTCCAGCCTTGAGCCGCTTTCACTGTATCGATGTGACTGTTAAGCAGCAGCGTAGGCTTGCTGTTGTCATATCCAGGCGCAATGCACCACAAGTTATTCCCAGAGCGCTCAACAGAAAGTCCGAAAGAACGCAAGCGTGTTTCAAGCCTGTCGGCAACATTGTTTTCTTCTCTGCTGATGGAAGGAATGGATATCATTTCCTTCAGCATGTCAATTGCATCATAGAATAATTCGTCCATATCGCAAAGTTACTCAGGAGTTGGGATAAAGTGTGTATAATTAGGTTAATTTATGTAAATGGGCTTAATGATTAGAGTAATCTATGTTAATCAAAAATGTGATTTTCGTCGAATTAATTGTCATTTGCGGCTAAAGGCAGTATCTTTGTATTTGATTTTTAAAGAGATATTATGGCAAATAAGCTAGTGAAAATGGTGGATACACATTGTTCTCGCAAGGGAGACAAGGAAGTGTATCGCCAGAAAGATAATGTTACCGGTGAATGGAAAGTATTCACCTGGAATGAATTCCGTGAAGACATACGAAAAGTTGCATGCGCACTGGAAACTTTAGGCGTTAAGGAACACGAGAATATAGGTGTATTTTCGGCTAATACCCGTCACATTTTTATCACCGATTATGCGTTGTTCTATAATCGTGCTGTTCCGGTTCATATCTATGCAACCAGTTCCCGCGAGGAAGTGCGTTATATAACAGAAGATGCTTTGCTGAAAATCGTTTTTGTCGGCGACCAGGCGCAATATGATGTTGCGCGTAAGGTTCAGAAACAGAATCCTGCGTTGGCGCAGCTTGTTATTTATAAGGACAGTATCAAGCTTGACGATGACGATACTACCACAATGAAATGGGAAGATATCCTTAAGTTGGGTGAATCGGCGAGTGAATCGAGCCGTGCCGAGGTTGAAAGACGAAAGGAAGCAGGAGAGGAAACAGACTTGTGTTACTTGATTTACACTTCGGGTACAACTGGTGTGTCAAAGGGTGTGATGCTTGATCATAGCAACATGGACGAGGCTATGGAGCGTCACCTGGAACGCCTGGAAGGACAAGTGCATGAAGACCAGATATCGATGAATTTCTTGCCATTGTCGCATGTGTTTGAGTGTGCTTGGTGCAATTTCTGCTTGACTAAAGGCATACGCATAGCGGTAAATGAAAATGCGAAGGAAATTTCGGACACACTTAAGGAGGTTAAGCCCGATTTGATGTGCAGTGTGCCTCGCTTCTGGGAGAAAGTATATACAGGAGTCATTAACAAGTTTGACTCAATGGGGTGGGTAGGACGAATGCTTCTTCACCGTGCAGTAAAGATAGGCCGTCTGCGCAATCTTCATTATCGTCGCAAGGGAAAGAAAGCCACTCTGTATGTGGATTTGCAGTATCGTTTGTTCGACAAGATTGTATTCAAGGCAATCCGTAAGGCGATAGGTATGGAGAACGGAAAGTTCTTACCTACAGCCGGAGCTCCATTGAGCGAGAATATCGTGCGTTTCCTTCACTGTTGCGGTATTAACATTGTGATGGGTTATGGCCTGTCGGAAACAACTGCTACAGTAACCTGTTTCCCTCGTAAGAACTTCAAGATAGGCTCGGCAGGAACCAATCTGCCTGGAGTTCAGGTGAAGATAGGTGAGAACGAGGAAATACTCGTGAAAGGAAAGACTATAATGAAGGGCTACTATAATAAGCCTGAAGATACAAAGGCCGCATTTACCGAAGACGGCTGGTTCCGTACAGGTGATGCCGGATACATTAATGATGACGGCTCATTGGTTATTACCGACCGTATAAAGGACTTGTTCAAGACTTCAAATGGCAAATATATTGCGCCTCAGGCACTGGAAAGCGTGTTGAGTGAAGACCAGTATATCGAGCAGGTAGCAGTTATTGGTGACCAGCGCAAGTATGTGACTGCTATAATCATTCCTGCTTTTGAGGCTTTGAAGGATTTTGCCGAAAAGAAGAAGATACAGTACAAGACAGTTGAAGAACTGGTGAAGAACAGTGAGGTAGTGAAGATGCTGTCGGAACGCATTGATGAATTGCAGAAGGACTTTGCATCATGGCAGCAGATCAAGAAGTTCACAGTGTTGCCTAAAGCGTTCAGTATGGAAACAGGAGAACTTACCAATACGCTTAAGGTGCGCCGTTCTATTATAAACAAGTTGTATAAGAAAGAAATCGAAGCCATGTATTCATGACAGTATGGTGATGAATAACAGGAATAGATAGTTTACAGAATATTTTTTCGATTATTGAATTATAATATGATTACACAAGAACAATTAAAAGAGACACAAGAACGCCGGGACGCGTTGAGGAGGTATCTTTGACATCGACAGCAAGAAAATAGAAGTCGAGGAAGAAGAGTTAAGAACACATGTGCCCGATTTCTGGAACGACCAGAAAGCCGCTGAGGCGCAAATGAAGAAAGTAAAGACACTGCGCTTCTGGATTGAAGGTTTTGAAGAAGTGGATAAGATCGTTGAAGAACTTACACTTGCTTTTGACTTTGTGAAGGAAGAATTGGTGACCGAAGAAGAACTTGATGAATTGTATGTCCAGACGGTAAGCAAAATTGAAGGGCTTGAACTTCGCAATATGCTTCGTCTTGAAGAAGACAAGATGAGCGTGGTACTGCGCATCAATTCGGGTGCCGGAGGTACCGAGAGTCAGGACTGGGCTTCAATGCTTATGCGTATGTATCTGCGCTGGAGCGAGCGTAATGGTTATAAGACCACTATTTCTCAGCTTCTTGAAGCCGATGATGCAGGTATAAAGTCGGTTACGATAAAGATTGAAGGCGATTTTGCCTATGGTTATCTGAAGAGTGAGAATGGCGTTCACCGTCTAGTGCGTGTGTCGCCATATAACGCACAGGGAAAGCGCATGACCTCATTTGCATCGGTATTCGTTACTCCGCTTGTTGATGACACTATTGAAGTGAATATTGAGCAGGCACGCATCTCTTGGGATACATTCCGAAGTGGTGGAGCCGGCGGTCAGAATGTGAACAAGGTGGAATCGGGAGTGCGTCTTCGCTATCAGTTCAAGGACCCTTATACCGGTGAAGAAGAAGAAATTCTTATTGAAAACACCGAAACACGCGACCAGCCAAAGAACCGCGAGAATGCTATGCGCCACTTGCGCTCTATCCTGTATGAAAAGGAAATGCAGCATCGCCGTGCTGAACAACGCAAGATTGAGGACAGCAAGATGAAAATCGAGTGGGGTTCGCAGATACGAAGCTATGTGTTTGACGACCGCCGTGTGAAGGATCACCGCACCAATTATCAGACTTCCGATGTGGGAGGCGTTATGGATGGTGCAATAGATGAATTCATCAAGGCTTATTTGATGGAATTCTCAGGTAACGAATAATGCTATGTCAATGGAAAAGATAACAGTAGTGAAGGTAGGTGGGAAAATTGTTGAGGACGAACAGTCGCTCAATCAGTTGCTCACCGATTTCAACAAGATAGAGGGAAATAAAATACTCGTTCATGGTGGCGGACGCTCTGCAACGAAACTTGCCGAACGATTAGGCGTGGAAACCAAGATGGTTGACGGCCGTCGCATCACCGATGATGCCATGCTTGAGGTGGTGACTATGGTTTATGGCGGACTGGTGAATAAACGCATCGTGGCTGCTTTGCAGGCTCGTAGCGTGAATGCGCTAGGCATGACTGGTGCCGACATGAACATATTGTTGAGCGACAAGCGCCCAGTAAAGACTGTTGATTATGGTTGGGTAGGTGATGTGAAGCAAGCCAATGGCGGTGCGCTAGCAAAGCTTATCAATGAAGGAGTGGTGCCTGTTATTGCTCCGCTTACCCACGATGGTATGGGACATATCCTGAACACCAATGCCGACACAATGGCAGGGGAAACTGCGAAGGCTCTAGCTGAGCATTTTGAGGTAACTCTAGTATATTGTTTTGAAAAGGAAGGCGTGTTGCGTGACGAGAACGATGATAACAGCGTGATACCTGAAATCACCCGCGAGCTATATGCTTCGCTGAAGGAAGATGGTATCGTAGTGGGTGGAATGATTCCTAAACTGGATAATTCGTTTGCTACGCTTGATGCCGGAGTGAAAGAAGTGATTATCACAAAAGCCTCAAACTTGTGTGATCTCACTCGCGGCACGCATGTGAAATAGAAAATAAATATCAATGTGTAATAATAACCGAGACGATAGTTTCGGTTATTTTTTTGAGTTGGATAAACCAAAGAAAACTTCGCATAATTTTCTGTCTTCGACAGAAATGATTCGTTAATTGATAGTTTCAATTGTATTTTATAGGGGTATGGAAATGAAAAAAGATGCGAAACCATGTGGTCTCGCATCTTAAATATATAGGATAATCCTTTGAGATTTTTATAAAATTACTTTTGTAACCTTGTTTCCTTGGCGCTTGATGTAAAGACCCTTTTCAGGATTTACAACGCGTACGCCTTGAATGTTATAATATTCAACAGGAGCTTCTTCCTCAGCCTCTACTTCTTCAATAGCAGTGGTGTCTCCTGCAGGGATTTCAAATGTGTACATCGCTGCTTTTGTACCGACATGATATTGGTAGATGTTAACTTTGGTTTCGCTTACTACTTCAGCTACAAATGTATTGAAAGTGTTATTCTTAGGAGTGGAATCACTTTCACTTGCTACAACGGTATTGTCGTTAAGTTTTGCAATATTGAAACTTAGGTTTGTTGTAGGGTATACTACATATTTAACTCCTCCAAGTTCAAATACATCAAATCCGCTTACATTAACATCGTCCTTTGTGATTGTGTAGTAGGCTGGTGCATTGTCTTTGATATAGTAAATAGCATCGCTGTATCTATTTTTTACATATGCATAGTCAGCAGGATTTGTTGTACCGCTTATGCTTGATACAGTTGTTAGCATTGGTTGAGCGATATTAGAAGAGCCAAAAGCCCACTTAAATTCTGATGAAGTATTTACAGCAGTAACTTGGTTGTTCGCAATTTTTACGCATACCACATATTTATTTATTGGGCTGCTGCTGGCATCACTAGGAGCAGGTATTAAGTACATGTAAGCACCTTCAGCTGATGCTACATCACCAATAACACGACCTGCTAGGTCAACACGACCTGCTGTAACAGACGAAGGCGTAGGAACTGCAATAGTCTTTACTTCCGATTTGCTTCCGGCAGGAATAATAGCCCAGTTGTTAAAAGTGGAATTGTTACCTGTACCGGAGTTGCTGATAATGATATTGCCTGCTTGGTCGCTTGTGATAGCCGAACCTAGGAATGCATCGTTTGTCATGTAATCAGTGACATTGTTGTCGTTGGCACCCGATACCTCTACAATCTTCTTGTTATTGTAGTCTGAAATATAAATTTTACCTCCGAAAGCTGTTGCATATCGTCCGTTAGCAGGAAGATTTGCAGATGTGTTTTCCCACACTGTTGTTAATGTAGGTTCTGTAGCTTCTTCATCTTCGGCAGGAGTTACAGTGTTGCTACCGCTTAAGTTTACTGTTACATTGCTAGCGTTGGTTGAGCTGATTGTCAATACCGCTGAGTGTGAACCTTCCGATTCTGGTGCATAAGTTACTGTTATATTGCCAGTAGCTGTTGCTTTAGCGATAGATGCAGCTGATAGCTTGAATGCGCTAGCATCGGTGCCAGATAGTGCAAGCGCTATGTCACCTGCAAGGTTTGTTCCGCTTACGGTTAAATTCTTGCTTGTACTAGCATTGTTGGTTGTGCTGAACGAAAGTTCGCTTGCGCTTGCATTTAGCGCAGGAGTTGCAACAACTACAGTATTAGTACCCGTTAGAGTAACTGTCTTTGAAATAGTTTTACCAGTGTACTCGTTAGTTGTAAGAGTCAATGTAGCTGTGTGTGTACCGGCTGTAGTAGGCTTGTATGTTACAGTTACAGATCCACTACCTGTTGCCGATTTAGCTATAGAAGTAGATGATAGCGCAAACTGGTCAGCATTAGTACCATTCAATGACAGGCTTACATTTGTACGCCAGTTAGTAACCGTAGCAGTAACCGATTTAGCCGCAGTTGCATTATTTTCGGTAGCGAAAGACAATGAACTAGCTGATGCGCTTAGTGTTGCACCAGGAATTTCGGTAATGAAAAGTGAGTTAGCTACAGCTCTTGCGCTGCCTCCGTTGTTTTTAGCGGCATTGTTCATGATAGAACCTCCTGCCCAGAATTGAGTTGAACCACCGCCGTCAAAATTAAGAGCATCAACACAGCCAAGGGCTTTCATAATGTCGGCAAGCATTCTTGTTGTACATCCATTAGACACTCCAGAATTTCTACCATCTACCGCACACAAGATAAGGTGTGTTTTGTTAGCGGTGTAACCTACTGCTGTTCGTGGCTCGTCGCCTGAAGGATTACCATTGCTGGAATCGTAATAACTAGAAGATGTTGAGATGACATTGCCATTGCATAATATCATCATAGAACCGCCCACGGCATTTTGAATTTGAATAGTGCCTTCATTATGATTTGCATCCATGCTAAGAGCTCCATTTAAATCGGTTAGCTGCATGCTTAAATAGACATTTATCTGATCGCCTACTTGAAGACTTTTAACGCCAGCTCCATTAGAAGAACCTTTGCCGTAAAGAACGAGACCATCTGATGGGATAGTTACACTGCCGGAAGAAGGAGCAGATACTACTTCAAACTTCTGACCTTTACCGACAGTAAGCTTTGCACCATTAACTGGTTTTATTTGTACAGCATAACCGCCTGCACTAGCATTACCAGATGTGGAAGAACTATATTTTGGAGTGTAGAAAATAACTTGTTCACCTACACCGCATGAAGTTGCATTGGCTGATGTTGTGTTGATAGCAGCCGCTGTACAATAAGCAACTTGTCCTCAAGTTCTTTGGTTCCCAATCCAACAAGTGTGCGATGTGAGTTTTCCAATATAAGGTTTCTTGTTCTGGTCAATACAAATTGCAGCGAAACCATCTCCAGTAAATGCTTTATGTGCTGTTCCTTGATTTATAAATGTACCACAAGGAATACTTCCTGTAAAGAAGTCTGCATTAACGCCAGCGATAGGGTTTCCGCTTGTAACCTTGCTTGACATTGAAGCTACGGTTGCTTCTGTTCCAAATTTGCTTCCTCCACTGACTGCTTCTACAGCAATATCGTAGTTGTTTAGATCAGTGTAAGAATAGAATACATTTAATTTGTCTCCGTTAGATCCAGAAAGAGTCACTTTCTGTACTTTAGTGTGCCATGATGATGATGTGCCTGGCCATGTTGCAGTACCTCTCGTAACTGTATAGCTCACACCGCCGACAGTCCAAGTCTCGGCGTTAAGCGCGAGGCATGAGATAGCTGTAATTAGCGTTAGAAATAACTTTTTCATCGTAAATAGTTTTATTATGTTTTTATTTTTTGTTTTTAATCATGTATTGTGCGATTTGCACAGCGTTAAGTGCTGCACCTTTCTTGATTTGGTCGCCAACAATCCAGAAAGTCAAACCGTTTTCGTTAGCAATGTCCTTGCGGATACGGCCCACATATACAGGGTCTTGGTTTGCAACGAAAAGAGGCATTGGGTATTTCTTTTCTGCAGGTTCGTCTACTAGTACCACACCTTCGGCCTTGCTGAATGCTTCGCGAGCTTCTTCAGGAGAGATAGGGCGTTCTGTCTCAATCCAAAGCGCTTCACTGTGAGCACGAAGCACAGGCACGCGCACGCAAGTAGCACTCACGCTGATTTCTGGCTCGTGCATGATTTTGCGTGTTTCGTGGAACATCTTCATCTCTTCCTTAGTGTAGTCGTTGTCCTGGAAAACATCGATATGAGGAATTACATTGTATGCAAGTTGGTAAGCAAACTTGTTAACGGTAGGTTCCTTGCCTGCAGCAATCTCGTTATATTGTTCTACAAGTTCGTCCATAGCCACAGCACCTGCACCGCTGGCAGCCTGATAGGTTGCAACATGTACGCGCTTGATTTTTGAGATGTCGTTAAGCGGCTTAAGGGCAACTACCATTTGGATAGTAGTGCAGTTAGGGTTTGCGATAATATTGCGAGGAGTGTTGAACGCATCTTCGCCATTTACTTCAGGAACCACCAAAGGCACATCTTCGTCCATGCGGAATGCACTTGAATTGTCAATCATTATAGTGCCGTGCTTTGTGATTGTTTCTGCAAATTCTTTAGAAGTGCCTGCACCAGCCGATGTGAAAGCAATGTCCACACCCTTGAAGTCGTCGTTGTGTTGCAGTTCCTTCACGGTGATTTCTTTTCCGCGGAAAGTGTAGGTTTTGCCTGCACTGCGTTTTGAACCGAAAAGTAATAATTCGCTGATAGGGAAATTCTGTTCGTCAAGAACGCGTAGGAATTCTTGTCCTACAGCTCCACTTGCGCCTACTATAGCTACTTTCATAAAAATATGTTTAAGTAAATTGTGAATATTTCAAAAAATATGAATGCGACTGCAAAGATACGAATTTTTTACTATCTAATTGAATATCTAGATGATTAAATATGCTATATTGACAAGCGATTGACAAATACTGCTGTTTTTTGTCGACAAAAAAACAAACTTTTGGAGTAAAACTGCAAAAGTTCATAGGTGTTGCAGGTCAATAGGCGTTTTAGCGTGCGGTTAATGGTGAAAAACAGGAAAAATTTCTTAACTTTGTAACAAGTTAAACCAGAAAACACCAATGAGTATGGACACAGTTAACCAAGCATTGATAACCAATCCCGTGCTGATATTCTTCACGGTGCTTGTGATACTAGTGCTGGCTCCTTTGATTTTCAAGAAGATAAAGGTGCCTCACATAGTAGGTATTATCCTTGCTGGTGTTGTAGTGGGACCTTACGGTTTTCATCTTCTAGACCGCGACAGCAGTTTCCAGATATTTGGACAAGTGGGGCTGCTTTACTTGATGTTTCTTGCCGGTCTTGAAATCGATTTGTACAATTTGCGGCGAAATATGAACAAAGGTCTGGTGTTCGGACTTTATACATTGTTCATTCCATTGATACTAGGTTCGGTACTTTCGGTATGGCTGTTGGGAGTGGGTTGGACTACTGCAGTGCTGCTAGCCTGCATGTATGCATCTCACACGCTCATTGCCTATCCTGTGGTGTCGCGTTTCGGCATAACGAAAAGCCCGGCAGTGCTTATTTCCATTGTCGGAACAATTATAGCTATTTTGGGTTCCTTGCTCACGCTAGCCGTTACTGTTGATGCACAGCGTTCTGGCGAGTTCTCGCTTAGCGGAGTGTCAATGCTGTTGGGTAGCCTGGTGGTGTATTGTGCATTTGTCTTTTATGTGTATCCGCGTGTAACTCGTTGGTTCTTCAGGACCTTCAGTGATAATGTTACCCAGTATGTCTTTGTGCTTGCAATGGTGTTCTTCTCTTCATGGCTAGCGCAGGTAATTGGGCTGGAACCTGTATTAGGAGCCTTCCTTGCAGGATTGGTGATGAACCGCTATGTGCCTGTGTCATCGCCTCTTATGAGCCGTATAGAGTTTGTGGGTAACGCTATATTCATTCCGTATTTCCTTATTGGAGTGGGAATGATGATTAATGTGCGTGCAATATGTAATCTTGAAACCTTGTGGGTGTCGTTCAATATGATTGTGGTTGCAATCCTTGTGAAATGGCTTGCAGCATGGGCTGCTCAAAAGACCTACAAGATGAATCCGGCCGAACGCAAGATGATGTTCGGTTTGTCAACCGCCCACACAGCTGTTGCTCTAGCTGTGGTTATGATTGGCTACGAACTGGTACTGCCTGATGGTTCGCACTTGCTTAACGAGGCAATCATGAACGGTGTGATTCTGATGATTCTCTTCACTTGCGCATTGTCGCCTATTGTTACAGCCGATGCCTCTGCTAAATTGAAGTTGGACATGATGACCGAAAGTGGCGATGAAGATGATGAGGTTAACATGAGTCGCAGTTTGCGCACACTGATACCAGTGAGCAATCCTATCACAGCGGTCCAACTGGTGAAGGTGGCGTTGATGATGAAGCGCCGTCCTACAAATGATTCGCTGATAGCTCTACATGTGCGAAATGACAATTCTTCAGGCTCGAAAATGATAGGGCAGAATGCTCTTAACCTTGCGACAGAACCAACAAAGGCCGTCAATCTGCAGATGCAGACCATAGAACGCTATGACCTGAATACTGTGATGGGTATTGTCAACACAGTGAAGGAACGCAACATAACCGATGTGGTGCTAGGAATCCATTCACGGGGTACAGCTATGGACTCGTTCTTTGGCAGCAAGATAGATGAGCTATTGTCCAAACTCAATAAGATGGTGATAATAACCCGGTGCTATATCCCGATAAATACCATAGTGCGCATGCTTGTGGCAGTGCCTCCTAAGGCGGAATATGAAACTGGCTTTGAATTGTGGATAATGAGACTGTCAAGCATGGCCAAGAAGATAGGCTGCCGATTGACATTCTATGCATCGACCGACACCATTCCTTATATCAAGGGCGTGATACATAAGAATAAGTATGAATTCCGCCGTGACTACGAGGTGATGGACGACTGGGACAATTTTGTCAGCCTGTCCAATGTGGTGCAAGATGATGACCTTTTTGTGGTTATCAGTGCGCGTCGCACATCAATATCCTATAGCTCCGATCTGGAGGCTATTCCTAATATCCTTTCACGCTATTTCAATCACAGCAATCTGCTTGTGATATATCCTGAGCAGTTTGGTGCAGTGCCGAATCTGGAGTCTTTCAGTGACCCTATAGCTGTAGACATAGACACTCAACCCACCGAACTTTTGCTTGGAGCAAAAGCGTGGTGGAGAGAATTCAAGTCGAATATGCTGTCGCATTTCAACCGTAGCCGTTCCTGATTACTTGTAATTGTCGGCTATAGAGAAGATGTTGTTGAAAATCTGCTTGTCAATTTCGGTGAGCTGCACATGCCGTCTAGCCATAGCTCGTTCTGCAATGGCAAAGAACTTAGCCAAAGATACATCGGTGAAACCTGCGCTTGAACCTTCGGAAAAACTAGGCACGAAGTTGCGGGGGAATCCTGTTCCGTGAATGTTCACTCCCACACCAATCACTGTAGCTGTGTTGAAAATGCTGTTGACACCTGCCTTTGAATGGTCGGCCATGATGAGACCGCAGAACTGCAGTCCAGTGCGCAGGAACCGGTGGGCAGGATAGTTCCATAACTTTATCTCGGTGTAGTCGTTCTTGAGGTTGGAAGCCGAGCAACCTGCCCCCAGATTGCACCATTCACCTATTACAGCATTGCCTAGGAATCCGTCGTGAGCCTTGTTGCTGTATCCTATCATGACCACATTATTCAGTTCTCCGCCCACTTTGCAGTAGGGACCTAGTGTGGTAGCTCCGTAGATTCGTGTGCCCATGTTTACGAATACATTCCCGCATGCTGCAAACGGAGCGCGAATGCACGAACCTTCCATTATTTCCGAGTCTTTGCCTATGTATATGACACCTTTAGTCACATTAAGGAATGCACCTTCGACGGTAGCACCTTCTTCAATGAAAATCTTAGGAGTTCCGTCTTCGAATGTCTCATTTCCAATGACCGTATTGGTTTGGCTTAGGGTTTGAGATTTGCGCCCGGCAGTGATGAGCCTGAAGTCCGACTCCATTACAGCATCGTTAAGCGTGAAGATATCGTAAAGCCAGTGAATCGAAATAACATCACCGTTAAAATCCTTGATTCCACTGAATCCCTGTGCCGTAAAGCTTTCCATTGAGCCGCGGAACGCTATGATTTCTTTGTCATGCTTCAGCGCTTCTCCAGTAGACAGGCTGTTGATTGCAGAAACTATTTCTTCGTTGGCAATCACATGCCCCGCAATGAAATAATTGTCATTTTCAACCTCTGTTGTGAATTTTGGCTGAAGATATTCTGTCGTCAAGTGAGAAAATTTATCATCAGGAAAAAAATGTTGCCATTTCTCTAAAATGGTTGTAATTCCCACTCTTATAAGGGATATAGGGCGTGTGAAAGTGATAGGAAGAAGGTTCTCTCTCACCTCTGGTATGTCATAAATGATAATATTTTTCATAAATAAAGCATTTTTATACTGCAAAGTTACTATTTTTGCAACTTAAAATGAATTAAACTATGCAGATAGTGAGATTTATTTTTCAATATTAATGATTATGGATACAGAATTGTTTCTGGAAATGTTGCAGTTTGACTCAACATCTTCCAAGGAAAGGGAATTTTCTTCGTTCTTAGCAGAACGGCTGGCAACAGGCGATTGCGTGCTTGAGCGCCAGGAAGTGGGCGACGGTACAGAGAATCTCCTGTTCAAGTGGGGTGACCCGCAGATTGTGTTCTGCTCGCATCTGGATACAGTGCCTCCTTACATTGCACCAAGCATGGAGAAGGCAGGGGAACATGATGTGAAATATTGTGGTAGAGGTACTTGCGATGCTAAAGGCCAGATTTTCTCAATGTATACAGCATGCAAGGCATTATGTGAGCAAGGCAAGCGTAATTTTGGATTGCTCCTTCTGGTTGGAGAAGAGACCGGTTCTTATGGAGCAAAGGCCTTCAGGGATAAGTATCCTGGAGGAAAGTATGTGATAGTGGGAGAACCGACAGATAATTGCATGGCAAGTGCAAGCAAAGGAACCAAAGCTTTTGAAATTACTTTCCGAGGAGTGCCGTTTCATTCGGGATACCCTCAGCATGGCGAGAGCGCAGTGCTTTATTTCAATGATTTCGTGAATGCGTTGCGCAGTTATAGGTTCAACGATGATGAAATACTGGGCGAAACCACATGGAACATAGGAAAGCTTGTGAGTGATAATCCACAGAATATCCTCAGTGAGCAATTGACATTCCGTTTGTACTTCCGTACTACCTTTGCCAGCGACAGCCAAGTGAGTGACCTCCTTGAGAATATTAGCGGAGGGAATGCCAAATATAAATTTGATGCTGATAAAGCGGCTAAATGGCAGCTTCGCATGAGCGTGAAGGCTCTAGGAGGAGATACTCCAACGAGGTATACTGTTCTTGATGGATTCCCTGCAAAAGCAGTGTCATTCGGAAGCGATGCTCCTCAACTGACAAATTTTGAGAACAAGATACTGTGCGGTCCAGGTTCAATACTGGTTGCTCACCGCAGTGACGAACACATAATGCTATCTGATATGGAAAAAGCTGTAGAGAACTATATCAAGATGTATTATGCACTTTCAGAAAAAATAAAACTATAAAAACATATATATAATTATGGTAGTAATGAAATTTGGCGGAACTTCCGTCGCAAATGAAGAAGCTATTTCAAGAACAATAAGTATTGTAGAAGGCAAACTTTCGGAAAAGCCTATCGTTGTGGTATCGGCTTTGTCCAAAGTAACCGATTTGTTATATAAGATATGTGATGCGGCTTCCAAAAAGAACCGTATTGAAATGTTAGAATTGTCGGCTCAGTTGCGTGCTAGACACCTGGAATTATGCGAGAAACTGCTTGGCGAAGATAGTGATGTTCTATCGGCTGCAAAGAGCAAAGTGGACAGTATCTGCAACGAACTTGATACTATAGTGGGAGCTGTGTGTACGCTCGGAGAACTGTCGGAACGCAGCAAGGCCTTAATAATATCGGCAGGAGAGTACTTGTCGTCAAATATTATTTGCAGCGCAATGAACTTGCGTGGAATAAAGACAAAACTGATGAATGCCCGCAATATGATTGTGACTGGCAATGACTATATGAAGGCAGAACCTGTTCTAGCCGAAATTGAAGCGCGTGTGCCTGCAATCGTTAATGAGGCGTTTGATGGAATGGACGCGGTAATAACTCAAGGATTTGTCTCGGCTACGCTTGGCGGAGAGCCTACGGTGTTAGGAAGAGGCGGGTCGGATTATACTGCTTCATTGATAGGTATGGCAATTGATGCCGAAAGGATAGAGATATGGACCGATGTCGACGGCGTGAAAACTGCCGATCCTCGCAGCGTGAGAAGCACTCTTACTCTAGATCGCCTGTCATTTGAAGAAGCTGCCGAAATGGCGCATTTCGGAGCGAAGGTATTGCACCCTCTTACCATTGAACCAGCCGTGAAGAAGAATATCCCTATAAAAGTGCTTAACTCGACTAATCCAGAAGGTAAGGGAACAACTATTCTGCATAGTGATATGATAGAAGACGGCGTTAAATCAGTGTCTTTCAAAGAAAATATCCTTATTATCAATATCTTCTCTACCAAGATGATTGATGTATCGGGTTTTGTTGCCAAGGTATTCGGAATATTCAGTGAAAAGAATGTGTCGGTAGATTTGATTTCTACTTCCGAAGCTAATATTTCGGTGACAGTAGACGCTTCTCAAGAGAATATCGATGATGTGGTGAAGGCACTTTCGGCATTTGCTAAGGTGGAACTTGACTACAACAAGGCGCAGGTATCGGTAATCGGTAAGAATATAGGCGGTAACAACTGCATGCTAAAGGAGATATTCTCTCCAGTATCGGAACATACAGTGTATATGGTATCTCAAGGAGCTTCCTATATCAATGTGAGTCTTGTAGTGGATAAGTCGGCATTGCAGGAAGTGGTTCAGTCGATTCATGACTTGCTGTTCTTCCAGGCACAAATGTATGATTATATAAGATATAACGGCTATTAATATAATTAAGGTGTTATGAAAGTCGTTATAAGCGGATATGGCAAAATGGGCCGAATGGTTGAAAAGATTCTGGCTCAGAAGAATATTGAATGTGCTGGTTGCAGCGAATCAATCACCGATTTTGACAAGACATTGGCAAAAGAGAGCGTGTGCATAGATTTCACTACGCCGGCTGCATTTAAGGACAATTATAAATTCCTTGCAGAGAATTTCAAGGCAGTTGTTGTGGGAACCACAGGCTGGGCCGACATTCATGACGAAGTGGTAGGCTACTTCAAGGAGTGCGGTACGACGATGATATACGCTTCAAATTTCTCTATCGGCGTGAATGTGTTTTTTGCGGTTGCAGGATATGCGTCAAGCCTATTGGGAAAGACTGGCGGATATGGCAGCTACATTGTGGAGAAGCATCATTGTCACAAGCTTGATGCACCTAGCGGAACAGCGAAGAGCCTTGCTGACATTGTAGAAACAAACATGAAGCAAAATGTTGATGTGTCGTCGGTGCGTTGTGGCGAGATTCCGGGAATTCACACTGTTGGTTTTGAAGGCTTGAATGACCGAATTACTCTTACTCATGAGGCTTTCTCTCGAGAAGGCTTTGCTGCCGGAGCTGTTGAAGCTGCTGTGATGACTGAAGGGCTGGAAGGCGTTCATGAATTCAAGGATATTATTCTTAAAGGTTGTATTTAAAAAGAGGAAATAATGAAGAATTTTAAGATATCGGGCTGTGGTACTGCATTGGTTACTCCGTTTAAGAATGGAGTGGTGGACTATGAAGCCTACAAGAATCTGGTGATACGACAAGTTGAGGCAGGGGTCGATTATCTTGTACCGCTAGGTACTACTGCCGAAACTCCATGTTTGACATTGAAGGAAAAAGTCAGGCTGCTTACTATTACAAAGGAGAATGCCGCAGGCAAGAAACTGGTGGTAGGAGTGGGTGCCAATTCGCCTATTACTACTATTGAGAACATGGAAATAATGGGCCCGTGCGGAGCCGATGCGTTCCTGGTTGTGGTTCCATATTACAACAAGCCCACGCAAGACGGTCTCTATAGCTATTTCAAGGCAGTGGCCGAAGCTACCGATAAACCGATATTCCTTTATAATGTGCCAGGAAGAACAGGTATAAACCTGTCAACGGAAACAACTTTGAAGTTGGCGGAGATTGACAATATAGTAGCGGTAAAGGAGGCATCTTCCAATTATGCGCAGATTGCTGCCATATTGCGTTCCCGTCCTGAAGGGTTTATGGTGTTCAGCGGAAATGATGATGAAACACTGTCGCTAATGGCTACAGGAGCCGATGGCGTGATAAGTGTTGCTTCGAATATTGCCCCTGCCGAGGTGACTGAGCTTACGCATTGCATGCTTGAAGGAAATTATGCTCGTGCGCGAGAAATCTATTTCCGCTTGTTGCCGTTGTTCAAGAATTGCTTCGTGGAGAGCAACCCTATCCCGGCCAAGGCTGCATTGTCATGCATGGGCCTATGCGAAAATGAATTGCGTTTGCCTCTTGCATCGGCTCAGCCTGCGACATGCGAATTGATGGAGAAAACAGTCAGAGAACTAGGACTATTAAAGTAAAGTGTCAAGATATGGGAAATAATCCGGAACTAGATAGATTTTATGAAGTGTGCCGTGGTCTTGAAAATGGTACGATAAGAGTGGCAGAAAAGGTCGAAGGCGAATGGAAGGTGAATTCGTGGGTTAAGGAAGTAATCCTTAGCGGTTTTAGATATGGCAAACTCACTGACATGACTCAAGGCGATTTTTCTTTCTTTGATAAGGATACGATTCCTACACAGAAGTTCTCAACCGATAGCGGAGTGAGAATCGTACCTGGCGGAAGTTCGGTGAGAGTGGGGGCTTATCTTGCACCGTCGGTGATTATGATGCCGCCTTCTTATGTTAATATCGGTGCTTATGTGGGTGAAAATACAATGATAGACTCTCATGCGCTAGTGGGGTCGTGCGCTCAAGTGGGTTGCCATGTGCATCTTAGTGCGGCATCTCAACTTGGCGGAGTGCTGGAACCTGTTGGCGCATTGCCTGTAATTATTGAGGACAATGTGTTTATAGGAGGTAACTGCGGTATATATGAAGGCACTATAGTGAAAGAAAATGCCGTTATAGGTACAGGTGTTATTATTAATGCATCTACTGCACTTTATGATGCGACTACAGGAGAGTATATCGGCAAGAACGAGAATGGACAGGTGGTAGTACCGACAGGTGCTGTAGTTGTAGCGGGTAGCCGTCCGATTACAAAAGGACCTGGAGCCGAAGCTGGCGTGCATGTGTATACTCCAGTGATAGTTAAATACCGTGACAGCAAGACCGATGCTTCGGTTACTCTAGAAGATATTCTAAGATAGGAGGTCCGCATGGTAGACTATGATAGATTTTTCTCTCAAGATGTGCATTCGTTTTTCAGATCGCCTGTGAGAGAAATATTCAAGAGGGTAGACTTGAATTCTATATACTCCTTTGCCGGCGGATATCCTTCGGCAAGTACATTCCCCCTTGAGGACATCAAGAAGACTACGGCTGAAGTGATAGATAAGTATGGTGCAAAAGCGTTCCAGTATGGTGCTACTCAGGGAGTGCCTGAACTGAGGAATGCAGTTGCCGATCGCTATTCGGTACCTGTGGAGAGAGTGCAGATCACTTCGTCGTCTCAGCAAGGAATAGATGTGTGCACTAGAGTGCTGGTCAATCCTGGAGATGTGGTGCTGACATCAAATCCTACATACCTAGGAGCTTTGCAGTCTTTTAAATCCTATAGAGCGAAAATAGTTGGGGTTCCTCATTCTAGTGATATAGAAGAATTCCGTCAAGAATATGTGACGGCTCTAGAACAGTGCAAGGGAAGCGGAGATAAAGTCAAATTCCTTTATATGATACCCGATTTTCAGAATCCGTCGGGGGAAACACTCACTTTGGAAGAAAGGAAAGTCCTGGTAGGCTTGGCCGAGGAGTATAATTTCCTTATAGTGGAAGATTCTCCGTATCGAGAGTTGAGGTATGAGGGCGAAGATGTGCCTACGATGTATTCTCTCGCTCCCGATAGAGTGCTGTTGCTGGGTTCGTTTTCAAAGATTTTTGCGCCTGGCTTTCGCCTGGGCTGGATTTTGGCTGCGCCTGAATTGCTTGATAAAATATATGTGTGCAAGCAATCGCTTGACTTGTGTCCTCCTATTATGGACCAGTATGTGGCGGCGGAATTCTTGACATCGGGCAGGCTTGACAGAAATCTGAAGAAGAGTATCGCATTGTACAAGGGCAAGCGCGATCTGCTGTTGTCGCTATTGGCGAAGTATATGCCCGAAGGTGTTACATGGACTCGCCCCGAAGGCGGCTTGTTCCTTTTCTTGACAATGCCTGAAGGCTTTGACGCGGTGAAGTTCTATGATGTAGCTCTGGATAATGAAGTGGCTTATGTAGCTGGCACATTTTTCAGAACCGACGGAAAAGGCCTTAATACGATGAGAATGAATTTCTCGTTCCTAGATGAGAGCCGAATGGAAGAAGGCGTGAGAATTTTGGCAGATATAGTTAAGCAACACATATAATAATGTATATGATAAGGGAAGTATATAAATATCAGGCAGCGGGTAATGACTTCATTATGGTGGACGGCAGGAAGAGCCAAGGCATGAGTGCCGAATATGTGAATGAAGACTTCATACGCCAGGTGTGCGACCGCCGCTATGGTATAGGGGCCGACGGGTTAATCGTGCTGGAAGATAGCGTGCAGTATGATTTCAGAATGGTGTATTACAACTCTGACGGCTCGGGCGGAATGATGTGCGGTAATGGCGGCAGGGCGTTGGTTGCTTTTGCTGCCGACTTGGGTTACACTTCGTTCTGCTTTGACGCGGCTGACGGCCTCCATGATGCGCAATTGCTTGATGATGGCCGTGTGCGACTTAAAATGAAAGATGTGAACGATATTGACAGCTATGACTCATGTTCGTTCAAGCTTGATACCGGGACGAAACATCTTGTTCGATTCGTGGAAGGTCTTAAAGAATACCCTGTGGTGGAAAATGGACGCGTGCTTAGATATCATGAGGATTTTGCGCCTGTGGGAACGAATGTGAATTTTGTAGAGCCAGCCGATGGCGTGCTATGTGTGAGAACTTATGAAAAAGGTGTAGAAGATGAAACCTATGCCTGCGGTACAGGTATAGTGGCTAGCTGCATTTCTGCATTTAAGTATGGAGTGAAACCTCACCGCACCGATACCGATGGCAGAGTGGGCTACGAAGTGAAAGCGCTGAAAGACTCGTTGGCAGTTGATTTTATACCGCAATCATCGGGGGAAGGAACGGCTGTAATTGACATTTGGCTTACTGGACCTGTATCAAGAATTGCAAAAATTGATTATTTTTGCACTAATATATAATAAGGTGTAGCATGAACTTTATAGAACAGGATATAAAAGGAGTCTATGTGATAGAGCCAGTGAGATATGGCGATTCTCGTGGATATTTCTGTGAAGTGTGGAAGCAGGAGGAATTTGAGAGCGTTATACCTGGGGTGAAATTCATTCAGGACAACGAAAGCGTATCTTCGCATGGCGTGTTGCGAGGCTTGCACTTTCAGGAAGGCGAGTACGCGCAGGCTAAACTTGTGCGAGTCTCTAGAGGAACAGTGCTTGATGTGGTTGTTGATTTGCGAGGCGATTCTCCTACTTACGGGAAGCATGTAGCAGTGGAGCTGAGTGCCGAAAATGCCCGTCAGCTGTTTGTGCCTCGCGGATTCGCACATGGATTTGTCGTGCTGAGCGATATTGCACAGTTCCAGTATAAGGTTGATAATGTATATGCACCGCATGCAGAGATGACCCTGAAGTATGATGATCCCGAACTGGGGATTGATTGGCGACTCTCTGAAGATGAAATTCGGCTTTCGGAAAAAGATAAACTAGGAATAAGGTTAAAAAATATTAAACCTTTTTAAAATTAAAATATTCATTATGCCCCCTAAATGCCTATAAAAAGGCTTTTTAGGGGCTTTTTATTATAATAATGTATGTAAAAAGCTATGTTTAGGCTTCAAAAAGGTTTGGTAATTAGCGAATTAGTGATTATCTTTGCAAAGTTTTTCGTGCGTACTATGCATTATTGCGTTCTAAGTCGTTGATTTAGAGGGGAGATAGGTGGGTGCGAATGGGAAACGGGAATAAAAAAGAAACAGAGATTTTTAATAATTAATAAAGCAAAAAAAGAACAAAATGCCTACAATTCAACAATTGGTTAGAAAGGGCCGAGTAACTTTGGAAGACAAGAGTAAGTCTCCTGCTTTGGACTCATGCCCACAACGCCGAGGCGTGTGCGTGAGAGTTTATACAACAACTCCAAAGAAGCCTAACTCTGCAATGCGTAAAGTTGCTCGTGTGAGATTGACTAATGGTAAGGAAGTGAACTCTTACATCCCAGGAGAAGGACACAACTTGCAAGAACACTCTATCGTGATGGTGCGTGGTGGTCGTGTTAAGGACCTTCCAGGTGTACGCTACCACATCGTTAGAGGTACATTGGATACTGCTGGTGTAGCTGGTAGAACCCAACGCCGTTCTAAGTATGGTGCTAAGAGACCAAAGGACAAAAAGTAAGAATTGACTAACTGAAAAGAAGTCGAAAATCTTTCCCTGATTTAACAGAGAAAAAAGAACAAAGTGTTAAACTGAGTTTTTGATTTATTGGATTGATTATTACGGTTGAGTAAATGGCATAAGAGAATGTCATTGAAGATGTAAGAACAACAACCAAGCAAGCAAAAACGAAAATTTTTGTAAAATTAAAAAATGAGAAAGGCAAAGCCAAAGAAAAGGATCGTATTACCAGATCCAGTATTCGGTGACGTAAGAGTATCAAAATTCGTCAACCATTTGATGTATGACGGTAAGAAGAATACCGCTTATACTATTTTCTATTCAGCACTTGAAACTGTGAAGAACAAGTTGCCTAATGAAGAAAAAGAAGCGCTAGACATCTGGAAGAAAGCGCTAGAGAATATCACTCCACAAGTGGAAGTAAAGTCTCGCCGTGTGGGTGGTGCAACATTCCAAGTTCCTACTGAAATCCGTCCGGATCGCAAGGAATCAATATCAATGAAGAATCTTATTATCTATGCTCGCAAGCGTGGTGGCAAGACAATGGCCGACAAGCTAGCTGCTGAAATCGTAGATGCATACAATGAGCAAGGTGGCGCATACAAGCGTAAGGAAGATATGCACCGTATGGCTGAAGCTAACCGTGCGTTCGCTCACTTCAGATTTTAATTGATAATCAAAAAAAGGAATTATGAGCAAATTAGACGAAAAATTAAGCTTTACGCGTAATATCGGTATCATGGCTCACATTGATGCCGGTAAGACTACAACATCTGAGCGTATTTTGTATTTTACTGGTCTTACTCATAAGATTGGTGAGGTGCACGAAGGTGCAGCAACAATGGACTGGATGGAGCAAGAGCAAGAGCGTGGTATCACTATCACATCTGCTGCTACAACTGCATTCTGGAAATATGACAACCAGCAATATAAGGTTAACTTGATTGACACTCCGGGACACGTTGACTTCACTGTAGAAGTTGAGCGTTCTCTTCGTGTTCTTGACGGTGCTGTCGCAACTTATTGTGCAGTAGGTGGTGTTCAACCACAGTCAGAAACAGTATGGCGTCAAGCTGATAAGTATAATGTACCTCGTATCGGATATGTAAACAAGATGGACCGCTCTGGTGCAAACTTCTTTGAAGTAGTTCGCCAAATGCGTGATGTTCTTGGTGCAAACCCATGTCCAATTGAAGTGCCAATCGGTGCAGAAGAAACTTTCAAAGGTGTTGTTGACCTTGTTAAGATGAAAGCTTATTTCTGGCCAGAAGAAGATGAAAGCCATGGTTATGTGGTAGATGAAATACCTGCAAATCTATTGGCTGAATGTGAAGAATGGCGTGATAAGATGCTTGAAACAATAGCTGAATTTGATGATGAATTGATGGAAAAATATTTCGATGATCCGTCAACTATTCAAGAAGCTGAAATCAAGCGTGCTATCCGCAATGCAACATTGAAGATGCAGATTGTTCCAATGCTTTGCGGTAGTTCTTTCAAGAATAAAGGTGTGCAACCGCTACTTGATGCAGTGTGTGCATATTTGCCTAGCCCTGCTGACTGCGACCAAATCGTAGGCCACGCAGTAGGTAATCCAGATGAAGAAATCATCCGTAAGCCTTCTTACGATGAACCAACTGCAGCTCTTGCGTTCAAGATCGCTACTGACCCTTATGTGGGCCGTCTAGTGTTCTTCCGCGTGTACTCTGGTGCAGTTGAAGCTGGTAGCTATGTTTTCAACACTCGTTCAGGAAAGAAGGAACGCGTTTCTCGCTTGTTCCAAATGCACTCTAACAAGCAAAACCCAATGGAGGCTATCGGTTGTGGTGATATCGGTGCTGGTGTTGGTTTCAAGGATATCCGCACAGGTGATACACTATGTGCTGAAGATGCTCCAATCGTACTTGAAACAATGGACTTCCCAGATCCTGTTATCGGTGTTGCTGTTGAGCCTAAGACTCAAAAGGACCTTGATAAACTTGGCGTTGGTTTGCAAAAGCTTGCTGAAGAAGACCCAACATTTACAGTTGCTACTAACGAAGAAACAGGTCAAACTGTTATCAGCGGTATGGGTGAGCTTCACTTGGATATCATTATCGACCGTCTACGCCGTGAATTCAAGGTAGAATGTAATCAAGGTCGTCCTCAAGTTACATACAAGGAATCTATTACTCAACCTGTAGAACTTCGTGAAGTGTTCAAGAAGCAAACTGGTGGTCGCGGTAAATTCGCTGATATCATCGTTCGCATTGAGCCAGTTGACGAAGGCTTTGAAGGAAGCTTGCAATTCATTGATGAAGTTAAGGGCGGTAATGTGCCTAAGGAATTCATTCCTTCAGTGCAAAAGGGCTTCCAAACTGCAATGAAGAATGGTGTACTTGCTGGTTATCCAGTAGAACAATTGAAGGTTACTTTGCTTGATGGTTCTTTCCACCCAGTTGACTCTGACCAGTTGTCTTTCGAATTGTGTGCTATCCAAGCATTCAAGAAAGGCTGTGAAAAGGCAGGTGCTGTGCTTCTAGAGCCAATCATGAAGGTAGAAGTGGTTACTCCAGAAGAAAGCATGGGTGATGTTATCGGTGACTTGAACAAGCGTCGTGGTCAAGTTGAAGGTATGGAATCAAGCCGTAGCGGTGCTCGTATTGTTAAGGCGAAGACTCCTCTTGCAGAAATGTTCGGTTATGTAACTGCATTGCGTACGATCACATCAGGTCGCGCAACTTCAACAATGAGTTTCTCTCACTATGCAGAAGTAAGTTCTTCAATCGCTAAGGCTGTGTTGACAGAATGTAACGGACGTGTAGATTTATTGAAATAATATTTTATTACAAAATACAATGAGCCAAAAAATCAGAATTAAATTAAAATCTTACGATCACAACTTGGTTGACAAGTCGGCTGAGAGGATAGTAAAGACTGTGAAGGCAACAGGTGCAGTAGTAAGTGGTCCAATTCCACTTCCTACTCACAAAAGAATCTTTACTGTGAACCGTTCTACTTTCGTGAACAAGAAGTCACGCGAACAGTTCCAATTGTCTTCATTCAAAAGATTGATTGACATCTATAGCTCAACTGCTAAGACAGTTGATGCATTGATGAAACTTGAATTGCCTAGCGGCGTTGAAGTGGAAATCAAGGTGTAAGTCAAGTGTGTTTACCAATTAAAGTGATTAAGAAAAATTAAAAAATTAGAGAAATGCCAGGATTATTAGGAAAGAAAATCGGAATGACATCCGTTTTCAGTGCCGACGGAAAAAATATTCCGTGCACTGTTATCGAAGTAGGTCCTTGTGTTGTTACTCAAGTGAAAACAATTGAAAAAGACGGCTATGAAGCAGTTCAAATCGGCTTTGTTGAAAAGAAAGACAAGCACACAACTGCAGCGATGGCTGGTCACTTCAAGAAAGCTGGTGTAGCGCCACAAAGATACTTGGCCGAGTTCAAAAATTTTGATCAAGAGTACAAATTAGGCGACGTTATTGGTGTTGACTTGTTTGAAGGAGCTGAGTTCGTTGATATCGCAGGTACTTCAAAGGGTAAAGGTTTCCAAGGTGTTGTTAAACGCCACGGTTTCGGTGGTGTAGGTCAAACTACACACGGTCAGCACAATCGTCTTCGCGCTCCGGGTTCTATCGGTGCTTGTTCTTACCCTGCAAAGGTGTTTAAGGGAATGCGTATGGCCGGTCAAACAGGAAACGAACGCGTGACTGTTCAAAATCTACAAGTTATCAAGGTTATGCCTGAGAACAATCTTCTTTTGATTAAGGGTTCTGTTCCAGGATGTAAAGGTTCAATCGTAATAATTGAGAAATAATGGAACTCGCAGTATATAACATAAAAGGTGAAGATACAGGAAGAAAGGTCGTGCTTAACGACTCGGTTTTCGCTATCGAAAACCCAAACGAGCACGTTGTTTATCTTGCTGTAAAGCAGTACTTGGCTAACCAACGCCAAGGTACTCACAAGGCAAAGGAAAGAAGCGAAGTTGCAGGTAGTACTCGTAAGCTAGGCAAGCAAAAGGGTGGCGGTGGCGCTCGTCGTGGTGACATCAACTCTCCAGTTCTTGTTGGTGGTGGTCGTGTGTTCGGTCCTCGTCCACGTGACTATCGTTTCAAGCTAAATAAGAAAATGAAGGATTTGGCACGCAAGTCGGCATTGACTTTCAAGGCTCAAAACAATCAGATTGTTGTTGTTGAAGACTTCAATTTTGAAGCTCCTAAAACTAAAGAATTCGTAAACTTTACTAAAAATATTAAATTAGAAGGCGTTAAGGTGCTCCTAGTTTTAGCAGATCAAAATAAAAACGTATATTTGTCAGCTCGTAATATTGAAAGTGCGAATATTATCTCTGCATCTCAGATAAATACTTACAAAGTTCTTGACAACAAGGCGCTAGTATTGACTGAGAGCAGTGTTGCTGTGTTAAACGAACTAGATTAATAAAGGAGGTATAAAATGAATATAATGATTAAACCTATCGTTACAGAAAAAGCAACTGCGTTGAGCGAAAAGCTTAATCGCTACACTTTCTGTGTATCTCCTGATGCCAACAAGTATCAAATCAAAAATTTGGTTGAAGAATTGTATGGCGTAAAAGTGACTTCGGTTAATACAATGAATTACGAAGGCAAGAGAAAACAGCGTTACACTAAGGCCGGTCTTATCCGTGGCAAGAAGCCATCGTTTAAGAAAGCTATCGTAACACTTGCAGAAGGTGAAACTATAGATTTTTATAGCAATATTTAATAAGAAAAATGGCAGTAAGAAAATTCAAGCCCACAACACCGGGGCAAAGACACAAA
>JAFOXR010000007.1 GCA_017391675.1 Muribaculaceae bacterium
TACTTTTGCAAAAATTTATCTTTTATGACTAAAAATGAAATTCTGCTCACGGCTGTGAGCGAGAAACTGCAATACATGGGACGCGCTTTGCGTAACCCTCACCAGTTTTCGATTGCGCGGGGCAATTGCTATGCTGTTATTGGCGAGAATGGCAGCGGAAAGACTACGCTTGGCAAAATCATCGAGAAGGGCTGGAACATCTGCACTAATGTGATTCATGGCGACAAGAAGTCGCTTACCATAAACAATATAGAGTTTTCTGATATCCACTCTTTTACAGGGAACAATGTGGCTTATTATCAACAACGGTTTGAGGCTACGCAGAACGACGATATTCCTACGGTTGAGGATATTATCAAAGACCGGATTCCTGCCGACAAATGGAATGAGCTATGCGACCGTCTTTCTTTGAGGGATATTCTTCACAAGCGGCTTAACTTCCTTTCAAGCGGCGAGTTGAGAAAGTTCCTTATAATTAACCTGTTCTCTAGCATTCCCGATATTCTGATTATCGACAATCCTTACATAGGGCTTGATGCTCCGTCGCGCGAGCTGTTCAACGAACTTATCCGTTCTATCACAGCCGAAGGTACTGCCGTGATTCTATTGCTGTGCAATCCTCGCGACATTCCCGAGTTCTGCGACTTCGTTCTGCCAATGAAGAACATGGAGATAGGGCTCGTGAGAAGAACTGCCGATTGCGATGAAGCATTCCTCAACAGCTTGTTCATTCCCAAAGGCGATGTTGACAAGATGCCTATCAATGCCGACTGCAATGCTATGGACTTCGAAACGGCCATCGAACTGGACGGCTGCAATGTGAGCTATGGACGGAATGTGATACTGCGCAATGTATCATGGAAAGTGAAAGCAGGCGAGAAATGGGCTTTGCTTGGAGCTAATGGCAGCGGAAAAAGTACGCTGCTAAGCCTTGTATATGCCGATAACCCTCAAGGCTACCGCAACGACATCACCCTTTTTGACCACCGCCGAGGCACTGGAGAAAGCATCTGGGACATCAAACGGCGCATAGGCTACATTTCTCCCGAAATGCACCTCTACTTCAACGATGCGGCCGATGTGCTCACCGTTGTCGCAACAGGATTCTTTGACAATGTAGGCTGTTTCCGCCGTCCAAACGAGGATCAGAAGGCTGTGGCTATGCAATGGCTGAAGGCGTTTGGCATCGAGCATTTGGCTCTGCGCCGATTCCCCACCTTATCTTCGGGTGAACAAAGACTCGTACTGATAGCACGCACTTTGCTCAAGAATGCTCCTCTGCTCATTCTTGACGAACCTCTGCACGGACTCGACATGACCAGAAAAGCACTTGTTGCCCAAGCCATTGAGCGCATAGCCCAGCAACCCGGCATGTCGCTTATATATGTAACGCACTACGCGCACGAGATTCCTGCATGTGTCACCCACACAAAACATCTAATCAAGGAATAAGTTGATTCTTAACCTAACAACCATTTTGTGACAACTGAAAAAACGCTGACGAAAAACAATTATGTGGATAGTTTTGGCTATATGCTCAGCCATGTGTTTGGGCATTTACGACATATTCAAGAAAGCATCGGTTAAAGGCAACGATGTGCTCAGTGTGCTGATGCTCAACACACTTTTCGGAAGCCTGCTGCTGTCTCCTGTCATTATAGGAAACATTGCCGACGGCACTTGGGGATTCAACGGCGATTCCCATAGCCACCTGCTCATTCTCGTAAAGTCTTTCATCGTCCTGTCATCATGGATTCTTGGATACTTCTCTATCAAGCACCTGCCCATAACCATCAATGGGCCGATAAGCGCCACACGCCCGGTACTGGTGCTGCTGGGTGCCGTGATAATATTCGGCGAGAACCTCAATGCACTACAATACACCGGTATTATCCTGGGGTTCTGTTCATTGTTTTTCATAAGCAGGATAGGCAAGAAAGAAGGTTTCTCCATGAAGCACAGCCGCTGGATATGGCTATGCCTTGCCTCTACCCTTATGGGAGCAATAAGCGCACTTTACGACAAATACCTCATACGCGATCTAAAGCCGCTTGAAGTGCAGGCTTGGTATTCGCTGTACCAGTTCTTTATCATGACAACGGTGATTATGCTCATTCGCCGTTTTTCGTCCGAGAAACGCACGCCATTCACTTGGAGATGGACCATTCCAGGGATAGCCTTATTCCTCACCATAGCCGATATAGCCTATTTCTACTCGCTCTCGCTCGATGGAGCAATGATTTCTGTTGTATCGATGATAAGACGAGGCAGTGTTCTGGTTTCTTTCCTTTACGGAGTACTGGTCCTTCACGAAAAGAATGTAAAGCTGAAGCTAGCCGACCTGTCCTTGTTGCTGATAGGTTTGATATTCCTTATACTAGGCAGCAAATAACCGCTTTGCAAACTCATTTATTTCTATTGTTCCTTTGTTTCTTATAGCTTAAAATATTAATTTTGTAGCATATAAATCATTAAACAATAAATCATGTCTATTTTAAAACCTGGAATGCCTGTTGCTATATGCTGCGACCACGCAGGATTTGACACTAAGCAGGCTGTAATTGAATATTTCAAGCAAAACGGTATTGAATACAAGGATTTCGGCACTTACAACACCGACAGTTGCGATTATCCCGATTTCGCGCACCCATGCGCCGAAGCAGTAGAGAAAGGCGAATGCTATCCTGGCATTGGCATCTGCGGCAGCGGAGAAGGCATCAACATGACATTGAACAAGCATCAGGGTATCCGCTCTGCACTTTGCTGGATTCCTGAAATCGCTAAACTGACTCGTCAGCACAACGATGCCAATGTACTAGTAATGCCTGGTCGCTTCGTAAGCAACGAAGAAGCACTGGAAATCCTTAAAGCATTCATGGAAACTGAATTTGAAGGAGGCCGTCACTGCCGTCGCATCGACAAGATTCCAGTAAAATAAAGAAAGTTGTACAAATAACCAGATATAAGAAATGCCTCGATTGAGGCATTTCTTATATCTCCATTATTATTCCGTCTTTCGTATCGGCAGGCAGCTGAATCTCTTCTTTTGTTTCAGGGCTTTCATCTGAATCTTCCATTTGTTCCTCAACAGGTTCATCGGCCAATGATGCATCAGTTTCTACCGTCTCCATTTCTTCTGCAGCAGAAAGAGCAGTTCCCTCGGCTACAGTTTCCTCATTATCATTTTCGTGAAGTTCTGCATTATCTTCAGCAGAACCGTCTGCGATTTCTTCTTTAACCACTTCCAGCACCCGTTCTTCATCGGGTTCAGTACGGATATATTTTTCAGTAATATCGGTCAATGAGCAATCTTCTTCAACGATGAAGACTCGCTGATTAGTACCCGGTGTTCCCAATGCACCTTTCGATGCTTCATAGGCTCCTGTCTTCAAATAATTGAAATTGGTGTAGTCTATCTCTTTTGCTATCTTGTCCAAGCCCGAATACCAGGCAGTGCGCAAGCATGGATAATTGTGCTTCACAAACCGAGCCAGCACATTGATCTCCTGCGGCTCATGCTCGCCTCCCATAAAACACACGCACGACACAGCGCTATTATAGTTTTCAAGAATAGAGCGCAATTCATCAAAGGTCAATGGAATTCCTTTATCTTTCCATAACGCACGCTCGCAACAGCCAGGACATTTTATCGTACACCCTGTAATATTGAAAATCAGGCTCACCTCTTGAGGTATAACCCTGCATGAAACATCTATCGTATGATATTTAAGCATGTTCTAAACTTTGTTATTATATATGCACCAAGTCCCTATATATATCCAGGGCAGCCTTTACATCGTCCTCGGTTGCTTCACAATTAATTTTTATCTCGCCCACTCCGCTCAACAAAGAGAAGTTCATTTCTCCACTGTTGCTCTTCTTGTCGTGACGCATTAGAGATATGAGTTCGGGATAGTCATCGCATGTGATATGGAATGCTCCGTAATTGCTATATACGAAATCGGCATAGCGATGCAGCATATCACTGTCAAAACCCAGTTGCATATGCGACAGCACAAGTTCCACAATCATGCCCCATGCTACAGCATATCCATGCGGTATAGGGTTCTGCCGTTTCATTGCCATGCTTTCAAAGGCATGACCTACGGTATGCCCAAGGTTCAATGCACGCCTCAATCCCTTCTCATGCGGATCCTGACGCACAATTTCCCTTTTCACATTAACCGATTCTTCTAGCAGAACAAGCAGTTCATCGGCGTTATATTTTGAGAAATCATAAGCCAGAAGACGCTCAAACACCTCTCGACCGCTCAGCAGTCCATGCTTAAGCATTTCGGCGAACCCCGACTTAACTTCTTCAATAGGCAAAGTGAACAACGGCATAGTGGAAATGATTACCGCATCGGCTTCATTAAACACTCCCACTTCATTCTTCAAACCATTGAAGTTAATACCTGTCTTCCCGCCAACAGCAGCATCAACCGAACTAAGCAGCGTAGTAGGGATATTAATGAACTTTATACCCCGCTTGAATGTAGACGCGGCAAAACCTCCCAAATCGGTCACCATTCCGCCCCCAAGATTCACAAGCAACGAACGCCTTGTTCCGCCTCCTTCTCCCAGTTGCTTCCATACCTGTGTCAAACTTTCCACATTTTTGCTCACATCGCCAGCATTTATTGAAATATTGGTTGCGCCATACTTTGACAATGATGTTCCAAACTTAGGCAGAACGAAATGAGCCGTATTCACA
>JAFOXR010000055.1 GCA_017391675.1 Muribaculaceae bacterium
GATGCTAAGCGTAGAACCTTTGCTCACATAAGCGGTAACTTTACCTATGTTTTTAAGTTTGCCGAATTGAAAAATAAAAGTACCTTCTCCTTCGCCTTCAGTGACAGTAGCAGTAATTTTCTTGCCGTTTTTAAGGGTGATAGTTAAATTACCGTCCTTAGTGAAGGTGAAAACTGCATTGTCCAGTCCGGCTTTCTTGTAATAAGGATTAAGCTTCTCTTCGATGTTTCCAGCCGCTGCAGTACCACCGGCTTTTTTAAGAAGGTTTTCGGTCTTGAAAGATATAGCCGAACCCGATGATTTCCAAGTTCCTGCTAAATCGGCAACTTCCAGCTTGTCGGTCTTCAGAATGTTGTCAAGGATAGAGCCGCCTTTGTCGCCGATGATGTTTCCAGCCGCTTTCTTTAGGCTTTCAAGGTCAAATGCCTGTACTGTATTGAATGATGCTATTAAAGCTATCATCACCAAAATTGTTTTTACTGCTTTCATGTTTTTTTGTCTGTTTATTGTTTCTGTTGCAAAATTACTCTTTTCTGAGCGTAAAAGCTCTTTTTTAAGGTAAAATAGTGTAAAAAATGTCTAAGTGTCTTGGTGTTTTTTAATGCAAACATGGTGAGAAAGTGAAAAAAACGGCGATTTTTAAGATTGCTTAAAGAAAAAAATGTACCTTTGCTGAATGTTATTGTATAAATTGCGTTACTAGTGCTTAGCTGCACGCAATGAAAAATATGAAATAAACGAAAAAAATAGATAACAAGAGACTTATGAAATTAAAACATTTTGGTCTATTGGCAATGCTAGGAATCCTGTCGTGGTCGTGTGCCGACGATAAGGGCCAATTTGCCGGTAAAGATGGAATGGGAGAAATCAAGGCTTCTTTTAAAGCTGACTACAGCGTGACTTCGTCGAGGTCGGCTGGCGAAACTGCTTCAACCGAGATTGAGGCAATCTCTCCTGAAATTCAGAATTTTATGGTGCATTTGAAGAAAAGCGACGGTTCTTATAACAAGACCTGGTCTTCAATAGCAGAGTTCCCGGTTGATTCAAAATTCACTACTGGAGCTTATGAAATGGAGATTTATTACGGTGACATTAACGAGGAAGGCTTCGAGAAACCATATTACTATGGCAGCGGCAAGTTCAGCGTGGAGGATTCGGAAACTGCTTCTCCTGAAATTGAAGCTACATTGGGCAATGCAATGGTGAGCCTTGCTTATACCGATGCTTTCAAGCAATACTTTACCGACTATTCGGCAAAGATACATTCGGCAGGCGGAGCGTATATAGATTTTGCTAAAGATGAGGCGCGCGCAGCATATGTTAAGCCAGGTAAGGTAACATTCCAGTTGTCGCTTGTGAAGAGCAACGGAACAGAATTGTCGCTTGAACCTGCTGCAATTGATAATGCTGAAGCCCGTACTCACTACCGAGTGACATTTGATGTTAACGGTGGTGAAGTGGGTGATGCGAAGCTATCGGTATCATTCGACGATGCTACAACAGCTCAGCCTATTGAAGTGATGATAAGCGAGGACATTTCGGTGGCTCCTGCTCCAGTTATTACAGCAAAAGGTTTTGACAATGCAACTGCTATAAATATTATTGAGGGTGATGATGTTCCTGCATCGGTAGTGCTTGTGGCTGAATCGGGACTTGGTGGCGTAGTGCTTACTACAACTTCGGAATACCTTATAAGCAAGGGCTGGCCAGCAGAACTGGACCTTATGACTGCAACTGCAGAACAACAGGCATTGCTTAAGCAATATGGCCTTGAAGTGAGTGGATTGTGGAACAGTGCTGATAAGATTGCGGTTGTTGATTTCGCAGGCTTGATACCAAACCTTAAGCCTCTTAACGGAAACTCAACTCACTCATTCACATTGCAAGTGAAGGACATTTATGGCCGCACTGCCGAAACACCGGCTACACTCACCGTGAACGCTCCGGCTGTAGTATTGGCTTTGAGCAACCCTATCAAGAGTGAGGCAGGATCATGCCAGGCTGCATTCACTATGACTTATAATGCTAAGAAGGAAAAGTTGTCATTTAAGGCAATGAACGACTATGGCGACTTTGTTGATGCCCCTATTAAGTCAATGACCGATAATGGCGATGGCACTTATGCTGTAGTCGTAACGATTCCTGATAATGCTTCGGCTACTACAGTTAAAGCATATTATAGAGGTGAAGAAAAATCGAGCATAAATGTGAAGATAGGCAAGATATTCACATTGTCGTATGAAGATTATGATATTTGGGCTACAAAGGCAACAGTGAAAGTTAATGCAAGGGTAGCTGATTTCAGAAATGTCGTAATGAGCAATGTTAAGGCTGTGTATGTGAATGGTACTGCAACAACCAACTATAGTGCTGATGCAGCAAACTATACCTTCACAGTGAAAGGATTGACTGCAGGTGCTCAATCAACAATCAAAGTGGAAATCACCGATGAAGATGGTGATTTGGTGTTTGCCGAAACCTCATTTACAACCGAGACCGCTGCGCAAGTGGCTAATGCAGGTTTTGAGGACTGGGAAACTAAGAGCTGGGGTTTTAATCATAATGGATCATTAGGAGGACAAAGCAGCCCAATGACATATTATAAGCCATGGGCAGCAGGTACTGGTGATGCATGGTGGGATTCTAATGTGACACAATCGTTAAGAGGAAGTTTGACAATAGGTTATACCTATTTCAAGTGCTTCCCATTGGTACAGTATTCAACCGATTGTCATGGCGGTAGCCGTTCGGCTCAGATTACAGTGGCTAATGTGGGTAACAGTAACTCTACAATTGCAACAACCGGAACATGGTATGTGGGTGAATTGTTGATAGGAAAGGGTAATGATGGCTCATATGGAGGTTGGTCTCGCTCTTCAACTGGTCACAGCTTCCCTTCTCGTCCTGCATCAGTAACATTCTGGTATGAGTATATCCCATACGAAACCGATGCGTGCCAGGCCGAAATCCAAGTGATAGCAGCCGATGGTACAGTGATAGGAAACGCAACGGTTTCGGCAAATCAAACCGTATCGGAATGGACCGAAGCTGTAGTGCCAATTAATTACACTGTGACAAATAAAAAGGCGGCGTCTATTTATATTGCATTCAAGGCGTCAACATCATCTTCTCATTCTTGCAATGCAGGTGGCTCATATCTGGAAATTGCAGGAAATAAGGGTGAAGATGATAAGTATAGAATTAAGCTGTCTTCGGTGCTTAGAATTGACGATATCGTGTTGAACTATTAAAACAGTGAGGGATTAAGATATGAAAAAGATAATAAATATAATGTTTATAGCAGTCCTTTCGGCAATATCCCTTGCGAGTTGCGATAAAGGATTTAGCGAAGTGGAAAGTGTAGAAGGAACACTTTCGTTCGAAGCCTTTGAGGCAAGTGTTTACAATGCCGAAGATGTGATAGAAAGCCGTGCGGCATCGGTAGATGTAAATACATTCAAGGTCGTAGTTTCCAATAAGACAACAGGCGTGGAAGCAGGAAGCTGGACTTACGGTTCGCTTCCCGAAGTTGTTGAACTTCCTGTGGGAGAATATACCGTGAAGGTATATAACCAGGAACTTCAAGATGCAGCATGGGACGCTCCATATTTCTATGGCGAGAAGGATTTCTCAATAAAGAAGAATGATGTTACCCAGGTTGAGGCAATCGTATGTAAATTGAGCAACTTGAAAGTTTCTATCAAGTACAGCGAAGAAATGCAAGATGCAATAGGAACTGCCGATGATGTGAAGGTGAATGTTCAAGTGGGTGACGGCGCGTCATTGGATTTCGTTTATGGCGAGGAACGCGCAGGATATTTCCGTTGCGGAGCCGATAACAAGAGTCTTGTTGCAACCTTCTCGGGATCGGTTGAAGGATTCTATATCTCAGAATATAAGGTGATAAGCGATGTGGCTCCTGGTCAACACCGCATCATAACATTCTCTTTGAAGAGTGCTCCTGATGTATCGGACGAATATGGCTTGGTAGGCACTACAGGCTTGAGCTTGAATGCAAAAGTAACAACTGTGGATCTGACTCGCGATGTTGCCGTAGAAGAGGAACTTATCCAACCAGATGATTTCATGACAGTGAGCGATAGCGAATTGAGCTACGGCATGAGCGCATCGAGCAAGGAAGTTACCGTTTCGGCATCGGCTGAATGGACTGCAAGCAGCAGTGCAAGCTGGTGTACCGTTAGCCCTGCGACAGGTGCTGCCGGACAAACAAAATTGAATGTAAGCGTGAGCGATAACACTGTGGAATCGGAACGCACAGCAGTTGTGACTGTGACAATGGGCTCAATAGTTCGCGAAATAGCTGTTAAGCAAGCTGCATATAGCGAACAGCCATCGGTTGCAGCACCAACAGTGGTAAGTGTTTCTGAAGGTATAGAATTGAACAAAGAATGCGTTATAACAACCACTTCACAAGTTGTCCTTGAAATTCAAGCTGAAGCAGGTGTTGAAAAGCTAGAAGTGAAAATTATTTCAAATCTGCTTACTGCTGAAGAACTTGCCGGAATGGGATTGCGTGAGGAATTTGACTTGGCTGAACCAGGTGATGCAGCATTGGAAGAAAATCTAGTGTCATTAGGATTCCCAGTAGGTGCCGAAGTGAAAGGAGTGAAAGATGTTATTACATTTGATATTTCTTCATTTATGGGAATGCTTGCTTTGCTAGGCTCAGATGTTCACACATTCCGATTGACTGTAACTGATAGTATCGGTCAAGTAACTAGTGTTGACCTAATTTTAAAAGTAGAGTAAGGCTATGAAGAAGATATTTAGTATAGTGATGGCTATGGTAGCGATAGCTGCTGTATCTACTTCGTGCAGTTATGACAAGATCATTGCTTCTAGTGATGGCAAGGTGAAATTGTCAATGACTATTGATGATAATGTGGAGATTGTTTCTCGTGCCGTTTCAGAAACAGAAAAGGCCGCACTGGAGGAATCTTGCAAGATATATGTGTATAGCTCTAAAGGCCTTATCCGCAAGTATCATGGAGCAGATGAGGTGCCAAGCGACTTGTGGCTAGCGAGCGGAGAGTATTCGGCTGAGGCATGGGCTGGCGACAGTGTGCCTGCATCTTTTGACAAGAAGTATTACAGAGGAAAAACAACCTTTAATGTTTCTCCAACGGCTGTTGCTAATGCGGTAATCAACTGCAAGATTGCCAATGTGGTGGCTTCGGTGAAATTTGATGCATCGGTGGCAACTGTTCTGTCCGATTATAAGATAACTATCGCCAATACCAAAGGCAGCCTGGATTTCAGCGATGCTAATGCTGATGCAAAGGGGTATTATATGATGCCTTCGGGTGATACAAAACTTACTTATAGCATTACTGGTACAAGACTAGGTGGCGAAACCTATACTCAGAATGGAGAAATTGAGGATGTAAAGGGTACAACCGAATATGCATTGACTATTAAATTCCAAAGCAAGGAATTTGAAGCAATCGGAGGTGGAATGTTTGTCGTTGATGTAGATGAAAAAGAAATTGAAGTAAATGATTCTTTTGAAATTACGGCAATCCCTCTTATTACAGCAAATTTTGACCTTTCACAGCCTAAGACTGGTGAAGCAGGTTCTTTCAAGAAGTTCTCTATTTATGTGAGCGCAGTGGAAGAACTTACAGGGCTTGAACTAAGCGGCCTGAACTCAATAGGTTTCACCGCTAGCGATAAAGTCGAGTTTTTCCAGAGCCAGGACTATGTGAAATCTCAATTGTCTACTTTCGGTATTGAAATACAGTGCCCGTTTGCGACCGATGAGCATCCTGAAGGTGATGTGCGTGCAGCGAAGATTACATTCACGGCAGCTATGCTTAATACATTGGCTAATGGAAAATACAGCATAGGTATCAAGGCTACTGACAATTTGAATAAGGTGCGCAATACGACTCTTGTTATTGATGTGAGCAATGATGCCGTGAAGGTGACTGAAGTTCCTGCTTATGATGTGTGGGCAACAAGTGCTACTGTAAAAGGAACGATAGCAAAGGAAGGCTCTACAGGTACTGGAGTTGAATATCGTAAGGCTGGTGGCGATTGGACAAAGGTTTATTCTGACGATTCGGCAGCATTCAGCGTGAAATTGACTGGTCTTGAAGCCGGAACGGCATACGAATATCGTGCGTTTGCCGATAATGATGGCGAAGGAAATGCATTCACTTCATCTACAATTTATACATTTACAACCGAAACTGCAGCGCAGTTGCCAAACTCGGGTTTTGAGGATTGGTGCGAAATTAGCGGAGTTGTGAGTCCTTGTGCATCTGAAAGTACGATGTTCTGGGATTGTGGTAATGCCGGAGCAAAAATTGCAAGTGCAGTATTGACAACAGCAGAATCTACAATAAAGAACAGTGGTAATTATTCAGCAAAGCTTAATTCCAAGAATGTGGTTATAAAGTTTGCTGCAGGTAATATGTTTATCGGTAAGTATCTTGATACAGATGGTACAGATGGAGTTTTAGGCTTTGGACGCCAGGTATTTAGCTCTCGTCCTAAGTCTTTGACCGGTTATGTGAAGTATAATCCAGTAGCAATTAATAAAGTGCCTAGTGGAACCCCAAGCGAATGTGTGAAGGGCGAAATGGATAAGGGTATTATTTATATTGCATTGCTTGATGAAACCACAGAGTCTTATGGAGGTTCATCTTATCCATTGATTGTTAAGACTAAGCCTTCTCAACGCAGAATCTTTGACAAGAATGAAAGTAGGGTTATCGCATACGGAGAATGGACAAGCCGAGAAGCAACTAGCTCGGATAATACAATGATGAAGTTTGAAATCCCTCTTGAATATAAGCGTACTGACAAGAAACCTTCAGCAATATTGATATGTTGTTCTGCTAGTTTTTGGGGCGATTATTATGCAGGTGGAGATGGTAGTGTGATGTATATTGACGATTTCACTCTAAATTATTAATAGGCTGTAACAGTGTTGTAGAGGTGCGTAGTGTCGCGCCTCTACAATATCGTATATATGTGTAACTGGAATGAATAAACTGAAATATATACTTTTGCCGATTCTTTTCATGTTAGCAGGCGCTATGCTGTCGTCTGCTCAGGAAAAGTTTTCGCGTAATCTGGAATCGGTAGACTTTATCCCCAAAGGACAATGGATTGCCGGTGTGAGCATGAATTACTCCCAGTCTAATCAGAATAATTATCAGTTCCTGATAATAGAAGGTATGGATGGGGAAGTGTACTCGTTTAAAATCACTCCTACGCTTTTATACTCCTTTAAGGACAATATGGCTGCTGGTGTAAAATTCGGGTATTCCCGCTCACGCTCCAATCTTGACAAAGCCGAGATTGTGATTGATTCTGAAACTGACTATACGGCTGAGAATTTCTATATGATTTCTCAGGATTATTCGGCAATGGGGGTATACAGGTATTATTTCAGTCTGGGCCATTCAAAGAGATTTGGCATGTTTGCTGAGGCTCAGCTTGATTTGGGTTTCGGTCAATCCAAATTGCGTAATGGCAGCGGTGATGACTTCACAGGCAGCTTTATGGATAACTTCTCTTTGGGAATAGGAGTTGCTCCAGGGCTGATTATGTTCTTGAATAACTATTCTGCAATCGAAGTGAATGTGGGTGTGCTGGGTTTCAATTATAACAGTTCCAAGCAGAAGAACGACCAGATATACTTGTCGAAAACGCATTCAACTAATGCTAATTTCAAAATTAATATTTTCTCCATTTCATTCGGAGTATTGTTCTACCTATAAAGTGCTATGCGTATGATAAGGAGATTTATATTTATATGTGTGCTAGCTGCAGGCTTCTTGAATTTGTCGGCTCAGGAAAGCGACAGAATGCCTCAGCATTTGAAAGATGTGCTTAGCGTGTCGAGTGCGATAGCCGATACAACTGCGGTTGAGGCTGAGAAAAATGGACAACTTGTAGTGCTTCCTGACGGAACGCTTAGCGATGGCAGCGATGAATACGGAAAAGTGATAGTGGGAAATGACACTGTAAGCGTTATTCTGCCAGGCAAGAACTATAGCCGTTATGACAGAGGGTTGTATAACCACCTGTTCATGCCAAAGGGCAAATGGGGATTTGGCATCACAGCTTCCTACGGTGAATTTGATACCGAGGATGTGCGCGTGCTTTCCTTCCTTAAGGATTTTAATTTTAATGGTACGACTTTTTCGATAAATCCGCATGCGATGTATTTCTTCCGTAGCAATCAGGCTGCCGGAGTGAGATTGGGGTATTCGAAGAACTCGTTCAATCTTGAAAGTTTAAGCGTGGACTTTGATGAGGATATAAATTTCTCGCTAAGAGATGTTGAATACAGTTCCAAGAATTATACCGCAGCTGTGTTCTACAGATATTATGTGGGGCTGGACAAGAACAGACGGTTTGCTATATATAATGAAACGGACTTGTCGCTTTCATCGGGATATGGCAAATTCGTGCGTTATTATAATGAAGAGCCTCGCGACACGAGAACCAATACAGTGGAAGTGCGCTTGAACTTCTCTCCTGGATTGTGCGTGTTCATGCACGAATTGGTGAGTTTCAATGTATCGTTTGGCGTGTTTGGCTTCTATTTCAAGAATGAAAAGCAGTTGACTAATAATGAAGAAGAAGGTAAACGCTTCTCCAGCGGTGCAAGCTTTAAATTCAATATATTCAATATTAATATGGGTATAGCAGTTCACATTTAACATGAGTAGTATGAAGAGTTTAAGATATATATTGGCTCCTGTGGTAGCAGTAATGCTCATGTCGCTTGCTAGCTGTTTGAAGAATGACATTCCTTATCCTAAGATAGAGGCTAAGTTCTTGTCGATGGCAGCTGAAGGAGAAGTGTCGGGTGCTGTGATTGATGACGAGAACAATAGCGTGACACTGAATCTTGGCGAAACTGTGGATATGACCAAAGTACAGATTCTTACTTATACAGTTACCGAAGGTGCTGAACTGTCGGCCGATATCTCTAACGGCGTGGATTTGACGGCTCCATTGAATCTTACGCTATCGTTGTATCAGGATTATGAGTGGACTATTCTTGGCCGTCAGGTAATAGAACGCTATTTCACTGTAGAAGGCCAAGTAGGTGAAGGTATTGTTGATGTGCCAGGAAAGCGCGCTATCGTTTATGTTTCAAAAGATATGCCGTTAACCGATATAAGAGTCACTGCGCTTAAGCTGGGGCCAGTGGAAATCACAACAATGACTCCCGATTATGCAGGGCAGATTGTGGATTTCTCAAAAGGACCAGTTAAGCTAGATGTGTCTTATCACAATATTGTTGAGACCTGGACTCTCTATGTGCAAACTACCGATGTCGCTGTTGATATCACAGCCGTTGATGCATGGACCAACGTTATTTGGGCGTATGGCTCGGCTGAAGCAGGAAAAGATAATGGTTTTGAATATCGCAAATCGGGAGTAGAAGAGTGGACAAAAGTTCCGGCCGAATGGATAACTGAGAATGGAGGTATGTTTACAGCATGCATCCGTCATCTTGATGCTAAGACCGAATATGAAGTGCGTGCATATAGTAATGATGCAGTGTGTGCACCTCAATCGGTTACTACAGGAGGATATTACGAAATACCAAATGCTTCGTTTGATGAATGGTGGAAAGATGGCAAAGTGTGGTGTCCTTGGGCCGAAGGCTCAACTCCATTCTGGGGAACAGGTAATAAAGGTGCAACGACACTTGGCGATAGCAATACATTCCCTTCTTCCGAAACTTGGAACGGTGAAACAGGGTTCAGCGCACAGTTGGATACTAAATTCATAGGTATTGGAGCAGTGGGTAAGTTGGCTGCCGGCAATATGTTCTCGGGAGATTATGTGAAGACCGATGGAACTAACGGTATTCTTGACTTTGGACGAGTGTGCAACGAGCGTCCTACTAGAATGAAAGGATACTGGAAATACAAGAGTGCGCCTATAAGCCACACTTCTGCTGAATTTGTGCATCTTAAAGGTGAACCTGATACCGCGAATGTGTATATAGCATTGACCGACTGGACTGCGCCATTCCAGATACGGACTAATCCTAAAAACCGCAATATCTTTGACAAGAATGCCGATTATGTGATTGCCTACGGAGCGATAGAATCGGGCGCGAATATTGATAACTGGACTGAATTTACAATAGAACTTGAGTATCGTGACACTCATCGCGTGCCTAGTTATATACTTATAGTAAGTTCTGCAAGCAAGCTTGGAGACTACTTTACAGGAGGTTCTGGAAGTACGCTTATGATAGATAATTATTGGCTGGAATGGGATTATGAATAATGCTAATAGCATAAAAAAAGTTAAAAACGGGGGCGTTTTAAACATATTTTATTACCTTTGGACGATTTATTTACATGTGAAAACTAATAATAACTTAAACTATAATCTAAAAACTATTAACTATTATGTACACGAAAAGAAATTTCTATTCTATGTTGAGAACCATGATGTTCTCTGCATTGATGTGTATCGCTTTTGCAGGTATTGCACAAGTGAATACCTATGATGTAGCCGATTTGGGTTACTTGCGTAAACCGATGGAGTCAAAGAGCGGTCTAGTGCTTACCAACAACCGTTATTCTGAAATCTATTTATTACAAGATGGTCAATTGAAGACTCTTGTTAAAGGTCGCGGAGCCGGTATCTATACTCAAATGAGTAAAGACAAGACTCTTGTTGGTTTCAAAAGCATCAATGACGATGATTATCAAGCGCCTGCGGTGCTTCATGTAGCTTCTGGTGTTGTAAATATTCTTGAAGACTATGTGTGGGAATGTGGTCAGGTATCATTTGCCGATGATGGTACTATGGCATATACTATGGGTAATAACTTGGTTATCCGTAAAGGTTCTGATCGTAAGACTTATGATCTAGGTTTCTATACAAATATCGTTAACATCTCTCCAGATGCTAAGCGAGTTGCTTATGGTAATATCGACGGTGGATATTTCATCATGAACCTTGAAACAGGTGTTGTAGAACAAGTTGCTGTAAATGACGGTTATGATGGTGTTTGGTCTCCAGATGGTAGCAAACTTGCAATCCACACTGCAACAGGTCGTCTTTCAGTTCTTGAAAAAGCTTCTAATAGAATTTATGACCTTGGTGAAGGTTCTTCTGCTTCTTGGGCTAACAACTCACAAGAACTTGTTTATACAGTTGTTGATAGAGAAAAAGACTTGATGGTTAAGGGCGCAGGTGTTTATAAGTCAAATTTCGATGGTTCTAACCGCGTTGCTTTGATTGAATCTAACGAAGATATGCCTATAGACGCTATCGTTACAAGCGACAACAAGATGGTAGTTCCTTATGCTGGTGAATTGAAGCGTTGTTTGGCTATTCGTCCTGTTCCTACTACAAATGTTTCTGGTGTTGCATCTTTGGCTGGTGCAGCTCAAGAAAAGGTGGTATATGATATCATTGATGGCGAATTCGGTGACCGTCTAGGTAATTATGACAAAAATGCAATTAAGAGCAACGGAAGCCTTAAAAATGTTAAGGGTAAGTCATCAGTTCAAATGGAAGGTACTATCGGAGCCTCTGATATTCCTTACTTGAGCCAAATTTATGACTCTCCTGCAGTTAATGGTTGTACAGCTCACGGTTATGTAACTTGTGCGCCTACTTCAGCTTGTATGCACCTTGGTTACTATGACCTTCTTCCTAAGAAAACCACTTATAATCGTTCTAGTGGTGAAGCTAAGCAATATGCTCACGCAATTAGTGCAGTGTACACTAATAAGAAGGGTACAAGGACATTTAGCGAAACTGCTTATGGTAATGGTTGCTATAGCGTTCCTGGTGGCTATGGATATATGTGGTATGGTGACAGATCTCCAGCTAATAATATGGGTGATTTCTACAAACTAAATGGTGCTTCTGGTTATACTTATACTTGGTCTCCAAGTACAGCTTGGAGTCATTTCAAGACTAAAGCAGCTGCAGGTGATGCTTATCCTATGTGTATTCAACTTTATTCAAGTGGTCACTTGATTCTAGGCTTCCGTACGAACTGTACTTATTCTTCTTCAGGTGGTTGGGTAAATAAGTCTGGTTCATTCGTTTGTCATGACCCTTATGGTGATGCTAACTACTCTCCTTGGGCTGGTAACGATGGTTACTATTCTTCTTATGACTGGGTAGGTTACAACAATGGTCGCGTAAATATTGCTACTTTCTATTGGGGTATCAAGGTAGACTGGCCTGCAGGTACAACTCCCGGTGGCACACCGGCAGAACAACCAAGCTTGAAGTGTAATCCAATGACTGTTGAATTCTCTGGTGAAGTAGGTTCAACTACTGAAACTTATAAAGATGTTAAGGTAACAGGAACAGGTCTTTCTTCTAATATTATCTTTAACAGTGCAACAAGCTCTGTAATTGTAGAAAAACTTTCCGGTTGGGACGATCTAAAGGGTGGTACTCTTCGTTTCAAACTTAACACCAACTTCTCAAAGGGTGCAGGTTATTACGAAAGTTATGTAGCAGTTCAAAGTACTGCTTCTTACCGTGTGCAAGTAGTTACTAAGGTAACTCTTACCGATCCTAACGCAGGTAACGAAGATCCAGGTGAAACTCCAGCAGAGCCAACTCCTGATCCAACTCCATCAACTCCTGCCGATCCGGGTGAATCTTACTCAAAGGGTTTGACTAAGATATGGCAAAATACAACAAGTGTTCCTGGTGTAGCAACAGGTGGTGATGTTCGTTATATCGCAGTAGTTGATGGTAAGATGATTGCTAACGATAAGGCTGCTGGTAAGATTATCGAAATCAAGGAAAATGGTGTTGCAGATTATAAGGATATGACTGGCACTACTATAGGTACAGGTATCTCTGCCGACGATGCAGGTAATATCATTGTAAATACAAGCTTCCCTAATGCAGATTCTGGACAAAACTTTGTGATAATTTCTAAGGACTTATCTAAGACATATCCTATTGATTTGTCATCAATTAGTGGTTACACAGCTACTCGTACAGACCAAATAGGTCGCGTTCGTGGTAATATGTTGTCAGCTGAGGGTGGTTATTTCACAATCCTACCTAATAAATCGGCTAATGCAGTAGTTGTTAAGGTAGCTAATGGTGCACTTGCTGATAGTAAACTTGTTGCTTTAGGTTTTGATAATAGCCAAACTGCTACTAACTCTGATATTGCTCAACCAGCTTATGAAAAAGTTGCAGATATGGCAAGCAATATGGGAAAATCATTCGTTGTAAGACGTCGTGGTTTGCCAACAAGTGTTTACACATGGACAAGCGGAAGTTTTGCTACAACTAAGTTTGACAATAAGACAAGTGAAGGCTATACTACAACAAATGCAGGTGTTGATGGTTTCGACTGGTTCAAACTAGGTGGTAAGTCATACTACATTATGCCGGTAAATGTTGATGGAACTACTGAAAGTCGTGGTACTCATTTCGCTATCTATGATCAAGATGGTAATGTAGCAGCTTCATGGGTTACTGGTCAAAAATCTGGTCTTGGTGCTATTATGGGTAGCTTCGTTGCAGTTCCTGCAGATGACTTCTCGGTATACATTTACCATTTTGTTCCTGGCGTAGTGGCTGAAAAACTTCGTTTCGCTATCCAAGATGTTTTATCTGGTATTGAAAGCGTAGAACTTGAAGAAGTTGAAGCTCCAGTAGAATACTACAACTTGCAAGGTGTACGCGTGATGAATCCTGAAAATGGTTTGTACATCAAGCGTCAAGGCAATAAGGTAACTAAGGTTATTCTATAATAACTGAAATTTTTAAGGTCTTTGAAGTCCATAAAGTCTGAAAGGACCTGAAAATGATATTTAGGCTCGGCGGTTTCCGTCGAGCCTTTTTTGTGCTAGGTGATGATGTCCGCAAAAGTTATTTCTCATTCGCCGTATTCTCAAGGAACACTGCCGTTGGATTATTTCTGCGGTTTATTTGCCATATAGGTACTGTGTTTGAAACACGCTTCCTGTAAGGCTTATTTTATATTTTTCCGTGGAATGTAATGTTTGCTCCTAGGCTAATGAACTGCGGTAGGTCTGCCCGCAGGCTGGCTGCATTAGAAATCCATAGCTTTAGTGCTGTAACTGCATAAAAAAACTAGGCTCGCCAGTTGTGACGAGCCTAGTCAGTGGATTTTATATTATTTGTTTTATTATAAATCCGTGTTTATTATAGCTGAGGACCAGCAGCAACAAGAGCCTTACCAGCTTCGTTTGTAGTGTACTTGCTGAAGTTCTTGATGAAGCGGCTAGCAAGATCCTTAGCCTTTTCTTCCCATTGTGCAGCGTCAGCGTAAGTGTCGCGTGGGTCAAGGATGTTAGGATCAACTCCTGGAAGAGCAGTAGGAACTTCGAATGAGAAGTAAGGGATAGTCTTAGTAGGAGCTGTGTTGATGCTTCCGTCAAGGATAGCGTCGATGATACCGCGAGTATCCTTGATAGAGATACGCTTACCAGTTCCGTTCCAACCAGTGTTCACCAAGTAAGCCTTAGCGCCGTTAGCTTCCATTCTCTTAACTAGTTCTTCAGCATATTTAGTTGGGTGCAATTCAAGGAATGCAGCACCGAAACAAGCAGAGAAAGTAGGAGTTGGTTCAGTGATACCGCGTTCAGTACCTGCAAGCTTAGCAGTGAAACCGCTCAAGAAGTAGTACTTAGCTTGTTCTGGGTTCAGGATAGATACTGGAGGAAGTACACCGAATGCGTCAGCAGAAAGGAAGATTAC
>JAFOXR010000056.1 GCA_017391675.1 Muribaculaceae bacterium
AATCCTGAAATTGGGATAAGCCGTTGCTATGTCTTCGGCAGTAATCGTTTGGCAAGATTCAGTACTAAGGTCTTCGTTGGCAATAAGCCTGTTGGCCATAGCAGGTATTATGCCGTTTTCGACATATTGCGTAACCCATCGCGCGTTGCTGAAGTCCTCGTCTTTCATGCTCACGCTTTCGGCGATGGTTTCGGCAAGCAGTTCCTCGGCCTCCTCGGTGAGGAAGTACTCATCGCGCGAGATAACACCTTTGGCAATGTGCAATAGCTCGTCGGCTGTATAGTCGTCGAAATGAAAATGATAGGGGAATCGGCCGCTCAGTCCCTGGTTGGCTTTGAGCATTCGTTCAATCTCGTTCTTGTAACCTGCAAAGATGATAATCATGTCGGGCTCTTTTTGTGAAAGTACAGTGAGCAGACTTTCCAGAGCATGGTAGCCGAAATCCTTGCGGTCCTGATCGGTGTCGCACAGCGTATAGGCTTCGTCAACAAAAAGCACATTGCCTCTTGCCTGCTGGAGCAGAATGTTCATGTTCTGCTCGGTCTCGCCGATGTATCGTCCCACCATTCGGCTGCGCTCGGTTACAATCACATCACCCTTGGACAAAATGCCCATGGAGCGGTAAATTGCTCCTATCATTTTGGCTACGGTGGTTTTACCTGTGCCCGGGTTGCCTGTGAAAATCATGTGGTGAGATGATGCTGAAAGCGACTTCAGACCGCGTTGCTTGCGAATGCTGTTGAATCTGGTGAGATTGAATGTCGCTATCAGGTTCTTCTTCAGTTCTTTCATACCTATCATGCCGTTAAGTTCCTTTATGCTGTCGTTGAACAGATTGCTGCAGCCTTTTATGCTGGAGAAATCAAAGTCGCAGCATTCTAGAGTCTTCATGGCAGAATAGCTAAGCCCTTTTTTGCTAGTCATTCGTGCCGAGAATTCAGGAATTATGCTGCAGTTGATGAAATCAACGATGTTATTCCGGGTCCATTTGTCCAGCCCCTTGTCGAGGTGAGCCTGCATGATGAAGCGTGCCATGGCATCTTCAGCTCTGGGCGACATGATTAGATCCTGCTTCTCCAGTTCGCTCTGCATAGTGTGAATGATGTCGCTGCAGGAGTAGGACGACAGGCGCAGAATGTTGCTTGAGGGGAAATTCCTGCGCAGCTTTGGGTTCAGCTGGAAGATGTGCTCAATCTCGGCTTCGCTCCCTAGCAGCAGCAAGGGGAAGTCGGGCTTAGTGCTCAGGCGTTTCTCAATGTTGTTAATGATATAGATGCCTTTGGGCGAATTTATAGCACTCAGTCCTGTTAGGCAAAGCACATTCCTGTCGCAAATGTCGAAGATGCTGTTTATCTGTTCATCGGGAGTTTCGTTGGCATTGTTGCATAGGAATTCGGTGCAGTTGTGATACAGGAAAGGGTCGTTGTAGTTAAAAGTGCCGGCAAAGTCATTCAGCATATCCTTGCTGTCGCTTGTCTCGTTGCCAATTATTGCATAATTGAGATTCATGTTTATTGCTGTGAGCATGTTCTGCTCCCTTTCCCGATTGAAATTCTGCATCGGAAAGTTGTTGATGGCTGCCTGCTTAAGGCTAAGGCAGCCAGGAAGGTCACGAAGCCTGTGCCAACTGTGATATTCCTTTTCAATGTGTTTGATGAGGTTATAGCCATTGTCACCAGGACTGACTCGGGAAATCCTGTTGCAGGTGAACTGGTTCTCGCTCATTGTAAAATCAATTCTGCCGAACGGTTCGCTGTTGTGTTCAATGTAGCATGTATATTCGCCAGGCAACCAGATGAACTTGGAGGCAAGTCGAGTTTTAAGCGTTCTCATAGTGGCTGTGATTTCGGCTTGTGCCATGAGGAAGAGTTCTTTTGTATAGCACGAAATTGTGAAGATGTCGTGCTTTTGAATGGCGATGTCACTTTTGAAAGTTACGGAGATAGCATCGGAGCAGTATCTTGTACTGTTATGAAGAGGCTTTATAGCCACATCTTTAATGCTTGGGTGCTGAAGAGAATCACCGCCAGGCAACACGCGGAACGAGTAACGCAGGCATTCGCCCATGCGAGTGAATGCAGAATCATTGCGTTCGGGTGAGAAATCGGCAATAAGCACGAAGAAATCGCCTGTAGAATACTGCGAAAGCACATCATTGAACTTGAATTTCAAATCAGAGTAAGTGATGAATCCCGTCGAACAGCCAATAGGGAAAGATATGCCTTCTTTATAGAGGTAGGCTGTGATTTCAGCTTCTTTGTCGAAACTGTCGTCATAGTTGGCCGATGAAACATTGTAGAATCTTAAATGAACAGGAAGTCCCTTCATGTCGCTAACGAAGACACGATTCTTGGCTGTCTGGTTCATGATACTTGTATCGTCGGCAAAGCAGTCGGCATGCAGGAACTTGTACTTGTTGCCATTGCCGGCGGGAATCATGTATTCGGTACTATTGCAGTTGCAGATTACAAAGTCGTTTTGTGTATTATTGGAATTATGTATCATAGTCTTATTCGTTTTTTATGAGTTAGTAAAAAAATAATGGTTGCGCCATGGAAATGACGCAAAATGAGGATGGAGCGCATTCCTTTATGCGCTCGCAAGTGTCCAGTATGTCAAAGAACACGCGGTAACGAGATAAAACTGCGCAGCAAGATGCACCTAGTGCCTATGCCTAGCAGTAATAGCTTGATACACACATGTTTTCTTTGATTCTAGACTATTCATCTATGATACATTTGATTGATCTTTTCCGCAGAAATGGCGGATTTACGGAGCAAATGTAGCGAATTTCTTGAGAATCTGCAAAAAAAAGCCGCAAATCTATAAATTTGCGGCTTTAGCGATTTATACAATCGGCGATGAGTTACAGTTCCAAGTCGCCGTTGATGATTTCCTGGAATGGAAGGCCTTGCTTGTTAAGTACTTCCAAGAATGGATCCGGATCAAATTCTTCTACATTGTGAACTCCCGGTTTGTTCCACTTGCCAGTCAAGAACATCATTGCGCCTGTCATAGCTGGAACGCCTGTAGTGTAGCTCACGGCTTGCATTCCTGTTTCTTTGTAAGCGGCTTCGTGGCTGCAGTTATTGTAGATATAGTAAGTCATTGGCTTGCCTTCTTTATCTTTACCGCTGATGCGGCAACCGATAGAAGTTTCGCCCACATAGTTTTCGCCTAGTTCCTTCGGATTAGGAAGCACAGCCTTCAAGAATTGTAGAGGTACGATTTCCTGTCCATTATACATGATAGGATCAATGCTAGCCATACCGATATTTTGGATTACTCGCAAGTGAGTAAGGTATTCTTGACCAAATGTCATCCAGAATCTAGCGCGCTTGATGCTAGGGAAGTTCACTACAAGCGATTCAAGTTCTTCGTGATAAAGAAGATAAGATTCGCGTGGACCTATATTAGGATAGTTAAGAGTCTTGTGGATTTCTTGAGGTTCAGTTTCAATCCATTCTCCGTTTTCGTAGTATTTTCCCTTTTGAGTGATTTCGCGAATGTTGATTTCTGGGTTGAAGTTGGTAGCGAAAGCCTTTCCGTGGTTACCTGCGTTGCAGTCCACGATGTCAAGATTTTCCATTTCGGAGAAATAGTGCTTAGCAGCATATGCTGTATAAACTCCCGATACACCTGGGTCAAAACCACAACCTAGGATAGCAGTAAGTCCAGCCTTTTCAAATTTTTCCTTGTATGCCCATTGCCAGCTGTATTCGAAGTGAGCTTCATCTTTAGGCTCATAGTTGGCAGTGTCAAGATAGTTCACACCACATTCAAGACAAGCGTCCATAATAGTCAAGTCCTGGTAAGGAAGAGCGACATTGATAACGATGTCTGGCTTGTGTTTCTTAAGCAAAGCTACTAGTTCCGGTACGCTGTCGGCATCTACCTGGTCGGTAGTGATGTTGGATTTGCCGATAGCTTTTGCCACAGCATCACATTTGCTTTTAGTGCGTGAAGCAATTACGATCTCGTTGAAAACATCAGGATTCTGTGCGCATTTGTGAGCAACCACTGTACCTACGCCTCCTGCTCCGATAATTAATACTTTACCCATTTCTTATATGAATTTGTCGTTATTCAGTTAAATATTCTTCTACAAAAATACACTAAATAAATGATATTCCAATCATTTATTGAATTTTGTTGAGGTGGGACAGCAGGTCGGCGACGATGAAAGTGCTGCCGCCCACAAAAATCATGTCGTCGGCCGAAGCAGCTTCCAGAGCCGCATTATAGGCTTCGGGCACGGTAGGGTAGTCGTTGCCGTCGAGTCCTCGGGCTGTAGCAAGCGCTTTCAGTTCGCTTGCAGGCAGTGATCGGGGTATAGCCGCATTGGTGAAATAATAGGTAGCATAGCGCGGGAACATTTCGAGAATGTGAGTGATGTCCTTGTCCTTCACGAATCCCAGAACGATATGCAGACGGCTGTACTTCTCTTTTGCAAGCTGCTTGACGATATACTGCACTCCTGCTACATTGTGCCCTGTGTCGCACACGGTGCGAGGCGAGTCGTTTATCACGCTCCAGCGCCCCATCAGTCCCGAAATCTTGCATACATTGGCAAATCCCTCAGCTATAGCCTGTTCGTTTATGTTTATTCCGATATTTCGCAGGGCCTTTATGGCATTCAGCACGGTGTTGGCGTTCTTTATCTGGCAGTTTCCCGACAGCTCGTTGATGACGGTGCCGTTGCTGGCAGTTTCCATAATCAGCTTGTCGTTTTCTTTTTTGTGTCCTGTAATCTGATTGCAGTCTTCGGCGAAGGTTATAGGAGCGTTCACCTCGTGGGCTTTCTCTGTGAATATCTTGCGCAGGCTATCGTTGGCTTCTCCTATTATCGCAGGAATGCCTGGCTTTATGATGCCAGCCTTTTCGCTAGCGATTTTTTCTAGCGTATCTCCCAGGAACTGCGTGTGGTCGTAGGAAATGTTGGTGATTACGCTCAGAATAGGGCTTATGATGTTGGTGCTGTCTAGTCGTCCGCCTAAGCCTACTTCAATGACTGCAAAATCCACATTCTGCTTGCGGAAGTAGTCAAAAGCCATGGTGGAAGTTAGCTCGAAGAACGAAGGCGCACCTTCAAATCCCGAATTGCGGTATTCTTCAACGAAGTCGATAACAGCCTGTTCGGGAATCATTTGTCCATTTACTCTTATGCGCTCTCTGAAGTCAACAAGATGCGGTGAAGTGTATAGTCCCACTTTATATCCGCTTTGCTGAAGAATAGAAGCGATGAGGTGTGATGTGGAGCCTTTCCCGTTTGTTCCTGCCACATGTATGGTGCGGTAGCAATGGTGAGGGTGACCGTACATTCTGTCCAGGGCTTCGCTAGTGCCAAGCCCTTCCTTGTAGGCCTCGCCGCCTATGCGTGAAAACATAGGCATTTGGCTATATAGGTATTCTGTAGTTTCTTGATAGTTCATGTCAATAAATTAGATATCCTGCAAATCCTGCCAGTATAATCACCAGAATGGGGTGTACCTTGGAGAAATACACTATGCCGAATGATGCAATACATATTATGATGCTTGTGATTTGCTCGAAATCGGTAACACCGAAATTGTCCTTGTTGATGAGCAGAAGCGCTGCCGAGCCGATAAGCCCTACGCACACAGGTCTTAGGCCTGAGAATACGCTCTTTGTTACAGGACTGTTCTTGTGCTTGTTTATGAAATGCCCGGTGTAGAGGGTGAGTATATACGGCGGAATCACCACAGCCAGAGTGGCCAGAACCGAACCTAATATGCCGCTAATCCACCCCATTCCGCCAGCATCGCACCCCACTACATAGCCTATGTAGGTGGCGCTGTTGATACCTATAGGACCCGGTGTCATCTGTGAAATGGCTACAATATCGGTGAACATGGTGCTGGTAATCCAGCCGGAGCCTACCACTTCGCGCTGAATGAGTGAAAGCATGGCATATCCTCCGCCGAAGCCGAACAGACCTATTTTCAGGTAGGCAAGAATGAGTTTTATATATGCGTTCATTGCTTATCCTCCTTTCCCGTTCCCAGTTTCTTGTGCTGGGAAATAACATAGTACATGTATCCGCCCACGCAGCCTAGAATGATATAAACGACAGGACTGGATATATAAGGAATGCCCGAATAGATAAGCAAGGCTGTCGCTATGGGTATGATGATCGTCTTCCGGCTTATTTTTGCCACCTTCGCAGTGGTGAGCATTGGCGCAATGATGAGTGCCACTACGGCAGGGCGTATTCCCTTGAATATTGCGCTCAGGGTAGGGTCGTTCTTGATAGTCTCGGGTGTGAGGAAGATCGCGATTGCCAGTATCATGAAAAAAGAAGGCAGTATTGTTCCCAATGCAGCGCACAGGCTGCCTTTAATGCCTTTCAGCCTGTCGCCTATAACCACGGCAATGTTCACAGCCAGTATGCCTGGCATCGCCTGAGCTATTGCGAGCAAGTCCAGGAATTCTTCCTTTCCTATCCACTTGTTCTTTGTCACAATCTCTTTTTCAATAATGGCAATCATAGCCCAGCCACCGCCAAAGGTGAAGGCTCCTACCTTGAAAAATGATGTGAATAATTTAAAGAAAATATTATCTGTCATTGTAGCATTTTGAAACACGACTGCAAAATTACACAAAATATGCCGTATCATTCAAATAAATCTGTTTTTTGGGAAAAAGTTCGCGGTTGTTTGTTTTAAAGGCTCAGGATTGAAAAAGGACAGTTTTCTTGAACTTCTTTTGTGATATATTTGTAGTAGAAATATAGCTTGTAATAGTAGTGAAAGATTTAATGCAAATAAAATTTATAACCCTATTTGTATTTCTTTCAGGATTTCTCCAGGTGAGCGCAGCAGAATCGTCGGACTCGATAACAGTCGTTGCCCAGCAGGACACTTTGAAGAAGCGTCCCGGATTGTTCACTCGCATAATCAACTATTTCGGCGATGCCAACAAGGAGAAGCCCGAAAAGAAATTCGATGTGAATTTTATAGGCGGTCCATATTACTCTTCGGATATGAAGTTGGGACTAGGGCTGGTGGGTGCAGGCATGTACCGCATGAACGGGTGTTCCAAGGAGATGCAGCCGTCCAATGTGTCCCTGTTTGGCAGTGTTTCCACAGTGGGGTTCTATATGCTTGGCATAAGAGGCAACAATCTGTTCCCTAAGGACCGTTATCGGCTCAACTACAGCATGTCGTTTTATTCTTTTCCTTCCTATTTCTGGGGAATAGGTTTTTATCAAGGGAATAATGATGTCAATAAGACTAAAATAAAACGGTTTCAGTCGAAATTGAAAGCTGAATTCTTGTTCCGGCTAGGGAAGGAGTTCTATTTAGGTCCGGTTCTCGTGTGGGACTATGCTCGTGCACAAGATGTGAACAAAGATTACATGTATTTATTTGATGGAATGTCGCTCGTTCAGCGCAATTATGGTGTGGGTGCATCTGTTCAATATGATACCCGCGACTTTATCAGCAATGCAAGTCGAGGCATCTACGCTTATCTGTCTCAAACCTTCCGCCCTTCATGGCTGGGCAATGACCAGGCTTTCTCTACCACCGAGTTCCAGCTGCGAGGCTATAAGAGCGTGTGGAAGGGAGGAATCCTGGCAGGAGAACTGAAGGGCATGTTCAACTTCGGTAACCCTTCGTGGGCGATGATGGCCGAACTGGGAGGGTCTAACTCGATGCGAGGGTATTATGAAGGCCGCTATCGCGACAAGCATAGCATGAGCGTGCAGGTGGAGCTGAGGCAGCATGTGTGGAGGCGTAACGGCATCACTGTGTGGGCTGGTGCCGGCAATGTGTTCCATGACAGCCGCACCTTCAAGAAGATTCTGCCTAATTTTGGTATAGGCTATCGTTGGGAGTTCAAGAAACGGGTAAATGTTCGTCTGGATTTGGGATTTGGAAAATCCGGGCAGAACGGATTCATATTCAATATAAATGAAGCATTCTAGTAAAATATCGGCCCTGCTTAGGAAAGGAACCTGTAATCAGAAATTATTGTTTGTGCTGTGTGTCATCTCTTTGGCACTGCCCAATGTGTTCCTGTTTTTCACCGAGCGCATGCCGCTGGTAGCGAGCGTGTGCAATGTGGTTCTGCCAGTTTCGGCAATGTGGCTGGCTATGACAGCAAGCCGCCGCCCGGGGAAGGCATATCTGTTCATGTTTCCTTTTGTGTTCTTTGCAGCATTTCAGATTGTACTGCTGCATCTTTTCGGCAACTCCGTGATAGCGGTGGATATGTTCCTTAATCTGGTTACCACCAATGCCATGGAGGTGAACGAACTGCTTGCCAATATCCGCTATGCCGTGGTGCTGGTGATAGTTGTGTATGTGCCTTTGATGCTTGGGAGCGTGTATTCGCTGTATCATGCGCCGCTTGAGGAGTCCTTCAGGCAGCTCAACCGCAAGTGCGCTCTTGCCGGATGTGGTGCAGGCGTGGCTTTGCTCGCCTGGTGCTATGCTGAGCACGAGGGCTATCGTGCCGAGGACGACCTGTATCCGCTGAATGTGATGTATAATGCAGGGCTTGCCGCTGAGCGGAATATGCGAGTGGGCAATTATTTTGAGACTTCCCGGGATTTTACATTCTTTGCCAAGTCGTCGCGCGATTCTTCTGCGGCCGAAATACATGTGCTGCTAATTGGAGAAACAGCGCGTTCCGAGAACTTTGGCATTTACGGATATGAGCGCAACACTACTCCTATGCTTGAAGCCGAGGACGGTCTGGTAGTATTCAGTGATGTGATGTCGCAGTCCAATACTACCCACAAGAGCGTGCCTATGATAATGTCGGCAGTATCGGCCGAGGACTTTAATGATATATATTATCAGAAGAGTGTCATAACGGCATTCAAGGAGGCTGGATATTCAACTGCGTTCTATTCCAATCAGCGTCCCAATCGTTCGTTTATCGATTTCTTTGCCCAGGAAGCTCATGAGTATAAATTCGTAAGGGAAGACTTGACCGATGAGGTGAATGTGAGTGATGAAGTGCTTCTGGGACTGCTTAGCGACTATCTTAAGCGGGATAAGAGCCGCAAGAAGTTCATAGTGCTTCACACCTATGGGTCGCATTTCGACTATTGCGAGCGGTATCCGTCATGCATGGCCTACTTCAAGCCGGATAGGGCTGAGCAGGCGACTGCCGAAAATCGTGGAATTCTGCTTAATGCCTATGATAATACAATCCGTGCGACCGATGAATTCATTTGCCGAGTTATTGAAATGGTGGAGGCTGAGGGCGTTCAGTCCACGGTGACTTATCTCTCCGATCATGGGGAAGATATATATGACGATGAGCGCAACCTGTTCTTGCATGCATCGCCTCTGCCGTCGATGCATCAGTTGCGTGTGCCTTTTATGGTGTGGACTTCGGCTGAGTATGACCGATGCTATCCCGAGAAGCGGTTTGCTCTTATGGAGAATGCTTCAATGCCAGTGTCGAGCAATCTTGCGGTATTCCACACGGTGATTGACATGGCAGGGATTGAAACGCCTTATCTGCGAGAGTCTCGCGCGTTGTCAAGCGAAAGCTATAAGTCCGAACCGCGTATGTATCTTGACGACCACAACCGCTCGGTGCCGATAGCTGAACTGGAGTTGTGATATATAAAAACAAAAACGGAAACCCGAGATGAGTTTCCGTTTTGCGCTTCAAGATGGGCTTGAACCAACGACCCCCTGATTAACAGTCAGGTGCTCTAACCAACTGAGCTATTGAAGCAAGTGTTGTTTTATGTTTGCGCTTCAAGATGGGCTTGAACCAACGACCCCCTGATTAACAGTCAGGTGCTCTAACCAACTGAGCTATTGAAGCAGTTCCGCACTCACTTTCGTGAATTGCGTTGCAAAAGTAGTTCCAAAATTTGAATTATGCAACAACTTTTGAAAAAAAACGCCGATAAAAATCATTTTTAAGACTTTTTTAGTGGAAATGGGGCTTATTATCCAACACTATGTTGTACTTTAGCAAATAAATTAGGATAAAGATGAAAAACAGAATAAAATCAATATTGGCGGTAGTGGGGGTGTGCCTTATGTGTGTCCCAGCGGTCAATGGAGCCAAGAAAGACAATAAGAGCAACGATGCAGAGATTATCAGGAACCTTGATACATTCAACAGCCTGTATAAGGAACTGAATGCGTTCTATGTGGATACTATCGATGCGCGCAAGAGCATTGAGACGGCAATTGGCGCGATGCTCAACAATATTGACCCATATACCGAATATATTCCGGCAAAGTCGCAGGAAGACTATCTTACCATTTCTACTGGTGAATATGGTGGAGTGGGCTCTTATATAGTTGAACGCAACGGCGTGACCTATTTCTCTGAGCCTTATGAGGGTAGCCCTGCAGCCAAAGCAGGAGTGAAGGCAGGCGATAAAATCGTGAAAATAGATGGCGATAGCGTAGTGGGACTTGCCAGCGATAAGGTGAGCTCAAAACTTAAAGGTCAGCAGAATACTGTGGTGAAACTGCTGCTTGAGCGTCCGCATGTGGGAAATGTGGAGCTGGAGGTGACAAGAAAGAAGATACAAGTGCCCACGGTGCCTTATTATGGCGTGCAGAGAGGCGATATAGGATATATCACACTTAACACTTTCAATGAGAGAAGTGCGCAGGAGGTGAAGTCGGCGCTGCTTGAACTGAAGAAAAATCCTGCTGTGAAGCGTATAGTGCTTGACTTGCGCGGTAATGGCGGCGGCTTGCTCGAAAGTGCGGTGCAGATTGTGGGACTGTTCGTTCCTAAAGGTACTGTCGTGGTGGAAACTCGTGGTAGAGTGAAGCAGAACAATAAGATTTACAAGACTACTCAAGAACCTGTTGATACTAAGATTCCGCTAGTGGTGCTTATTGACGGCGGTTCGGCATCTTCGTCCGAGATTGTTACTGGTGCATTGCAGGACTTGGACCGTGCTGTAGTGGTGGGTAACCGCTCTTATGGCAAGGGACTGGTGCAGACATCACGCCCGTTGCCTTATGACGGACTGCTTCATGTGACAATTGCAAAATACTATATTCCTAGTGGCCGTCTTATCCAGGCAATAGACTATTCGCGCCGCAATCCCGATGGCTCGGTGGCTCGCATTCCCGACAGCCTGACAAATGTGTTCCGCACGGCAAACGGCCGTGAAGTGCGTGACGGCGGCGGTATCACTCCCGATATAAAGGTGGAGTATCCTAAGGTGAACCGTTTGTCATATAATATAGTGAGAGATTTCTGGGCCTTTGATTTTGCTACAAAGTTTGCCCACGAACACGACAGCATAGCTGCACCCGAAGATTTTGTGATTACCGATACCATGTATAACAGTTTCAAGAAGTTTATCGACCCCGCAAAGTTCCAGTATGACAAAGTGTGCGAGGACGGACTGAAGCAGTTGCGTGAGGTAGCCGATACCGAAGGATATATGAATGACTCTACAAAGGCTGTATTCGCTCAACTGGAGAAATTGTTGAAGCATGATCTGGACAGGGATTTGGATACGCACCGCGAAGTTATTTCTCAGTTGTTGGCTGTTGAGATTGTCAAGAGGTACTATTATCAGCGAGGGGCATGCATACAGGAGCTCAAGGACGACCCTGCGATTGATGCTGTGGTAAAGCTGTTCTCTACCGATGGGGAATATGAACGGATTCTAGGTCCTCAGCCTGAAAAGAAATAAGGAGTTATTCAAAAACTGAAATAGAGCGAGTCTAATATTCATTCAGGCTCGCTCTATTTTGTTTATTGTCATTTATGTGATGCTTTATTGCTGTTTGCCTTTGGCGAAATATACCTTCATCTCGCGTTTTACTTGCGGAGCAAGTCGTAGCAGAACAAACATAGTAGGGATTGTCATTAGCGCAAATGCCAAGTCCATGATGCTCACTACAAGGTCAAGCGAAATAACGCATGCCACTACGATCATGAACAGGTAGAAGTAGTCGTAGTACTTGCCGTTCTTGTAGCCGAACAGGTAACCGGCGCATTCTGTTCCGTAGAACGAATAAGAGAACATTGTTGTAACGGCAAAGATGAATACTATCACCATGAGAGCATATTCGCCCCAGCCAGGCAGCATGGTCTCGAAAGCATTAAGCGCAATGTATAGACCTTTCACCCCTTCCACTTCTATAGGGCTCACCATCATGGCCATAAGGATAGGGATTGAAGTAAGTGTGCACACAAGACCTGAGTCGATAGCCGGACCTGTCATTGCCACAAGGCCTTCGCGAACCGGTTCGGTGTTGCGTGATGCGCCGTGCATAAGCGATGCAGTACCCACGCCTGCTTCGTTTACATACATTGCTCGTCTTGCGCCAGTGAGCGCAATGAATGCAAGTGCGCCGAATCCTGCTTCCAGGTTGAATGCTTCGCTCACAATGTTATAGAACACCTTTGGCAACAGGTTGATGTTCATTATTATAATGATGAATACTAGAAGGAAGTACAGTCCCACCATTACAGGAACTACCTTAGTCGCAATCTTGGAGATGCGCTTGATTCCGCCAAGTACCACTATAGACACT
>JAFOXR010000057.1 GCA_017391675.1 Muribaculaceae bacterium
CGAAGCGGTAAATGTTAGTTTAGATAGCAAATTTAATAAAAATTGCTTTAATATCTAATTATAGGTGAGATAAAACCTTAATTGCTATTTTTTTCTCTAGATTTATCTTATGATAAGGATTTTTGAGACTGCTCCTGATGATGTTTCGTTCTCATTTTGAGAGGCTAAGATGAAATAGACTCCGCTTTTTACGGGTTTGCCGGAATTGTCACAACCGTCCCATGTGGTCATGCCGCCTATTGAACGAATGGATTTAATGACATTTCCTTCGGAATCGGCTATCTTTACCAACGAGTTTTCCATGAGTCCGCGTATCGTGATTTCTCCTGTGTATTCTGGTCTCACTGGATTAGGGTAGGCATAAATTTCGCTATAGCTTTCTGCCGGCGGTTCGCTGTCGCTGGAATATTCCATAAGTCCTTTTTCGGTTCCTACATATACTTTATTGTTCAATGGATTACAGCACACTGATATTATACGGTTACTGAGTAGCGGACTGTTGTCGGTGGTGAATTGTTCAAGTATCTCGCTGCCGTCTTCACTCACTAGCAGAATGCCTGATGTTGCTGTGCCTAGCCACTTACGATTTGAGCCATCGACTGCAATACATGTGACTTCGGTATTATCCAATAGATAATCGGCCAGATTGGTGCCGTCATTTCTTGGCACTTTAATGTGATTAATGGTGAATGTGCTGCCTGCAAATGCGTTCTGCGGGTAATATTCTACCACACCATTGTCGGTACCCATCCACACTTTTCCGTTCTTATCTTCGGCAAAGCAATTTATATAATCCCAAGCATATTCCTTGCCGTCCTGGTCGGTAAGTGTAGTAAAGACCTTGGACTGTATGTTGCTCGACGCTGGGTTTTCATCGTCGTAGAACATAACGAGCGGTGCATCGTAGATTCCTTTGGTCTGCAACTTCACGCCCTTTGATGTAAAGAACATGTGGCTTCTGAACTCTCCCGATACGCCTTTCACGCTTGGTGTTAACCAATCGCTTGAATCGGTGCTTGACAGTGACTGCTTTGCTCTAGGCAGCACTGCTAGGGGTGTGGCATCGTTTCCTCCCTGCAATACCCATAGATTCTTGTTGTTGTCAAACATCAGGCATGGTGTGGTGCATGTGTGGAAGGTGCTGGATACTTCCACTTTCTTCAAAGGGCTATTGGTCCAGTCGTACTTTGCCACTACTTTGCCGTCAGTGACTTTATAAACTCCTTCAAACCATGAACCTATATAATAGGTATTTGAATCCTCGGGGTCGAACACGAGGCTATAAGGAGCGTTGATTTTTTTATTGTCGTTAGAAGAGTTCAATGTGGGAGCGTAATCGGGCATAAGTTCGGTCCAGGTGCTACCGTCATAGGAACTTAATACTCCTAGCCTCAAATATCCCGAAATAAAACGCGTAGAACCGCTGTTCATCACATACAGTTTCTCCTGTTCGGTGTTGAAAACAAGATAGTAGGGGACATCAACGCTTGATGCATTTGGACGGAAAAAGTCCATTAAAATGGTTTCTGCTCCGGCATCATCAAATGAAATGTTACGGATTCCGTTTTCATTCAGTTCCCATAATGTTCCATCGGAATTGTAGGAACTTAACCTTGAATTGCGCATAGATTCTGGCAGCTGCATTGTAGACAATAGGGTTGCGGCTGAATCAAGATATGACAACAGGCCCTTGACATCGGAAAACATGTATCCGTTTTCATTTCGCTCAAGGTTCTTCACTGATGTTGATGAAAGAAGTCTTTTAACCGACACATCGGCTGTTTTTACACTGAAAAGATATAACCAGCTGTTCTCAAACAAAAAAGTGGTGTCATCAACTGGACGCACTCTACCGCCTTGGTTGAAAGATGTCATTGTGAGTTCTTCAAGGCTGCCATAATGCTTGCCTTTTTCTTCTAGATATATCCTGTCGGAGGTAGATATCACTAAATAATCTCCAACTTCACACAAAGATTTAATGGCTTTATTGTAGATTCGGGATTCTCTGACCTCAAATTTATTATCATCGATATGGACATATCCGAAATCGGTTGCTACAAATGCTCCTGATACAGAGAATGTAACATCATTGATATTCTTAGTGGAAGAAACGGAAGAGACATAAATATCGGGCATATTTATTGTAGTGCCGTCTTCTTTTATAATGTCAATATTTCCGTTTACATAGGCAACAAAGAGGTATTTCTTTTCTGGATTGTAATAAATATCCTTTATCGAAACATCATTTAAATCGCCGCTTTCTGATATGCTGTTGCTTTCCTGATTTTCCTTATCATATTCATACAACCAACCGTCAGCAAGAAAAAATACATTGCGCTCCGTTTCTATCACTCGAGTAAATGAATTTCCAAAAACGCCATGCTTACGCCAAGAGCCAACGGCATTCTGAGCAAGAACACTCTGTGAAATAAACAAGCATATTATAATATATAAAAGTCTTTTTGCCATAACATCATAGTATTGATAGTATTATAACGGCAAATATCCCTTCTTATTTTATCTCTTGAACAGGTTTGTTATCTTTGAAAAATCCAGTGTCCAAGCAAAATATCTTTTTATAATATAATTTATGGGAAAAACGATGAACAGGCACAATATTGTAACCAATATCGTCATTAAATAGCCTTGAAAAGGAATGTAAGTGCGAACCATATATCCCATTACTAAGGGCACTCCACCCCCGAAAAAGTAGAAAATTATACTGTTCTTGCCAATATACTGCAGCCACTTGATTTCTGGTATGTAATGGCACAGCTGTATCATGAAAAATATTCCCAGCAAATTATTAAATAATCCCAAAGGTATATTATCATAATCTACACTCATGATGGCTTGATAATACCCTAAATAATAATAATTGTAAAGCATTAAGCATATATACAAGACTCCGCTTGCAAGCAAATAAGGTAATGATATTATCCTTTCAAGTTTATCATAATATTTCCTTGTAATTCCTCCCAGTACCAAAAAGAAAACTGCTATCATGCCCGACTTGTAATACCAAGGAAAAGGAGTTGGATCTATAGACCTTAAATAAAAAGCAGAAAACATAGTTATACAGCTTATTAATAGCATTGCAAACAATCTTTTCTTGAATACATACACTAACAGCAGCGATATTAATTGTGCTACAATGATAGTAGAAACAAACCAAGCCGCAGTTCCTCCTAATATATCTGTTAAATATGCTTCTAATCCAATACTTCCTCCATGGGCTATCATCTTAGGTACCCATATTAAACTGGGGAAAAATATTACTGGCCATACCAATTTATTCAATATACTTGAAATTTTCTTCTTAAAAAGAAAATTATCTAGATTCTTGAAAAACAAAAAACCAGATAGAAAGAAGAAAAAAGCTAGATAGAAGGGCTTGTATAAAAAATACAATGGTGAAATATGATTAAGATAATATACATTACAATGCGCTATGTACACACATATCATGCATAATGCTCTACCCGTATTAATCCATATAATATTCTTCTCATTTCCAGTAAAACTATTCATGCTACAATTTATTTTATAACATAAATACGGGTTTTATCTTCCTTTTCTACCTCATCAACAGTTGCCGTTACAATATATTCTCCTGTCCCGACTATGCTACCATTTTCGTGTGTACAATCCCAATAATATTCTGAGCCTACAGGTTTTATAGTTCTTATAACTTTACCATCAGAATCCTTAATTGTCAATACTGAATTTTCAGGCACATTTAAGAACTTAACATATTCTTTGTAATCGGGACTTACAACATTAGGTTGGGCAACTATATTCTGCTTTGCCAAATATTCTTCTGGCTTATACTCTATTAATCCTCCACAAAAACCCACAAAAACCGATTGCGTTTTAGGATTCCATTCAATAGATAAAACCTTATTGTTAGGAATACAACTATTATATGTATTAAAATGCTGTAGCACTTCTGTGCAATCTTCATTCAGCAAATAAAAACCATCGTCTACTGTTCCAATCCATTTACGATTATAGTCATCTACTGAGATACAAGAAGTTACTATATTATCTATAGTATATATTGTTTTATTTTTAGGTCTAAAAACCTTGCAATTCGGTTTAAATAAATTTTCAGGTTTAAATCCTACTATACCACCAGAATGAACCATCCAAACATCACCATTCATATCTTCTTCAAAATCTAAAATAGTTTTCCATTTTACTCTATTTCCATCTTGATCTATAAATGATTTAAATTCTTTTGATTGAGTTACTTTATACTCATCATCTGTTATGAAAATCTTAAAAGTTCCAAAATAATGACCATCGTAAAGCAATTTAAAGTCATCTTTAGTTATTAAAAAAGACATACCTCTATTTAAAGTCGTTTTTAAATCTACTATATTCCATGACTCTATATTTATAGAACTTTGTCCTATTTTTTCTTTAGGAAGAACAGATATCTCCATATCCCTATTACTCGAAGAAAATTGTGCGGACCACATATTTCCTACACTATCAAACTCAATAAAAGGTATATTACAATACCAATTCAATGCAAATGTGAACGGACTATTATTCCAGTCATATTTTGCTATTAGTTCTCCATTTTTAATCTTATACACACCTTGGAACCATGTTCCCACATAAAATGTTTCTGGATCTGCGGGGTCAAATGTTGGTTCATACGGATCTTGAAATTTA
>JAFOXR010000058.1 GCA_017391675.1 Muribaculaceae bacterium
AAAAACGCTGGAATAATCAAGCAGCCACCATTTTTCTACTATGAAGCATTGCTGGTACACTCAAGCATGAAAGCGGGTAAAGTTCCGATTAATGCGCAACGGGCTTGAGGCGCACAAGGGAAGGACAATAAAATTACAACGGTGCTTGCTGACTTTTTTCGGCTTCTTTGGCTTCTTTCTCGGCTTTGCGGATAGCTCGCATATGCTCGTCATGCTTTTCATAAGCCTCGACTATGCGTTGCACAAGCTGGTGACGCACAATGTCCTTCTTGTCAAATTCTACCTTGCCAATACCCGGTACATCACGCAGAATATTCATAGCCTGAATGAGTCCCGACGGTACTGAATGCGGAAGGTCGATCTGTGTCATATCACCTGTGATTATCATCTTTGCTCCCATACCCAAGCGGGTAAGGAACATCTTTATCTGGTGAGTGGTCGTGTTCTGCGCCTCGTCTAGCACAATCACAGCTTCGTTCAATGTGCGACCACGCATGAATGCAAGCGGTGCAATCTGTATCACATTGGTTTCCATATATTCCTTCAGCTTATTGGCAGGAATCATATCCTCCAAAGCATCATACAACGGCTGCAAATACGGGTCAATTTTCTCCTTCATGTCGCCTGGCAAGAACCCCAGTTTCTCCCCAGCTTCCACTGCTGGACGCGACAAGATTATCTTACGCACCTCCTTATTCTTCAACGCACGCACTGCCAGTGCAATCGCCACATAGGTCTTACCTGTTCCTGCTGGTCCTAAAGCAAAAGTAAGGTCATTCTTAAGGAATGTCTTCACGAGTTTCTGCTGATTAGGAGTACGGCCTGTGATAGGTTTGCCATTAACGCCATAAATAATAACATCGTCCATTTTCAGTTCCTTGGGAGGCGCACCTTTAATGGTGTCAATAATCACATCTTCGGGCAACTGATTGTACTTGGCGCAATAGTCGGCAAGTTTCTTCACCTTTGTCTCAAAGTCGGAAGTCTCAGCATCATCGCCTATCACCTTAATCACATTGCCGCGTGCAGCAAGGCGTAATTTTGGAAAAAGATTTCTTATTAACTGGATATTAGAATTATTCACCCCATAAAAAATCACAGGGTCTACATTATCTATAATTATAATACGCTCTATCATCGGCGGCAATTGAAATGTTTATAACGCAAAGTTAGTGCAAAGCTATTCAAATGCAAAATTTATTTTACTATAAAAACAAGGAAGTTGCCACGCATGTTTATGCATGACAACTTCTGTCTGTATTTTTAGCAATTTGTACTGTCTTTATGCCAGTTTAGCAAGAGCCACTTTGATGCGTGCTACAGCTTCCTTGATGTTTTCGTCGCTTGTAGCATAGCTTAGGCGGATATAGTCGGGTGCACAGAAAGCTGCACCTTCCACTGTTGCCACATGAGCCTCTTCAAGAAGATACATTGACAAGTCGTGTGAATCCTTGATTACAGCATCGCCATTCTTCTTGCCGAAGTAAGCCGATACTTCAGGGAAGATATAGAATGCACCTTGCGGATTGTTGATGCGAAGCCCTGGGATTTCTCCAAGCAGTTCCACGATAAGGTTACGGCGGCGTTCAAAAGCCTTGCGCATTTCCTCAATGCAGTCCTGAGAACCCACATAAGCAGCTTCGGCAGCCTTTTGCGCTACAGAAGAAGGGTTGGAAGAATATTGTCCCTGCAACTTCTGTGTAGCCTTAGCAATCCATAGAGGAGCTGCCAGGAATCCGATACGCCAACCAGTCATGGCATAAGCCTTAGATACACCGTTAACAGTAACCACGCGGTCGGCAACCTCTGGGAATTCAGCAATAGAACAGAATTCGCCAGTATAATTGATATGCTCGTAGATTTCGTCCGAAAGGATAATGATTTCAGGATATTTAGCCAATACATCAGCCAAAGCCTTTAGCTCTTCGCGAGTGTACACGCTTCCTGTAGGGTTGGAAGGCGAGCATAGAAGCACCATCTTAGTCTTTGGAGTTATAGCTGCTTCAAGCTGTGCAGGAGTAATCTTGAAATCCTGTTCCACGCTAGCAGGAACAAGCACATTCACACCTTCGGCAAGCTTAACCATTTCCACATAGCTCACCCATGCTGGAGTAGGAATGATAACTTCATCTCCAGGATTGATTATTGAAAGGATAGCGTTACAAAGTGATTGTTTTGCACCATTAGAAACAACGATTTGATCTGGCGTAAATTCACGGCCATTTTCGTTTTTCATCTTATCGCAAATAGCCTTGCGAAGAGATAAATAACCGCCTACTGGCGTATAGAAAGTAAAATTATCATCGATAGCCTTCTTAGCGGCTTCCTTAATATGATCAGGTGTGTTGAAATCGGGTTCTCCTACCGACATGTTAATCACATCTATACCTTGACTGCGCAATTCGGCGCTCTTTTGCGACATTGCCAATGTCTGTGATGGCGACAATGCCTGAATTCTTTGCGATACGCTATTCATATTAATCCTATTATAGTTTATTTGTTGCGCAAAGATAGGAAAAAAATAATGAGTAATTAACAAAATCATCGGTTAATTACTCATTTATTATCATTTTGGCACAATCCTTTTTCATTCCACATCATCGGGAAACTTTTCACGCGCCACTTCCATGATTCTGGACACATCAAAATAGAATCCTTCGGGCGACTTGCTATCTTTCTTGTTCACCCTTATGAAATCTATTCCTCCGTCAATCTCTTCATGCGAAGTAGCCACATACCCCAAGAAATTGATGATATTGTATTCGTGTTCCACCGAAGTCACCACCCATGGGTGCTCCTGCGTACCTTGACCACTCGACATTATTGCGGCAACGATATGATTGAGCCTGAACTGGCATATTCTGGCCAAGTGGTCTTTCTTTATTTCCTTGAGTGCATATATGAAGAATGTCATCTGGCGCAAGTCAAAAAGATTATCCCTCAACGCATCACGAGCATTCTCCTTGATAAGCACACTTTCCTCGCGAGTGAATTCCTTCTTATCATAAAGGTATTCCAACTTGTCGGAGTATACCGACATGCGGAACGGATTATAGTCCTCCTGGAATACATATCCGTAGTACAGATTGCGATAATCGTCCACAGTCATCACTTCTCCCTTCACCACTTCTCCGCTAGGCAGAGTGTCATTAAGCAGCGTCGTGTCATTTCTCATGAATGCCGCCATGAGCTTAGGGTAATAGCAACGGCTTCCCACACTGTCCTGCGTGCGTTTCCTTATTTCTTCAAAGTCCACCTTCCGCACTTCCAGTTTCTTAGTTGAAGCTGCCGACACGGCAAAGCTGCATAGCAAAAGGCATATAATAGTATAAATCAATTGTTTCATGTCAATTCTATTTCTGTTAGTTCATCAGGAATCCCTCCAGTATAATGCCTATCATAGCCATAGCCACAACCACCGGCAATCCTTTGGCACAAAAGTAATGAATAAATGTGGATAGTGAAAATCCCTGCAACTTACCTTTAGGAGTATTAACAAATGCTAGCAATCCCGTTGCGGCTCCCACAATAGCCCCAAGCACTACTAACGATGCGCTTATGGTCATAGCCAGAAGCATTCCTGCCAATGCGCCTACAGTGGCATACAGATTCATTGATTTCCATTTCCTCACATCTTCCCTGGGCGACATTCTAGCTATCGTCATAATGAGCAAAGTGGCTATGCCCCAGAAGATAAAAGTTGATTCGGTTACAGCTATATAGTAGCTCCAGTGCAATAGGCACATCGCCACAAAAGAAGCAATGGCCGCAGGAACCACCGGCCACACCATGAGAATGACCGACAGCAGCATGCACACTATTCCTAGAACGAGCAATGTTATTTCTAGCACCATCTGTTTTCTATATATTAATTTATACGACTCCCGACTTAGCATCGGCTTTGCCAGCACCGTCTTGAGCAGGCGTAATATTGTAGGATACCCGCGTGTGGTAGAATGTGCATAGTCTTTCCACAAATGTCTTCTTGGCAATCTCTATCTCGTGAAGTCTCAATGGAGAATCCTTATATAATCCATCGGCCATCTGTGAATCCACGATCTTATCTACCAACGACTTTATAGCTTCATCGCTATGCTCTTTCAGGCTCTTTGCCGCAGCTTCGGTAGCATCTGCCATCATCACGATTGTTGTCTCACGAGTGTTAGGATTAGGTCCTGGATAGGTGTAAATGCTTTCATCTACATTCTCGGCACCTCCAGCCTGTTCGCAGGCTTTCATATAGAAATACTTCGCCTTTCCGCAACCATGATGCTGAAGAATGAAATCCTTTATCACACTGGGTAATTTCGCTTTTTCGGCACGCTGAACGCCATCGGTCACATGCTTTATCACAATGCGCGCACTCTGGTCGGGGGTGAGACTGTCATGAGGATTCACTCCTCGCTGATTCTCTGTAAAGAACGCTGGATTGCCTATCTTGCCTATATCATGATAAAGAGCACCTGCACGCACCAGCTGCACATTAGCACCTATGCTATGAGCCACCTCAGCCGCCAAGTTTGCCACCTGCAATGAATGCTGGAATGTTCCGGGGCATTTCTCCGACAGTTCTCTCAGCACTGGATTATTCACATCACTTATTTCTACTAGCGATACTGGCGTAATGAAACCGAAGAACTTCTCCAGCACAAACACCAGCACATAGTTGAACGACAGGATAACGCTATTCAGTGCGAATTTAAGCAGAAGCTGATTATTAACTCCTGCAATGCTGCCGTCGGTAAGTATTACCATACCTACATATATGAAACAGTAAGTGAGGAACACATAGAATGCACACTGCACAAGCTGTGAACGGCGTATCAATGTCCTTATCGAAACTATCGCAACTATCCCGGCTACGACTTGAAGCACTATGAATTCAAGAGGCGAAGGCACTGTGAGCGCGCACACGAGCACAACTATCACATTTGCCATGAACGCTGTGCGTGAATCTATGAATGTAGACACTACAATAGGAATCATCGCAAACGGGATTAGATATAACGCATTGACAGCTGTATCCTTCACGACCAGAGCACCAGCAGTAAATACCGTCATAAACAATGTAAGGAAGAGCATTTTCCTGAAATCGGCATAGGTTCTTGGACGGAAGAAGTACACATAAGCAAAGAACCCGAAGAACAGGATTGCGACAAGCATCACCTGTCCCACAATAGGATAATGGTCACCTTTCACCGCACGCGCCTGGTCTTCCATCATGCGTTCGTAGGTCTTAAGCACCGTATAGAGCTGAGGCGTAACTTTCTCTCCTCGGTCAATGATGCGTTCGCCTTGCTGTATCACACCTATAGGAGCAAGAGCCTTCTGATAGACCTGTTCGAGTACCCTGCGAGATTCTATGCTATCATAAACGATATTGGGCGTAAGGTTAGAACTTATGCGAGCCTTGCTCAAAGCAGCCCTATATGCCGGCTCCGAGAATACGGAATCAAGATAGACATAGGCCTCTTTTACCGATAACAGGTCCTCGGTAGGTACATGCTCTGCCACATTATTCACAATATACCTTATTCCTGGGATTCTTCCTGTTGCAAGTCCGTCCCTGGTTTTATTGTCCACAATACCTTTCCTGTATACATACCTCACTTTTTCGATTATGGCATATTTCATTCTTTGGGTGACATCGGCATTATTTTCAAGCGACTCGTATATACGGTTTACATTGAGTTTTTCGGTCTTCGAGTCGCGCATATATATAGGAGCAAAACGGGAATCAATACTGTCTTTAGTATTCATAGCAGTCACTGAATCCATATTCACTGGCATGTCAAAGGGTGCCGTAAGCAGCGAATATCCCCAAGGTTTGCCCTGCTCATATTCATAACTGAACTTCCCTTCACTCGGGAAGAAAAACGACACAACGGCTATCGCGACAAGAAGCATCACGACATTCAACATATTATTATTGCCAATTTTCTTTATTACTCCCATAATCAACTCCTAAAATCTTTACAGAATTACATTTTTGCTCTCACCGCAGCAGTTACGCCCTTCACAGCTTTCAATCGCTTGCAAAGATTGTTCACTGCCGCAGCATCTGTCACCATCACATCAAGATGAGATGTAAACAGACCGTCGGAAGCTCCAATCTCGAGTTTGCGGATATCAATAGCAAGAGCGGTTGATATCGTGTATATGATTTCCTGTAGGATACCCATGCGGTCAATGCCTTCTATGCGCACCGTTACAAGGAATGTATCCGATTGGGAATCCCATTTAGTCTGCAGCAATCGTCCGCCATAGCTGCTCTTCAGACGCATTGCATTAGGGCAGCTGAGTTTATGCACTACCACTTCGTCGTTGTCGTTCACATAACCCACTACATCATCGCCAGGGATAGGATCGCAGCACGAAGCCAACTTGTAATTGCTCACCCCATTTTCGGAATGAAGCACATATATTTTCTTAATGTCAATCTTACCATTAACGCGTTCTATCTTAGTCACCGTATTCTCTTCTTCCTTAGGCTTCTTGCTAGATGCGCTTAGCTTAAACAACTTGGAGAAGATATTCTTGGATTCTTGCTTTGATTCTTTCAGCAAATGATCGCCAAGAACCACTTCACCCAAGCCTACCTTGTAAAGCACCTCTTCCTTGTTCTGCAACTTTTCCTTAAGAATGATTCGGTTGATAATTGTTTCCTGCTTTTCTATATTATTGTCGGCATAGAACTTATTCAGAATCTCGTTACCCTTATCAATGATAACACGACGCTGCTTACGCAACGCAATGCGCAAGCGCGTTTGTCCCTTAGCCGTAACAAGGAAATTGAACCATTCCTCTTTTGCTATCTGCGATTGGGAAGTAAGCACCTCTACCTGATCGCCGCTCTGCAGCTTATGCGACAACGATACCAGTTTGTGATTAACCTTACCAGCTATGCAGTGCATACCCATCTCTGTGTGAAGATTGAACGCCATGTCAAGGACCGAAGCATTCTTCGGCAAAGTGACGAGTTCACCCTTTGGAGTAAACACCACAATTTCCGACGCAAACAGGTTAAGTTTTATCGTATCCAGAAAGTCAAGAGCATTAGGCTCAGGATTATTCAATATTTCCTCAATCGTCATGAGCCAAGTGCGCAACTCGGTTTCTTCCTCGCCTTCGCCTATCTTGTATTTCCAGTGAGCGGCAAAGCCCTTCTCTGCCATCTCGTTCATGCGCTCGCTTCTTATCTGCACTTCCACCCAGTTTCCGTCGGGACCCATCACAGTGAGGTGCAGTGCGCGGTAACCGTTAGCCTTAGGTACACTTATCCAGTCCCTGGTGCGGTCGGGGTGCAAGCTGTAAAGGTCGGTAATCTCGGAATAAATGTTCCAGCAGATGCGCTTCTCATCGCATTCATTAGGACATTCAAAAACGATACGCGCCGCATACAAGTCATATATTTCATCAAACGGCACATGCTTCGTTTCCATCTTGTTCCATATCGAATACACCGATTTGACCCTGGCCTTCATCTCATACTTCAAACCCATAGCATCAAGCTTGGCACGGATAGGAGCCGAGAACTTTGCGAAAATGCGGTTGCGCTGCTCTTCCGAGTCGGTTATCTGGCGTTTAATTGTTTCATAAGTGTCGGGGTGCTCATACTTGAAGCTCAAGTCTTCCAGTTCGGTCTTGATAGCAAATAGTCCCAGACGATGAGCCAATGGCGCATAAATGTACAGAGTTTCTCCCGCAATCTTGTACTGCTTACTCGGAAGCATTGAGCCAAGGGTGCGCATATTGTGAAGACGGTCGGCCATCTTTATCAGTATCACGCGAATGTCGCTGCTCATGGTGAGAAGCAGTTTGCGGAAATTCTCTGCCTGTACCGAGGCCTTGTCTCCGAAGATTCCACCCGAAATTTTCGTAAGCCCCTCAACTATCTGCGCAATCTTCTTTCCGAATTGCGATTCCAGGTCTTCTACCGTATAATCGGTATCTTCCACCACATCGTGCAGCAACGCCGCACATATCGAGGTGCTGCCTAGTCCTATCTCACGGCTAACAATTGTTGCTACCGCAATAGGATGCAGTATATATGGTTCGCCTGAGCGACGGCGTATTCCCTTGTGCGCCTCACAGGCAAATTTATAAGCCTTTTCTATTATCTCCACCTTCTTGCGATGGTTGCTTGCAAGATAGCCGTCAAGCAGATTCTTGAATGCCGCATCGACCATTTGCTTCTCTTCTTCTGGAGTCATTGCTTTCGGTTCCATAAGCTCATGCACTATTCCTTGACCGTTTTTAAACATAAAACACTTTCCAATTTACAAACTTAATAAATTCCCCCGACATTTATATCAACAACCTCG
>JAFOXR010000059.1 GCA_017391675.1 Muribaculaceae bacterium
GCGCAAGCCAACAGATTTACAGTCTGCCCGTTTTAACCACTTACCTACCTACCCTACTTTTGAGCCTCTTGTCGGATTCGAACCAACGACCCCGAGATTACAAATCACGTGCTCTGGCCAACTGAGCTAAAGAGGCGTTTTTCCATCCTTTCGGAATTCTTAGCGGGTGCAAAGTTACGCATATTTTTTAATTCACAAAATATTCAGTGTCTTTTTTTTCTAAAAAATATTCAAATAGCCTCTTTTTTCTCCCGCCCGCATTATTGCAACACACGCCGCAGCACCCGTTCTTTTTAATATTACACAAAAAAAAGGACGGGTATCCACCCGTCCCACCAAGAACCACATATAATATCATTTATCTTTTTTAGTCTTTTCAAGCTGGCGTTCCAATGCATCTATCACAAGATCCACTGCTTCTTCAAATGTATCAGCCACCTTAGACGCAAACAAATCGGTCTTTGTAGGTATCGTCAACTGCACACCCGCCTCCTTATTCATAGCTGTTTCAGGCTTAACCACCTTCAATGTTACTTCAGCCAGAGTGATTTCCTCATTGCGTCGAGCCAATTTTTCCAATTTCTTATTAATAAAGCCTTCTAGTTTTTCTGACGCATCGAAATGAATAGATTTAATTCTTACTTCCATATCATCCTCCTTTTTTTAATGCTCTTGGGTGAGCGTGTTCATAATTTGATTTAAGTTCACTATATGTAATATGAGTATACACCTGCGTTGCCGCAAGAGACTCATGTCCTAACAATTCTTTCACGCTGTTAATGCCAGCTCCATTATTCAGCATAGCCGAAGCAAAAGTGTGACGAAGCACATGCGGACTGAAACGGCTTCCGCCGCCTGCAGCGCTCAAACGCTCATGGACTAGCCTGTAAACCAGCGACGGATACAGCGGTTCTCCGCTACGCCTAACGAAAAAATGCTCTCCTGCCAAGTCGCCTACAGCTTCGCTCTTCAACTTCCTGTACCGTTCAATCTCGAACTTGAGTTCCTCACCGAAAGGCACGAGTCTATCTTTATTACACTTTCCATGCACTTTCAGTTCACTGGCCGAGACATCTTTGTCTTTCAATTCTATCAGCTCAGCCCTGCGGATTCCCGTAGTATACAGCATGAGCAGTATAAGCCTGTCACGCACAGCCTCAAAATCGGAAGCATCAACCTCCTCGTCAAACATAGAATCCACATTCTCCACACGCACACAATCGGGCAAGCGCTTAGGCACCTTCGCAACTTCCACTTCCTGAGCGGGATTGCTTTCAACAAGTTTGCGCTTGAGCAAATACTTATAGAATGCTCTCAATGCTTGCAGTTTCCTTCTCACTGTGCGTGCACTGTCCTTCTTGTCCACCAGTTGCACCACCCATGCACGGATATCGCTGGCAGTTACAGTCACCGCATCAAACTCACGCTTACCGTCATCGGTCATGAACGCCTTGAACTGTTTCAGGTCGTTACTATAAGACAAAACGGTACAAGCTGAAAGATTCAACTCATACCGTATATATTTTATGAACGATTCGATTAGCATAAGCAAGCGTTATTTCGTTACGCTTACGAATTTACGCTAATTCTTCGTTTTTTCCAAATTTATAAGGATTAATTTTAAAATTTTTACAGCGAAAAATTCAATTAATCTTCATTAAGGTGCAACTTTTGTACATAAACAGCCTTCATCATTTTCTTACGGTTTGCTACCGATGGTTTTTCAAATGCTTGACGGCTACGCAATTCCTTTACGATACCTGTTTTTTCAAATTTTCTTTTGAACTTTTTCAAAGCTCTTTCGATGTTTTCACCTTCTTTTACTTGTACGATAATCATTTTTTTATGTTTTTAAAAGTTTTTGTCTAGTTTTCGTTTTAGCGGTGCAAAATTATATATTACTTTTTATTTGTCAAAACTTTTTACCGCCATTTTTATTATGAATCCACTAAAATTCGTTTGCAGCACACAATCACAATGTGCAGCAAAGCGGCATCGTGGCAATGCCTATATGATTATATGTCAATCTTTTATCTTTCTATATAGGGGTAAATACAACCTCCTCTCGTTTAAAACCGGGTGCAAATATACAAAAAAATCCTGACATTCAGCATTAATTCATCACATTATAGCCGCTGCCTGTCTTCACTACCGAATATCGGCTAAGCCCCACCTTCTGCACGAATGCCTTGCCCGAAAGCGGTGCTCCCCACCCGCTCATCACATCATAGCGCGAACCGCACTTGTCGCACACTGCTTCATAAGACGGTTCTTCTATGCGAATACGCACATCGGCTCTGCGCTCAACAGGACAACTCATGTCATAAGCCATCGGTTCCCCGCTATAGATGTCGCTCACCAGCAGCACACCGCCGAAACCCGTACGAGAAGTTGCCACATAGGGATAGTTTGAAGGTATATGCTCTACAGCATTAAACACTCTGTACATGCCTGGAGATGTCACACCATAAGTCTGCCAGTAACCCGCCGTACTCAAGTTAAGATTTACAGGATATGAAGGTATCTGCTCATCGTTAATCTTCGTGCACGACTGTGCCACGACAAACATGAGCATTACACATATTATATATATATGTTTTAACAGCTTTGTCATTTCTCACCTAGCAATTTTTCAAAAGCCTCATGATAGATATCAAATTCAAAACCATCAAGCACCGAGCAGTACAAAGCCTCAATCTTGTCGTTACACAAGTTTCCTACCGAACCTTCATGCGTGTGGTTTGCTTCTTTGACAGGCGTGAAATTACCGGCCTCAATGTCAAGTCCCACCTTCTTGTAAGCATCACGGAAAGGCATACCTTCACTTGCAAGGCGGTTCACTTCTTCTACCGAGAACATCAGGTCGTAGCGGCTGTCATTAAGTATTTCTTCATTCACCTTTACCTGGCTGACCATTGCCTCTACCATAGTCAAGATATTCTTCAAGTCACCGAATGCAGGCAAGAATGACTCTTTTATCATCTGCAAGTCACGGAAATATCCGCTAGGCAGATTATTGGTAATCAATGTTATCTCATAAGGTAACGCCTGTATCTTATTGCACTTTGCACGAGTAAGCTCAAATACATCAGGGTTCTTCTTGTGAGGCATGATAGAAGACCCGGTAGTGAATTCATCAGGCAATTTGATAAATCCGAAATTCTGACTGTTATACATGCAGGCATCAAAAGCCAACTTTGCCACAGTAGCCGCCACATTAGCCAAAGCTTGCGCCACAATGCGTTCAGTCTTGCCGCGCCCCATTTGTGCGTACACTACATTATAGTCAAGCGACTCAAAACCTAGCAAACGAGTGGTCATGGTGCGGTTAAGCGGGAAAGACGAGCCATATCCAGCTGCCGAGCCAAGCGGATTTCTATTGGTCACCTTATAGGCGGCCTGCAGAACTGTAAGGTCATCGGCCAAAGATTCGGCATATGCACCAAACCATAGTCCAAAAGACGAAGGCATAGCTACCTGCAGATGCGTATATCCTGGCATCAGCACATTCTTGTATCGTTCCGACTGAGCAACTAGAGTCTTGAACAAAGCTGTGACGCGCTCTACCACACTTTCTATCTCGCTACGGATAAACAGTCGCAAGTCTACTAGCACCTGGTCGTTACGAGAGCGTCCCGAATGAATCTTCTTGCCCACATCGCCAAGGCGGCGTGTAAGCAGCAGTTCCACTTGAGAGTGCACATCTTCTATATCATCTTCAATTACAAACTCACCGGCTTCAACTTCGGCATATATGCCACGCAAGGCAGCAGTGAGTTCCTCAAGTTCGGCTGCAGTCAACAAGCCTATAGATTCCAGCATAGTGATGTGCGCGAGCGAGCCTAGCACATCATACTTTGCCAAATACATATCCATTTCTCTGTCTCGTCCCACAGTGTAGGTTTCCACATCATGATTTACCTGCACTGTCTTTTCCCAAAGTTTAGATGCCATAATATTCCTTATTAATCGTAAGTGCAAAGATAATGCAAAGTCACGAAGTATAAAACATGCGCACAGGATTAACCCTTTACATGTCGCCTATTTTTCCCCATTTTTAGTCATTTTTGTACCTAAATGCTCAAGAATTGATATTTTGTGCTACTTTTGACAAAAAAATATTGAAAAGATGAATAGCGAAAAATTTCATTTTGAAAAAGGACTTAATTATAGCATTTTTCATGTAAACACCCCTACAACCCGTGTGGAGCCATTCCTGGTTCCGTTTCCCTGCCTCATTCTATGCACTAAAGGTTGGGCTAAATTAAGCTACAATATGGAGAATTATGACATCAACGAAGATAATATTTTCTGCATATTTTCCAACACTACACTCAAAGGTATTGACACCAGTTCCGATTTTCAGGGAATAGGTATAATCTTCTCTAACGATACAATCATTGATACCACTATAGGCTTCAAGGCCGAGTATTTAGCTTCCATATTTGCTATTCCTAAAAAACAAATTAGCGACCCACATGTCAAGGACTTAGTTCACAATCTCTTCAGAGCACTAGACGCCTATCATGATCTGGAAAACCAGTTTGACAGAAGTACCGACTTCGTTTATGGTATCATCAGATGCCTTATCATCACCCTTGCCGAAGTGAGCAAGGACTCAACCGAAAAACCTATATTTTCAAATACACCATACTCAACTACCGACAACTATTTCAAAGACTTCTTGCGCCTTCTATCCGACCATAGCAAGACTCAGCACAATGTGGCTTTCTATGCCGACAAGCTATGCATCACACCAAAATATCTTAACGAAATATGCCGCAAGAAGACCAAGCACACAGCCAAGGAAGTAATTACGCGCCATGTAATTGCACAGATCAAGAGCGCCCTAATCGTTTCGGGCACTTCGGTGCAACGCATCGCCTACGATTTCAACTTCTGCGACCAGTCCAGCTTCGGCAAATACTTCAAGAAAGCAGTGGGAATGGCTCCGATGGCCTACCGCAACAAGCACAACGGTGACACAGCCTTCATCGACGAAGACTAGTTTTTTCATCAAAAAAAAATCATAGCACAACTTTATTTTTCTCCAGAGTTATGCATTTTGTATCTTTCGATATTTTGCGTAACTTTGGAGATGTTATTTTAGAACCTTTAAACATCTTACCTTATGGCAAACAATTTTTTCAGGGGTCTATTTTCAATATTATTCACATCTATTGGATTTTACACAATGGCACAAGAGACAGCACCAATCTCGGTGAAGTGGATTATGGGCGAAAATGGCATCAAGCCCAACAAGTACAGCGGCAAATATGTGTTCACCAACATAAGCGATGAAGAACTCGGCAGCAACTGGTCATTCTATTACAACCAGTTCCCACGCACCATGAAAATCAATGATGATGCACCGCTGTCGCTTATGACAGTTAAGAAGGGCTACTACTATTTCACACCTAACGAGAAGTACAAGCCTCTAGCTCCTGGCGACTCTATTGTCATTGACATTCTACAGAACGGAAAGCACCCTGGCGTTTGTTTCGGACCCGATGGCGGACACTTCGCATTCCATGGCGGCAAGGCTATTGGTATTGAATTCATACGCCCTACGATGAACAACCCTCTGCAATGGGCTGCTAAAGGTCAGGAATATATTAATTACCCCGACGGAAATTTCGTTTACGCCTTTAACGAATCAATAAATCCTAGTGGTAAAGACATTGAAATAGGAGCATATGACATTCTGCCTGCTCCTAAAGAGGTAAAATGCTCGGGCAGCATGGTAACTGTTCCAGGCACGGTAAAGGTTAATGCCTCCAGTGAATTGTCCATCGCAGCGAGCTATCTGGTCGAGAAGGCTCAGCTATGCGGCATTGAAGTAGACGGCAATGCAGCGTTCCCTGTGAATTTGTCTATCAAGAAGGACGAAAGCAAAAACGACGAGTACTATGAGCTAAAGGTGTCAAACAAGGGCATTGAGATTGCAGGAAATTCTCCTGCAGGCACACTTAACGGAGTAAAGACTCTAGTTGCGGCTCTAGAACGCACCAACGGCAAGAATATTCTTCCCGAAGCCGATATATGCGATTATCCAGACTTGCGTCACCGAGGAATGATGCTTGACATTTCAAGAAACTACACGCCATATGAAAGCGTGAAGGACTTCATCGACATTCTTGCAAGCTACAAGATAAATGTGTTCCAGTTCCACTTCAATGACGATGAAGCATGGCGCATTGAAATGCCGTCAATTCCAGAACTTACATCTTTCGGCTCAAAGAAAGGCATGACACATGATGAAAAGGATTTCTTGATGCAGACCTATGCAGGAAACGGCAATCCCGATGACCTGACGACTTCGGCCAACGGATTCATCACCGCCGACGAATTTGTTGAACTTATCAAATACGCCCATAACCGAGGCATTGAAATCATTCCTGAAATCGAGACTCCAGGGCACTCAAGAGCTGTAATTCTTTCGCTGAAGAACAGATACAACAAATACAAGGATATCGACCCGGCTAAAGCTGAGGAGTTTGTCGTTTGGGACACTAAGGACACTACCAATTACATTTCGGTACAGGGCTATAGCGACAATGTGCTTAATCTTGCTGTGCCTGGCACCTACCGCTTTGTCAAGAGAATTATTGACGAACTGGAATCCATGTTCAACCAAGCCGGCGTAAAGCTAAAGACCGTGCATCTGGGCGGCGACGAGGTTGCCGATGGAGCGTGGGATAATTCTCCTGCTATTCACGAAATGATGAAAAAGAATGGCTACACCAAGATTCGTCAAATAGAAGAATACTATATCGACCAGATAACTGAATATCTTGAAGCTAAAGGCATTAAAGCAGGCGCTTGGCAAGAAGCTGCCATGAAGCACCCTGCCGACTTCGACAAGAAAGTGGCAAAGAGGTTCTATATGATAAACGGCTGGAGCACTGTGGGAAACAAGGACACGATTCCTTATTATATTGCTAATAACGGCTATCCTGTGATTCTAAGCAATGCCAACAATTTCTATCTTGACTTCATGTATAGCCGTCATCAGGACGAACGCGGCCACAACTGGGGCGGTGTAGTGAATGAATTCACTTCATGGGAAGCACAGCCGTTCAACATCTATCGTTCGGCACGCCTTACAATTGACGGCAAACCGATAGACCTGGCTAATGCGGCAAAAGGCAAGCCCGACATTATGAAGAAAGAAAATATCGTGGGCATTCAAGCTCAGCTATGGGCTGAAACCATACGAGGCTATAGCACCGTGCAGTCTTATGTATTCCCTAAGATTTTCGGTCTTGTGGAACGAGCATGGAATGCTTACCCATCGTGGGGTGAAGACAACTGCGACAGCAAACTGTATCTTGACGAACGCGCTAAATACAATATGCAGATAGGCAAGGTGGAACTGCCTCTATTCGCAAAATACGGCAGGAACTTCCATATCGGTCAGCCTGGTATCATTGTGAAAGACGGCATGCTGCTAGCCAATAAGCAATACCCCGATGCGGTTGTGAGATACACTACCGACGGCAGCGAGCCTACTGCCGAATCTCCTGCATGGGACAAGCCTGTAGCCGTTCCGTCAAACGCGAAACTTATCAAGGCGAAAGCTTTCTACTTGGGCAAGGAAAGTGTAACAACATTCCTGTTTCTGAAATAAATGAACTATTATTAACCTAAATAATTAAACAACATGTCACTAATCAGAGTACTTTTAGCAATCCTATTCCCACCTCTTGCCGTATATGACAGAGGCTGTGGCTCTATCCTTATCGTGTTGCTTCTAACACTAGCAGGATGGATACCTGGAGTAATAGGCGCGCTCGTTATTCTTAACAAGAACTAATCGGGTAATAGATGAA
>JAFOXR010000060.1 GCA_017391675.1 Muribaculaceae bacterium
ACTCCTGCTATCATGGAAGAACTGATAGGCGTGCTTGAAGGCATTGAGGATTTCTCTAGCAAGCCAGCCGAAGACATCGTGATAGGTTGGATTACCGAAAAGGGATATCACATGGGTAATGTGATGAATGCATTCCGTTTGACAGTAGTGGGTGAATGCAAGGGTCCTCACATGTTTGACATAACAGAACTTATAGGAAAATACGAAACCATTGCCCGCATTAAATCGGGGTTGGAAAAAATAGGAAAATAATTGCATCGATGAGAAGACTCGTCTTTCTGGTGACATTGCTTGCTTCGGTAGCTCTTGCCAATGCGCAAGGTTTTACCTGGAGCATTGACTATAACACGATATTTGACAATAGAGAATGCGATTATGATTATTCGGCTAACGGAACAATCTTCGTATCTCGTTTGTCACCTGAAGTGGGATTGTCGTTCTTGAATGGAACACATCGCATTGCAGGAGGAGTGTCGTGGGTGCAACCTGTGGGTAATGGGTGGAAAGACTATAAGCTGTGTCCTACACTATATTATCGACATGAGGGTAAAGCTTGGAACGCAAGTTTCGGTATGTTCCCTCGTTCCCAGTTCATTTCGCCTTTGCCGAAGTATCTGTTAAGCGATTCGATCGCATATCATCAGCCTAATGTGAGAGGGCTGCTTATCCAGTATGTGAAACCGAAGGGCTATGCTGAACTGTCGTTGGACTGGCGCAGCTTGCAGAGCGAGGATCGTCGCGAGGCTTTCAATATAAATTTCAACGGACAGTGGAATCCTCGAGGGATATTTCTTGTGGGCGGACATGCCCAGTTGAATCACTTGGCTCGCCGAAAGAACGCTCCTGCAACCGAGGGAGTGAATGATGATATTATGGTGAATCCATATGTAGGTCTTGATTTCACAAGAAAGATTGCAATGGATAGCCTGATGATAAAGGCGGGTGCGCTAGTGTCGTTGCAACGCTCAAGACTGATGGGAGGCTGGCAGAATCGTGCAGGTTTGCTTGTTAATGCGATAGCCGAGAAAAAACGCATCAGTGTGGAAGAAACATTCTTTGTGGGTAAGGGAGTAATGCCGCTTTATCCGCTATTTGGCACGCTGCTTAATATGGGAGACCCTTATTTCCAGGCACCATTGTATAGCCGTACCGATGTGAGTTTCCATTTTATACGCAATAGATTCGTCAATATGGAAGCGTCGTTGGTGTTTCATTGCACTGAGAAGGCTTTCGGGTTCTGGCAGCAGTTGAAACTGCGGGTGTTTGTTGACGAAAAATTGTGGAAGACGCGCAACGAGAGCAAGTCGCATGCCGAGTGGCTACGCAATGTTTATTGATGAATTATAAGAAAATATTAAATATGAAAAAGTTGGTTTATTTTGCAGCGGCTGTTTCTTTGTTCTTGAGCAGTTGCAGCACGGTAGCAGTAACAGGGCGCAATCAATTGAATCTGGTGAGTGACAGTGAAGTGCTTACAGCGAGTCTTACCCAGTACAATGATTATATGAAGACCGCTCAGAAGTCTTCTAATAAGACTCAGTCGGCAATGGTAGACCGCGTAGGTTCAAAGTTGGCTGCTGCCACCGAGAAGTATCTGCGTGAAAACGGCAAAGAGAGCGAGCTGAAAAATTACAGTTGGGAATTTACTCTGGTAAAGAGCAACGAAGTGAATGCATTCTGTATGCCTGGAGG
>JAFOXR010000061.1 GCA_017391675.1 Muribaculaceae bacterium
GTTAGTGTTTGAATCATCACCACCAATGATTACAAGAGCTGAGATATTAAGTTCCTTAAGGATTTCAAGACCTTTTTCAAATTGTTCAGGCTTTTCTAGTTTTGTACGGCCAGAACCAATAATATCAAAACCTCCAGTATTACGATATTCATCAATAATAGCTGATGTCAACTCCATATATTTGTGATCAACAAGTCCACCTGGTCCCATCAAGAAACCGTAAAGACGACTATCCTTATTTACTGCTTTGATACCATCAAACAAACCGCTTATCACATTGTGACCGCCAGGAGCTTGACCACCAGAAAGAATCACACCCACATTAATTGGTTCATGCGACTTTGTACTCTTTGAAGATTTTTCAAATGTTAGGACTGGAAGACCATAAGTGTTAGGGAACAATTCTTTGATTGCTTCTTGGTCTGCTACCGATTGTGTTGGTTCACCCTCTACTGCTGCTACACCGCCCCACAATGCTGAAGGCAATTTTGGCTGATATGCAGCACGAGCTGTTTGTAAAGCACTTTTTTTAGCCATAATATTTTTATTCTTTAATTCAATTATTGTCAATTTGAAAATTACCGCAAATTTCGCAAAAAAATATGAGTAAAACAACACAAACGCTTTATATTTTCAATTGTTTTTCATCTCCAGCTATTGCAATATAGAATTTATCCGCATCTATATACTTATTTGCAACAGCCAATAATTCCTCTGGAGATACTCTATTTATTTCTTCAGCTTGTCGATTAAAATAATCCACTCCTGTTGAATAAAGTATATTTGAACTAACGACAGAAGCCATTGACAACGGTGAATCAAGAGTCTTAGCCAAATCGCTAAGCATGCAATTTTTCACCATGTCCAATTCTTCAATGGGCATCAGTTCGTTTTGCAGCTTTTTAATTTCATTATTTACTTCCGATATTAAAGGATAAGTATATTTCGTATCACATTCACTACTTATCACAATTTTTGCATCTCCCCGTCGTCCGACAAGCATTGAACTAATTCCATAAGTATACCCCTTTTCTTCTCGTATATTTTGCATCAATCGGCTTCCAAAATACCCACCCAATGCAGTTATCAGTATTCTCAATTTAATATAGTCATGATGATTTCTTGGAATAGAGCCATGTATCATATACACCGAAGATTGCAATGCATCTTCTTTATTCACCAAAACATTATATGTATCAGACGGGGTTCTTTCAATGGCATTTATCTGAGAGGCCGCCCCATGACAAGTCTCAATTCCATAATATTTATCTAAGAGAGACAATTCTTTATCACCTACTTTACCAGACAAAATCATCACACAATTTTCTGGTTTATAATATTCTGCATGAAACGCTTTCACATCATCTCTTGTCAAACGCTCCACATCTTCATCGCATATCATATGCGCAAACGGGTGTTTTTTCCCAAAATACAATCCTCGGCATGACATCTGCGACAAATACTTAACCCTCTCTTTGGCATTGCGATATGCACTTTTTATTTGCATCTTCAACAAATCAAACTCTTGCTCTGGAATTGATGGCGAGAGCAAAACACTTCGCAACGCAGGCAACACATTTTCAAGATTACTATTCAGTGAATTAAGGGACACTTGAGTAAAGTTATCGTGACTCATAGCATTCATGTATGCACCATTATAGTCAAGCAATTCCGACATCTGTTCCGATGTGTATTCATTACTACCATGCACAAGCATTGATGCCAATGCCATTGATTGTAATGGCATTGTTTCCTCTAACAATCCGCCACGATACAGCATGTCCAGCTTACATACATCTTGATCTCCGCTATTTACTATATAAACTTTAATCCCATTATTTAATGTTACATAGGTTGGATAATCAAATTTCAAATCAACAAATGTACTTAAATCAGGACTCTTACTTCTATCTATCATCATTCTTCATTTTATCTGGTACAAAGATAATGAAAGTTTACTTAGTAAACGGGGTTCACATTACAGTACATCAATTTATTAATCTCAAATTAAGTGAAAACTATATAACATTGTTTTATTTTAGAAACTTTCCCTAACACCAAATGTTTTAATGCTGAGAACAACAAAAAACTATGATTATGCAAACACATGCCTTACCTATATTACAGCAACAGCTGCTAGATCTTCAAGACAATATGCTGAATTTTGCCTATACTCTCACTTCAGATCGTGAGGAAGCGCGTGACTTGTTACAGGACACCACTCTAAAAGTACTTGATAATCAGGAAAAGTTTGCAGAAGGCACTAATTTCAAAGGCTGGGTATTCACCATAATGAGAAACATATTCATAAACAATTATAGACGAATTGTCCGTAATAACACAATGGTAGATAAAAGTGAAGACCTATACCATCTGAATCTGCCACAAGAATCGGGATTTTCAACACCAGAATGCTCTTATAATGTAAAAGAAATCACAAAAGCCATAAACCAATTTTCCGACGAATACCGTATCCCTTTTACCATGCATATTGCAGGGTTCAAGTATAACGAGATAGCGGAAAAGATGAACCTTCCGCTAGGCACTGTAAAAAGCAGAATCTTTTTTGCGCGACAGAAACTGCAGTCACAGCTAAAAGACTACAGGTAAAGCATTACAATTTAGAAATAGCTTTTAGGGCTTGAGCCAACTGATCGGGACATGAAGTTGGTTTAAAACCGCACTTAATACCCTCTAGTCTTGAGATAGCATCTTCGCATTTCATTCCTTTCACAAGTCTTGAAATGCCTTGCAAGTTTCCATTGCAACCGCCAAAGAATTCAACCTCATTTATCACACCATTCTCCACATCAATATTTATTTGCGAAGAGCATGTCCCTTGAGTTCTATATGTATATTTTGCCATATCGGTTATATTCATTAGAAGTTATTCTTCAGAGTGGAGTATATCAAGTAAATCATTTCGGTCTAGTACCGTTATTTCCGAAAGCGTGTAATCAATAACACCATCTTCTTTCATCTTTGTCAAAGCATTAATGAGAGATGAACGCTGCACACCTAAAATACTGCACAAATCTTTTTGCTTATATATAATTTTCACATCTTTGCTTCCTCGTTGCGTCAAAGATGTCACAATAAATGCAAGACGCTCTGCTATCGTACCCGATGAAAGTGCCATAATGCCGAAAGTACTCTTCTGTGAATTACGCGATAAAATGTTCAGCATATTAAAAAGGAACACTTTATCACTCATTAAAATATTAATGAAATCGGCTTTTACTATCTGCAGAACACCGCAATCGGTAAGAGCTACTGCATTGAATGGATAGAATGTATTACGGCCAAAGAGATAATCCGGACCTATCACATCTGGTCCTACTAGCGTTTCCGATACAATTACACGACGATTAGTGCTAGGTATTTCGACCTCCACCTCTCCTGAAATTATAAATCTGATGTGAGTACACACATCATTAGCTGCAACTATTTGTTGACCTTCTGTATATTTAACGAAATGGAATGGAGTTTTCTCTATCAGTTCCGACAATTTATCACGGCTTACACCCTGAAACAGCGGCAACTCCATCAATTTCTCATACATACTTTCCATATCCTATATCATGTTTTCTATTATTATGTCTACAAATATTATTCACAATGTTGTATTTGCATATACAAAGATATGTTATTTATGCATAACCCAATAGCACTTTAAATGTTTTTTGCAAAAAACATTTACTTCATGCTTTTCTAGCCTGCCTGGTTTTCAGATAAATCTGAGTACTATTAATTATATTCTGCCATGCTATATATGCTGCAGGAGCAACCGATATTATTGGATTCAAGTATGTTAAAGACAGCCATAGTGCCAGCACTGTATTTTTCTGCCCTAGTGCTTGTGCACCTGCTACTTTATCACCGAATCTTGCTCCTACTTTTCGGCCTACATAGAACTGTAAACAACATACAATCAAGGATACCAATGCAAGGTAACACATTGTATCTATTTCCGATACTGGTTGCTTCATCACAAAACTTACTGCATTTCCCATTACGATAAACAAAGCACATGCCCATAGCCAAAACGAAATTGTTTGATGGCTAGAAAGAGTCTTATGCAATTTAGGCAAGAATTTCCTCATGAGCAGCGCTAGCGCCAATGGTATTACGAGCATCGGTACTACCTGTGTCCCTATTCTCTGGAATGACTCTATGAATTCAATTTCTCGACCTATTTCAATCCATGATAAGAACATCGGAGCCGTTAGTGCCAGTACCATATTGCTGAGCAACGAATACACTGCTAGAGTAGAAATGCTTCCTCCAAGCATACCAGTTACGACCGGAGCCGATGTTGCCGTTGAAATGAAAACGCATAAGAACGCACCTTCAGCTACAATTGGATTAATAAAATACAATATATAGTATACTGCCCAGCAACCTAAGAACTGCAATGCCAATAAGCTCCAGTGAAACCGTGTAATCTTGAATTCTGCAGGATTAAGCCTAGTAAATGTAATGGTAAGCATGCAGAAAATAAGCACTGGCGATAACCATGAAATAAATCCAATATAATTATGCAGCAGCACTCCGCCAATCATGGATATTGGCAAGATCCAAGTTTTTAAGAATTTTATCATATCATAAAAACAAAAGTTCCCTCACGGGAACTTTATTATTTTAATTTTTCAATTACCTTAGAAATATCCAGAAGTTCCTGTTCTCCTGTAGACATATTCTTTAAAGCAACTTTACCTTCAGCCAACTCGGTTTCTCCCACCATTGCGACAAATGGTATATTCTTTCCGTTGGCATAGGTCATCTGCTTCTTCATTTTAGATGATTCTGGATACAGTTCAGCCGAAATTCCTTCCTTTCTCAACTGCATAACATATTTCAAAGACTGCTTAGCCTCAGCATCGCCAAAATTCATGAAGATTACCTTAGTTGTAGCACAAGTGTCTGCAGGATATAGATTTAGAGTGTTAAGCACATCAAATATTCTATCAGCGCCGAAACTAATGCCCACACCACTCACACCGTCCATACCGAACACGCCTGTCAGGTTGTCATAGCGTCCGCCTCCAGTAATGCTACCCATCTCCACATCATTGGCTTTCACTTCAAGAATGCTTCCTGTATAGTAATTCAAACCTCTAGCAAGTGAAACATCTAGCTCGAGTGTAGAACGCAATCCCATTTCATCGGCACTTGAAATTACATACTTCAGTTCTTCTATACCTTTTACGCCTATTTCACTACTTGCCAATAAAGTTTCTAGCGTAGAGATCTTTTCATTGTTTGTTCCTGACAATTCAAGCAAAGGACGCAATGTAGCTATCGCTTCATCGCTCAAGCCTTTTTCTTTCAGTTCTGCATTGACATTATCTATACCGATTTTGTCGATTTTATCAATCGCAACAGTAATATCAACTATCTTTTCCGGCGCACCTATCATCTCGGCAATACCGCTAAGAATCTTACGGTTATTCAACTTAATCGTAATGTTTATGCCGAAACGGAAGAAGACCTCATCAATAAGGGAAATCAATTCCACCTCATTCACAAGAGAATCACTTCCCACAACATCGGCATCACACTGATAGAACTCGCGGTAGCGGCCCTTTTGAGGACGGTCAGCACGCCACACCGGCTGTATCTGATAACGCTTGAATGGGAACTGCAACTCATTACGATGCTGCACCACATATCTTGCGAATGGAACTGTCAAGTCATAGCGAAGTCCTTTTTCACACAATTTTGGTGTCAAATGCAGGCAATCTCTTGACGAAAGCATCTCATCGCTCGCGTCTCTTAAGAAATCACCACTATTCAATATCTTAAAAAGTAATTTGTCGCCTTCTTCTCCGTACTTACCCATCAGCGTTGAAAGATTCTCCATCGCAGGAGTTTCTATCTGCTGGAAGCCATACAACAAGAAAACATCTTTAATTGTATTGAAAATATAATTACGCTTCGCCATTTCTTCAGGCGAAAAATCTCTAGTTCCCTTTGGAATTGATGGTTTTTGTGCCATTATTAATTATTTTTTTGCAAATATACGCATTTTTCCGCTCTTAATCTCTGCGACGACCCATAAAAATCATGACATAATACATCAGCGTTGCGAGCGAACCCAACGCAGCCACAACATATGTATATGCTGCCGACTTCAATGCATCTTTTGCACATTCATTATTGCGGCCAGTTGCAATGCCTGAACGGTCTAGCCACACTAGAGCACGATGACTTGCATTTATTTCTACCGGCAATGTGACAATACTGAACAATGTTGTCATTGCAAACAATATAATCCCAGCAAGCATTATTTGCGGCATTACTTCAATTAACAGTATACCCGCAAGCAGCACCCATGATATCCACTGAGAAGCAAAACTAACAATCGGAACCAATGATGAGCGCAACTGCAACGCGCCGTATTTTGTAGCATGCTGAACAGCATGACCACATTCATGAGCAGCAACAGCAGCTGCTGCCACACTATTGCTTGAATATACGCCTTCACTCAAGTTCACAGTTTTATCTGTAGGATTGAAATGGTCGGTGAGCATTCCTGGAGTACTTATTACTCTCACATCATAAATACCATTGTCATGCAACATCTTTTCAGCTACTTCCTTTCCTGTCATGGCAATAGGCATTTGAGAATAACGCTCAAACTTGTTTTTCAATGATGATTGTACTAGATAGCTCACTAATGCTATCACAATAAAAATTACATATATACCCATATCTGTTATAAATTAAGTGTTATTCTGGAAGTAGCAAAAAGCATGCCACTATATAATGTGTCATATATAATATAAGGAAAGACAGCACTGCCCTCCCTTATGTTATTAATTCAGATTAGAAACCCTATTTAATCAAAGCAATTTTTCCAGTTGTGAAATGTTTTTGTCAATTTCACTTTGAGGAACATCATAGTTAGCCAAATCTCCCATTATGTATTGATCATATGCTGCCATATCTATCAATCCATGACCTGACAGATTAAACAGAATAACTTTTGACTTGCCTTCCAATTTAGCTTGCTCTGCTTCGCGGATAGCAGCGGCAATTGCATGAGATGACTCAGGTGCTGGTATCAAGCCTTCTGCTTGAGCAAACATAGTCGCAGCCTTAAATGTCTCCAATTGCTGAATATCAACAGCTTCTAGATAACCATCATTCTTCAACTGGCTCACAATCGAACCGGCTCCATGGTAGCGCAAACCTCCTGCATGTATATTTGCCGGAGAGAAGTTATGACCTAGTGTATACATTGGTATCATTGGTGTATATCCGGCTTCATCACCGAAATCATACTGCATAACGCCTCGTGTAAGTTTAGGACAAGAAGCAGGTTCTGCCGCAACGAACCGTGTATTGCGTTCACCCGTAAAATTATGACGCATGAATGGGAATGAGATACCAGCAAAGTTACTGCCACCGCCGAAACAGCCAATCACTACATCGGGATACTCTCCTGCCATTTCCATTTGCTTTTCTGCTTCAAGACCTATTACTGTCTGGTGCAGTGCCACATGATTCATTACCGAGCCAAGTGCATATTTACAATTAGGTGTTGACATAGCTAGTTCTACAGCTTCCGATATAGCAGTACCTAAAGAACCTTGATAATTAGGCGTATCTGTAATTATCTTGCGACCGGCTTTAGTAGACATACTTGGAGATGCTATCACCTGGGCGCCATAAGTCTGCATTATAGAACGGCGGTAAGGTTTCTGATGATAAGACACTTTAACCATATATACAGCCAATTCCAGACCAAAGTGCTTTGCTGCCATTGACAACGCAGCACCCCATTGTCCTGCACCAGTTTCTGTGGTTATATTGGTAACGCCTTCTTGCTTGCAGTAATATGCTTGCGGTATAGCAGAATTCAGTTTATGAGATCCTACCGGGCTCACACTTTCATTCTTGAAGTATATATGCGCAGGTGTATCTAGCATCTTTTCTAGCCCGTAAGCACGAACAAGTGGAGTCGGACGCCATATCTTATACATATCCCTTACTTCTTCTGGAATTTCAATCCATGCATCAGTAGCATTCAACTCCTGATGTGAAGCGGCTTTCGAGAACAACGGATACAAGTCTTCCGATTTCATAGGCTCTTTTGTCTTTGGATTCAAAAGAGGTTTTGGCTTGTTTTTCATTTCAGCCATAACATTATACCATGCTGTTGGTATATCCTTTTCCTGCAATAAAAATTTCTTTGACTCCATAGTCTAAATATGTATAAATTGTATATTTATTATTCTGTAATTGAAATTATATGCACAAAAGTAGTATATTTATCTTAAATACACAAATATTTTATCTACATAATTGAAAAATTTGCCTTTTTTTATAAACAATGCAACAACAACGCGACGGAATAGCTCACGCAATCCCGCCACATCCTTTAATCACATTATGCTTTTAAGTGCTAAAACAACGCTCACGCGCTAACATTATGAGAAAAGTACGAATATTTATGTCTAACTAATCATGAAAAAACTACTTTTATCTGACTACTAAACATTGCTATACACACAAAAGTTCGGCATATAGGAAAAAATTTTTACTTTTGCATTTCAATAAACACAATATCAACATGACTTCTAAAGCAAAAGGCTTGTTAGCTCTATCGCCCATTGCGATATTTCTTATATTCTATCTGGCCGTATCGATTGCGGTCAACGATTTCTACAAGATGCCCATATCTGTTGCATTCATAGTTGCATCAATATGGGCGATTGTCACATCTTCACGCAAAGAACCGCTTAAAGAGCGCTTGAACATATTTTCTCAAGGTGCCGCAAACCCCGACATATTATATATGATATGGATTTTCATTCTTGCAGGGGCATTTGCTCATTTGGCTAAAGAAATTGGGGCTATAGATGCAACTGTAAACCTCACATTGCAGATTCTGCCACAAGAGTTCCTTATTCCCGGTATATTCCTGGCATCATGTTTCATTTCGCTATCAATAGGCACTTCAGTTGGCACCATCGTATCCCTTACCCCCTTTGCACTACAACTGGCCGAAAGTACAGGCGTTGATATACCATTTTTTGTCGCAGTCGTCATTGGCGGTTCATTTTTCGGGGACAACCTTTCATTTATTTCCGACACCACCATTGCAGCCACACGCAGTCAAGGCTGTAAAATGAACGACAAATTCAAGGCCAATCTTTGGATTGCACTACCAGCAGCCATTATGGTGTTGATTACATATATAATATTAGGGCAGACCGACACTTATACAACTACCACAGCTGCGGCCGCATCGCCTTACCTGGTCATACCCTATCTTGCCGTAATAGGAATGGCTATAGCAGGAATGAATGTTCTTGCAGTTCTCACCATAGGCATCATTGCTTCAATCATAGCAGGGTTCTGCTTCACCGACATTCATTTGCTTGACATGTGCAGCTACATGGGTAGCGGCATTTCCGGAATGGGCGATCTCATCGTTGTAACACTGTTAGCAGCAGGCATGCTAGCTATGATAAAACACAATGGCGGTATTGAATTCCTTATTGGCTGGCTCACTAAGCACATAAGCGGTATGCGCGGAGCACAAACCACAATCGCGTTACTGGTAAGCATAGTGAATGTATGTACCGCAAACAATACAATCGCTATTATCACAGTAGGAGAACTAAGCCGAAAGATATCGGAAAAATACAATCTTGTGCCAAGAAAAGTAGCAAGCATACTGGACACATGCTCCTGCATCGTTCAATGCATTATCCCTTACGGAGCACAGATACTACTGGCTGCCGGACTTGCAGGCGTGTCACCGGTTTCTTTCCTTCCGCACTTGTACTACGCATGGGCACTTGCTATCATGGTTGTGCTCTCAATAGTATTCCGTTTTCCTCGATACAAGCAGCAACCACAACAATAAACGACAAAAGCGGCCTAGCGCCGCTTTTGCTATATTCGGATAGTACGGTTATAAGCCGGGTTATGTAAGCGTTCCGCTATGGAACAGCCCGTTTGTCATTTATCTGAACGCAATGTCGCCACTGCGCTTTAGCAGTCTACCCCTCGGCAATGGACGAGCAACCCTTAAATGCCGATATACTTGACCTTGCAACTCATAAGGCATGCCACCATCATGTCGCCATGCTGGTCCGTGAGCTCTTACCTCACATTTTCACCCTTACCTCCCATAAGGAAGGCGGTTATTTTCTGTCACACTACTCTACCGTCACCGATAGCTTCCCGTTAGGAAATATGATGCTCTGTGTTGCCCGGACTTTCCTCACACCGTACTGGCCGGTGAGCGACAAACCGCCATACTATCACGGCGCAAAGTTACTACTTTTATTACAAATATTGTTTAAAACACCTTTGACCTCTATTAAATTAGTTTAAAATCGCATCACTATATATCGTATATTTGAAATAATCATATACTTTTACAATCGAATTCAAAAGTTAATTTTTAACTATTTAAATTTTAAAACAACTTTTAATTTAACACTATAAGTTATGAAAACAACTGGTAAATTATTTTTAGCTCTATTTGCAGCAGCTATTTTAGGTTCTACCTTGACTGTTGTTGCCGACAATTATTATGTCAAGAAAGAAGACAAGAATTTTATACGCACAAGCAATCGCATTCCATCTAGCGATACCGATTTCACGGTAGCTGCCGAAAACACAATCAACTGTGTAGTGAGCATAAAGACCTATGCAAGCGTTCAGCGTCAACAATATCAAGGCAACCGCTTCTTCGACCCGTTTGAATTCTTCTTCGGTCCTGGATATGGCAATAACGCACCACGCCGTCAACAGCCTCAGCAGGAAAGCGACAAGATGCAGCCTCTTGGACTTGGCTCGGGCGTGATTATTTCTCCCGACGGTTACATTGTAACCAACAACCATGTGATCAAGAGTGCCGAAAAGCTAGAAGTAACGCTTAACAACAACGAGAAATACACTGCAAAGGTTATCGGCTCCGACGAAAGCACCGACTTGGCATTGCTTAAAATCGAAGCTAAGGATCTTCATGCAATAACATTCGGCGATTCCGATGCGCTGAAGGTTGGTGAATGGGTTCTAGCTGTTGGCAATCCTTTCGGTTTCACATCTACCGTAACAGCAGGTATCGTCAGCGCTAAGGCGCGCAACATAGGTGAAGCTACTTCTTCACGCGCAAATTCAATTGACTCGTTCATACAGACCGATGCCGCAGTAAATCAAGGCAATAGCGGCGGAGCTCTTGTAAACATCAACGGAGAGCTTGTAGGTATCAACACTGCAATTTACTCTCAAACGGGCAACTATGCCGGATACTCATTCGCAATTCCATCTTCTACCGTAAATAAAGTCGTAAAAGACCTGAAAGAATATGGCAGCGTACAAAGAGCTGTTCTCGGTATCACCTATCAGCCTCTTAACGCCGAACTTGCAAAAGAAAAAGGCATCACAGCTACATCTGAAGGTCTTTATGTTGCAAGCGTGAGCGACCGCAGCGCTGCAATGCAGGCAGGCTTGCAGGAAGGTGATGTAATAACCAAGCTCAACGGCAACACGGTGAAAAGCAGCGGACAGATAATGGAACAGATGAACAAGCTTCGCCCTGGCGACAAGATTGAAATCACCTACATCCGCAATAACAAGACTTTCAATACATCTGCAACACTACGCAATGACCAAGGCAACACCAAGCTAACCAAGAACTCTACGATCGCTTCTCTAGGTTGCGGATTCATGGCGTTGAGCGACGAGCAAAAGAAAGAATTGCAGATAAGCAATGGCGTGGAAGTTGTTGGCGTGAAGGCTGGAAAATTCCGCAACGCAGGTATCAAAGACGGTTTTATAATTCTCGAAATAAACAACACGCCTGTAAACAGCCGCGACGACATAGAGAACATATACAACTCTATCATGAGCAATCCAGGCAAACGCAAAGTCATGATAGTGATAGGTATTCACCCCGACGGCAAAGAAGACTATTACGCAGTGAACCTTTCCGACAAATAAACAATATCAATAGCTCAATATCCAATAGGTAGCGCCACGCATGCGCTACCTATTTTTTATGTTAAACTTTCACAAGCGGCACAATAAACTCTATTTTATAGTGTTATTCTATCGGAAATAGCATAAATTCTTGGATATTTTTATCCTAAACATTAGAATTTTCCACAAAAATCAACTATCTTTGCATGCTTAAAATTCTCTTAGTATAAAATGAGACAATTAAAGATTACCAAATCAATTACCAATCGCGAAAGTGCCTCGCTTGACAAATACCTTCAAGAGATAGGCCGAGAAGAGCTCATCTCAGTTGAAGAAGAAGTAGAGTTGGCACAAGCGATCAAGAAAGGAGACCACGCAGCACTAGAAAAACTCACTCGCGCCAATCTCCGTTTCGTCGTTTCTGTAGCAAAACAATACCAGAACCAAGGATTGAGTCTGCCCGACTTGATCAACGAAGGCAATCTAGGCTTGATTAAAGCAGCTCAGAAATTTGACGAGACAAGAGGCTTCAAGTTCATTTCCTATGCAGTGTGGTGGATTCGTCAGTCAATCCTTCAGGCTTTGGCTGAGCAATCACGCATTGTACGCCTCCCTCTCAACCAAGTTGGCTCGCTTAACAAGATTGGTAAAGCCCTTTCAAAATTTGAGCAAGAGAATGAGCGTCGCCCGTCAGCCGAAGAATTGGCTGAACAACTGGAAATTCCTGTAGACAAGATTTCCGACACATTGAAAGTATCAGGACGACACATCTCGGTAGATGCTCCTTTTGTTGAAGGAGAAGACAACAGCCTGCTTGATGTGCTCACCAACGACGATTCTCCTATGGCCGATTCTTCACTGAACCAGGAATCCCTTTCTAAGGAAGTAGACCGTGCGCTCAACCAGCTACACGAACGCGAACGCGACATTTTGAAGATGTTCTTCGGTATTGGATGCCAGGAAATGACTCTAGAAGAAATCGGTGCAAAATTTGACCTTACTCGCGAGCGCGTACGCCAAATAAAAGAAAAGGCTATCCGCAGGCTAAAGGGACAAAAGAGCCGCCTGCTAAAGACATATTTAGGAGACTGATTCTCCATCAAGAAATTGCTAAGCGTTCAATCCCGAAAGATTGGACGCTTTTTTTGCACTAAACCATCATCACAATATTACAGGAATCACAACAAGCACTAAAGTAATATGTTTTTTTGACTAAACTTATCGTATATGAAACATTTTTCATATCTTTGGGATATAGATTATAAACTGTTACAGTTAAGAGAGATTTTTTTGATACGATTTTTTGTGGATTTTTTGGCTATGTCGTTCCAATAGGTGCATTAATCAGTATGATATTACTGATGTTTAATACTTTATGCCCTAAAACTTATCGTCGTATCTTTGGTAAAGATTTTTTTGAAGAGTAACTTATTTTAAAAGTAACCTACTTCAACCCATAACGGCGTTTTGCTTCGGCGAAACGCTTTTTTATTTCCTCATTGCAGACACATTTCGTCTTTTGACTCTATCTTATTTTTCACCGTATCAGCCATTGTTTTATATATTATTTTTGTTATATTTGTACTATCAAATCCATTAAAATAAAAATGACATGAAAAAATTTATCAAAAAACATGCTTGTGCCATTTTCTGGATTATAATACTTATTCATTTTATTCTATTATTAATCCTAGGTTGGGAAACATTTAAGTTAATCTTAACTGCTTCAGCTGGTTTGTTTTTTGGGTTTGCTTTCAATTATGCCATTGATAAAGAGGGGGGCTATCCTTTTTTATAATAATTTTACTTTAACCCATAACGGCGCTTTGCTTCTGCAAAGCGCTTTTTTATTTCCTCATTGCAGACACATTTCGGCTTTTGACTCTATCTTATTTTTCACCGTATCAGCCATTGTTTTATATATTATTTTTGTTATATTTGTACTATCAAATCCATTAAAATAAGAATGACATGAAAAAATTTATCAAAAAACATGCTTGTGCCATTTTTGGGATTACAATTATAATTCATATAATTCTACCATTTGTCATAGGTTGGACTTTATTTAAGTTCGTTTTGTGTACTTATATTGGTTTGTTTTTTGGATTTGGTTTTTCTTATGTCGTTTCCAAAGAAGGATCTGATTGTGGACATCCGTTACTTTAATTTACCATCTACTTTAACCCATAACGGCGTTTTGCTTCTGCAAAGCGCTTTTTTATTGCAGTAATCTTCCACGAACTGAATGAAGCATCCCCGTCTCTGCTCGATGAGAATGGCAATAAAAAGCCGTTCGAACGCTTTTTGAACGATGTCCGGAAGATAGACAAGACCTACAACAAGAACTACCTTCGAGCCGAATACAACTTCGTGCATTCGTCGGCAGAAATGGCTGCGCAATGGGAAGACTTTATGCAAGACGGCGATCGTTACAATTTGCAGTATCGCACTGCAGGGGACGGAAGTGTGCGACCTGAACACGCTGCACTCCATGGAGTGAGCGAAACCGTTTATCCCGGACAATGAACTTTGCGTTGCTTGCAAACTTGTACGGGCTTGCTATGACGGCAAAACAAAAGAATCGAAACGCCAACGCATCGAAGATAACAGAAAACTATACGATAGACTTTCAAAGGACAAACGACACAAAGAGGTTGAATTCAATCCAACAACTTGGGCATTGAAAGCAACACACATCGGGCACAATGAAGGTAGCGATGAAGGTTTCAGACTTGAGAAGAAATTGGTCAGCAGTCTATATTCTTGTGGACATAGCATTATCCTGGCGGACGAACAGAAGAAAGGACGGGACGGAAATGTACTTACATCGCTTGATATGGTGTTAGACGGTATTCGTATGGACATCAAATCCATTACCAAGAGCAAAGCACACTATGGAGCCGCTATTGGGGCGAAGAACAAACAGCTTGTCAAGTTTAATGCAAGAACAGATATACACGAATATGCAGATACGCTATGCTTATATTTTGACGATCCTTCAATGTTCGCCCCTGATAAAATAACTAAAGGGTATGAATATATGACATCATTGACATCCAGAGAACTTCAGATTCGTCATATCGTCTGTGTGATTAACAGTTCCAAAGGACTTGAGATAAAGACCTTTGATTTTGAATAAAAATGCGACGTCGGACCCGAAGGCTCCCCGACCTCGCCAAATTGGATATTGCAAAGATAGTAACTTTTTCTTAATTCCAAGCAATATGAAAAATGTATAATCAACAGTGCCAAAGGACTTGAGAAAAAGACCTTTGATTTTGAATAAAAAAAAGCGACGTCGGACCCGAAGGCTCCCCGACCTCGCCAAATTGGATATTGCAAAGATAGTAACTTTTTTCAATTCCAAGCAATATGAAAAATGTATAATCAACAGTGCCAAAGGACTTGAGAAAAAGACCTTTGATTTTGAATAAAAAATGCGACGTCGGACCCGAAGGCTCCCCGACCTCGCCAAATTGGATATTGCAAATGTAGTAACTTTTTCTTAATTCCAAGCAATATGAACAAATATTTCAATTTATTTCAAAATAAATTACCGGAAGCACATTATTGATTGACTGCTATTGAATTATCCGGTTCTCAATAAAGGAGGAAGGTAAAGACTTAAGTGATCCAAAAGATATTGCTAATATTAAAAAGAAGATACATCGAGGCGTTACAGGATACCATATCTATGAATTGCCTCATAAGGGCGATGTCTGGGTAGTTAAGACAGATGTATACAAGAACTGCACAGAGGCTGTTTATGTCCTTTATAAAAAAGAATAGCACATAATCCAGCGAGGTTATCTGAACCCCTATTAGGAATTTATGCACTATTCTTTATTGCAAATATAGTAACAATTTTTCAATTCCAAGCAATATGAAAAATGTATAATCAACAGAGCCAAGGGACTTGAGATAAAAAACTTTCAATTTGGATAAAAAAGGCGGCATCGGACCCGAAGGCTCCCCGACACCACCAAATTGGATACTGCAAAGATAGTAACTTTTTCTTAATTCCAAGCAATATGAAAAAATATTTCAATTTATTTCAAAAAAATTACCGGAAGCACATTATTGATTAACTGCTATTGAATTATCCGGATACTCATGTAATCTCAATAAGAAAGGGGGCAAAAGAAAAGCCCCCAGATCGAAACCGAGTTCATTATCTTCCCCATAATAATTAATTTTTATGCACACAAATGCGTTTTTTGTATAAAAATGATAGCATAAGGGGCTATTTAATTAATATTTCATCACAAATGCCAATAAAATAGTATCAATTATTTGTATATGTACAAGATAATGACTAAATTTGCGACCATAAAATAAAAGCATAAAAAAATGAACAGAAATTTGTCTAACATTATTATTTCCATTATTCTGCTGCTGGGTATTATTATCACGCAATGAGAAGGTTATATATATGGTAGACTATTTAAAATTTGACAAAAAACAGAAATTGCTTTATATACAACCTTTCTTGAAAAACGAGAAAGGTTTTTTATTTTAGAAAAAACAATAACAACATAAATATGAGCAACAGATTATTTATTTTCGACACGACACTTAGAGACGGAGAACAGGTTCCAGGCTGTCAGCTTAACACCGTAGAAAAAATACAGGTAGCAAAAGCATTGGAAAGCCTCGGCGTTGATGTTATCGAAGCAGGTTTCCCCGTTTCAAGCCCAGGCGACTACAACTCTGTAATAGAAATCTCTAAAGCTGTGACATGGCCAAGCATATGCGCTCTGACCAGAGCAGTGGAAAAAGATATTGATGTGGCTGCTGAAGCATTGAGATATGCAAAGCGCAAGCGTATACACACAGGTATAGGCACTTCCGATTATCACATCAAGTACAAATTCAACAGCACTCGCGAAGAGATTCTCGAAAGAGCTATCGCTTGCGTGAAATATGCAAAGAAGCATGTTGAAGATGTTCAGTTCTATGCCGAAGATGCAGGCCGTACCGACAACGAATATCTTGCTCGAGTAGTGGAGGCTGTAATCAAGGCGGGAGCTACTGTGATAAATATTCCTGACACTACAGGATACTGTCTGCCAGCTGAATTCGGTGCTAAAATCAAATATCTGATTGACCATGTTGACGGCATTGACAAAGTGACTATAGCTACTCACTGCCACAACGACCTTGGTATGGCAACCGCCAACACTATCTCTGGTATCCTTAACGGTGCTCGCCAAGCAGAGGTGACTATTAACGGTATCGGTGAACGCGCCGGCAACACTTCTCTTGAAGAAGTGGCAATGATATTCAAGAGCCACAAGGATCTTGACATTACCACAAACATCAACACTACAAAAATATACAAGACTAGCCGCATGGTTTCCAGTCTTATGAATATGCCTATTCAGCCAAACAAGGCTATCGTGGGACGCAATGCATTTGCACACTCTTCGGGCATTCACCAGGACGGCGTGCTTAAGAATCGCGAAAGCTACGAGATCATCGACCCTAAAGATGTGGGTATAGAAGATCCTAACTCTATCGTTCTTACTGCCCGTAGCGGACATGCTGCCCTTAAGCACCGCTTGCAAGTTCTTGGTATCGAGATGAGCAAGGAGGAACTAGATGTGGCATACCAGGAATTCCTGAAACTTGCCGACCGCAAGAAGAATATTACCGATGACGACATCATGGTACTGGCAGGCAAGCATCGCGACAAAGATGCCCGCATCAAGCTGGATTACCTTCAAGTGACTTCGGGCGTAGGTGTACGCTCCGTTGCCAGCGTCGGCTTGAGCATTGCAGGCGAGAAATTTGAAGCATGCGCAACTGGTAATGGTCCGGTAGATGCTGCTATTACTGCAATCAAGCAGATCATTCACCGCCACATGGTAGTTCAAGAATTCTTGATTCAGGCTATCACACGAGGAAGCAACGATGTGGGTAAGGTACACATGACAGTGGAATATGAAGGCAACCACTACTATGGCTTCTCGGCAAATACCGACATCATAGCTGCTTCAACCGAGGCATTTATAGATGCAATAAACAAATTCGTAAACTAAAATCAATTAATCTATATAAATAAACGCATTATGAACACTCTATTTGACAAAATATGGGATGCGCATGTGGTAAACTTGATTCCTGGTGGTCCATCACAGCTATACATTGACCGCCACTATTGCCACGAGGTAACAAGTCCTCAAGCTTTTGCTGGACTAAGAGAACGCGGCATCAAAGTATTCCGCCCAGAAAAGACATTCTGTTCTCCTGACCACAATATCCCTACCCTTAATCAAGATAAACCTATACAAGACCCGGTTTCACGCAATCAAGTGGAAACACTTACTAAGAATGCAAACGAATTCGGCGTTACACTATACGGATTGGGACACCCTAAGAACGGTATCATTCATGTAATCGGTCCTGAAAACGGCCTCACTCTTCCTGGCTACACTATCGTGTGCGGCGACAGCCACACATCTACTCACGGTGCTTTCGGTGCAGTTGCTTTCGGTATCGGTACTAGCGAGGTGGAAATGGTTCTTGCTTCTCAATGTATCCTACAGCCTAAGCCAAAGACAATGCGCATCAATGTGAACGGAAAGCTGAAGCCTTTCGTTACAGCAAAGGATATCGCTCTTTACATCATCAGCAAGATGACTACTGGAGGTGCTACCGGATATTTTGTTGAATATGCAGGTGAAGCAATACGCAACCTGTCAATGGAAGAACGCATGACAGTGTGCAACCTAAGTATCGAAATGGGTGCTCGTGGCGGTATGATTGCTCCTGATGAGACTACTTTCGAATATGTAAAGGGACGCGAATTTGCTCCTAAGGGTGAAGATTGGGACAAGGCTCTTGCTTACTGGAAAACATTGAAGAGTGACGACGATGCAGTATTTGACAAGGAAATCAACTTCGATGCTGCCGACATCAATCCTCGCATCACCTATGGAACTAACCCTGGTATGGGTATGGGCATTGAAGATTCAATCCCTACAATTGACCAGATTGATGAAGCAGGAAAGATTTCTTTCCAGAAATCTCTTGAATACATGGGATTTGAAGCTGGACAGAAACTAGAAGGCCACACTATCGACTATGTATTCCTAGGCTCTTGCACTAACGGACGCATTGAAGATTTCCGAGCTTTTGCCAATTTCGTTAAGGGCAAAAAGAAAGCCGACAATGTGACTGCATGGCTTGTTCCTGGTTCATGGGGAGTAGATAAGCAAATACGCGAGGAAGGACTCGACAAGATTCTTGAAGAAGCTGGATTTGAACTTCGTCAACCAGGCTGCTCTGCTTGTCTTGCGATGAATGAAGACAAGGTTCCTGCAGGCAAATATGCAGTTTCTACTTCAAACCGCAACTTTGAAGGACGCCAGGGTCCTGGCTCACGCACTATCCTTGCCGGACCACTTGTTGCTGCAGCTGCAGCTATTACAGGCAAAATCACAAATCCTGCAAATGTCTAACCAATCTCACACAGCAAAAAATTATGAAAGATAAATTTGTAACTTTCTCATCTACTTGCATTCCATTGCCAATGGAAAATGTAGATACCGACCAGATAATCCCAGCTCGCTTCCTTAAAGCGACTTCACGCCAAGGCTTTGGCGATAACCTATTCCGTGACTGGCGTTATGACAAAGACGGTAACCCTATTCCTTCTTTTGTCCTTAACGATCCTACTTATAGCGGAACTATCCTTGTAGCCGGAAAGAACTTCGGTTCTGGCTCAAGCCGCGAACACGCAGCATGGGCTGTAGCAGGATATGGATTCAAGGTAGTTGTATCAAGCTTCTTCGCCGATATCTTCAAGAACAACGCATTGAACAACTGCGTGCTTCCTGTAGTGGTGAGCGAAGGCTTCCTTGCATCACTTTTTGCATCAATCAAGGCTAATCCTAAAGCTCAGGTGACAGTAAATCTTGAAGAGCAGACTATCACTAACGAAGCTACAGGAGAAAAAGAATCTTTCGACATCAACCCATACAAGAAGAACTGCCTTCTTCAAGGATATGACGATATCGATTTCCTTCTAAGCAAGAAAGATGATATCGTTGCTTGGGAAAATAAGAAATAAACATTCATTCAGCATAATCTACCGATGCAAATTGAATTACTTGATACTACATTACGCGATGGAGAGCAAACCTCAGGTGTGAGTTTCTCTCCATCGGAAAAGTTATCAATAACAAAACTCATACTTACCGAACTGCATGTGCCTCGCATTGAAATTGCTTCGGCTCGTGTATCGTCAGGTGAATTTGAGTCGGTCACCAAGATTTGCTCATGGGCAAAACAAACCGGAAACATTGACCGCATTGAAATTCTGGGATTTATTGACAACGGAGTTTCAATTAAGTGGGTTAAAGATGTGGGGGGTAAGGTAATCAACCTTCTTGCAAAAGGCTCGGAAAGACATTGCCGCCTGCAACTAAAGAAGACTCCAGAAGAGCATTGGGCTGATATTCGCCGCGAAGTGGAATCGGCTCACTCTAACGGATTGAGCATAAACATCTATCTTGAAGACTGGTCTAATGGTATCATTCAATCACCGCAATATGTGTTTGATATGATTGAGAACATCAAAGACCTTCCTATCAAGAGATTCATGCTTCCCGACACGCTCGGTATCATGAACCCTAACCAGGTTTTTGAATACTGCAAGCGCATGGTTACACACTACCCAGAACTGCATTTCGACTTCCATGCTCACAACGACTATGACATGGCTAGCGCTAACTCGTTTGCGGCTGGGCTTGTAGGCATCAAGGGCATTCACTGCACGATTAACGGATTAGGTGAACGAGCTGGTAATGCACCTATGTCCAGTGTTGTTGCAGTCATACACGACATGCTCAAGATGAAAACCGGAATTGACGAAAAGAAAATCAATAAGGTAAGCCATATTGTCGAAGCATTGTCGGGAGTGATAGTTCCTTCAAATAAACCGATTATCGGCGATAATGTGTTCACACAGTGTGCTGGAGTTCATGCCGATGGTGACTCAAAGAACAATTTGTACTTCAACGATTTGTTGCCCGAACGATTCGGTAGAGAACGAGAATATGCTCTTGGCAAAACTTCAGGCAAAGCCAACATTCGCAAGAATCTAGAGGCATTGGGTATCGAACTCAACGAAGAAGACATCAAGAAAGTAACACAACGCATCATTGAGCTAGGCGACAAGAAAGAAATTGTAACTCAATCGGACTTGCCATATATTGTAGCCGACACTCTTAAGCATAATATTCAGCAAAATAATGTAAGAGTGGTCAACTATGCACTGAACCTGTCGCAAGGTCTGCGCCCTACTGCAACAGTTAAGCTTGACATTGATGGTACTGAATATCAACAAAGTGCTGTGGGAGACGGTCAGTATGACGCATTTGTAAAAGCTGTAAAACGCATTTACAAAGACAACCTTAACAGAAAATTCCCTCTTCTTACCAACTATTCCGTTACCATTCCTCCAGGTGGTAGAACTGATGCATTGGTTCAAACCAATATCAACTGGGAATATGAGGGGCATTCTATCAAGACACGCGGCCTTGATGCCGACCAGATAGAAGCTGCTATCCAGGCTACAATAAAGATGCTTAATATTATTGAAAACTTATAATACATTAATAAATATGAAACTAAAAATTGCAGTCCTTCCTGGCGATGGTATAGGACCGGAAATATCAAAACAAGGTGTAGATGTAATGACCGCTGTATGCAACAAATTCGGTCATGAAGTTTCTTATGAATACGCAATATGCGGTGCTGACGCTATAGATAAGGTTGGCGATCCTTTCCCAGAAGAAACCTACAACATCTGCAAGAATGCCGATGCAGTTCTATTTTCGGCAGTAGGCGATCCTAAGTTTGACAATGACCCAACTGCCAAAGTTCGTCCTGAACAAGGTTTGCTTGCTATGCGCAAGAAACTTGGACTTTTTGCAAACATTCGTCCTGTTCAGACATTCAGCTGCTTGCTTCACAAGTCTCCTCTTCGTCCTGAACTAGTTGACGGAGCAGATTTCATCTGCATTCGCGAACTTACAGGCGGTATGTACTTCGGCGAAAAATACCAGGACAACGACAAGGCATACGATACCAACTACTATACTCGTCCAGAAATTGAACGCATCTTGAAGGTTGGTTTTGAATATGCAATGAAACGCAACAAGCACTTGACTGTGGTCGACAAAGCTAATGTACTTGCATCTAGCCGTCTATGGAGACAAATCGCACAGGAAATGGCTCCTCAATATCCAGAAGTTAACACCGATTTCATGTATGTTGACAATGCAGCTATGCGCATGATTCAAGATCCAAAATTCTTTGATGTAATGGTGACTGAAAATACATTCGGCGACATTCTTACCGACGAAGGTTCTGTGATCAGCGGTTCTATGGGTCTTCTTCCATCGGCTTCTACTGGTGAAAGCACTCCGGTATTTGAGCCTATCCATGGTTCATGGCCTCAAGCTAAGGGCTTGAACATTGCAAATCCTCTAGCTCAGATTCTTTCAGTAGCTATGCTATTTGAATATTTTGACCTTAAGGAAGAAGGTGCTATGATTCGCAAAGCTGTAGACGCATCGCTTGATGCAAATGTTCGCACACCTGAAATCCAGGTTGAAGGTGCTGGCAAATACGGTACTACCGACATAGGCGAATGGATTGTAAACTATATCAACAATCTATAAGAACACATATACCAACAAAAAAATCCTGAATGAGAACATTCAGGATTTTTTTACACTATAATGGAATTGATTAGATGACACCTTGACTCATCATTGCATTTGCAACCTTCATGAAACCTGCAATATTTGCGCCCTTCATATAATTAATATATCCATCAGGTTCTGTTCCATACTTCACGCATTGAGTGTGGATATCACGCATAATTCCATGCAGCTTTTCGTCAACTTCGGCTTCCGACCATGACAAGTGCATTGCATTCTGACTCATTTCCAAGCCTGAAGTCGCTACACCACCAGCATTAACAGCCTTGCCTGGACCATAGAGGACCTTATTTTCAATAAATGTGTCAATAGCTTCGGGCGTACATCCCATATTTGATACTTCGCCTACGATTGCAACACCATTCTTTACCAAGTTCTCGGCATCTTCTTTACCAAGCTCGTTCTGAATTGCACAAGGCATTGCGATATCAACTTTCACCTCCCATGGTTTCTTGCCAGCAAAGAATTTAGCATTAGGATATTTCTCTGCATATGGAGCCACGATATCTTCTCCAGAAGATCTCAATTCAAGCATATAATCAATCTTATCGCCTGAAACGCCGTCTGGATCATAAATATATCCGTCAGGACCCGAGATTGTAACAACCTTAGCGCCTAGTTCATTTGCTTTAGTTGCTGCGCCCCATGCCACATTACCAAAACCAGAGATTGCAACTGTTTTTCCAGCGAATGTTTCGCCCTTAGTTGCTAGCATATCTGCTACAAAATAGCATGCGCCGAAACCTGTTGCTTCTGGACGAATCTTTGAACCGCCGAAATCCAATCCCTTGCCAGTAAATGTTCCTGTATGCTCCTGTGCTAGTTTCTTATACATTCCATACATATAACCCACTTCACGACCACCTACACCAATATCTCCTGCAGGCACATCACGATCGGGACCTAAATTACGCCACAATTCTAGAATGAAAGCTTGGCAGAAACGCATGATTTCCTTGTCGCTCTTGCCTTTTGGGCTGAAGTCTGAACCGCCCTTTCCGCCACCCATAGGCAATGTAGTAAGAGCATTCTTGAAAGTTTGCTCAAAGCCTAAGAATTTTAACGATGACAAGTTAACTGAAGCATGGAATCTTATACCGCCTTTATAAGGACCGATTGCGTTATTGAACTGTACTCGATATCCAAGGTTAGTTTGAACTTCACCCTTGTCATCTAGCCATGTTACACGGAATGTAAAAATACGGTCAGGTTCGACCATTCTTTCAATGATTTTTGCTTTCTCGAATTCAGGGTGTTGGTTATAAACATCTTTTACAGATAGCAACACTTCTTTTACTGCTTGCAAGTACTCTTTTTCACCAGGGTGCTTTGCTTCTAGGTTACTTAAAATTTCTTCAACCTTCATGATAAGAATATTTTTAGGTTAATATTGTCTACACTTGTATTAGTTATAACAATACAAATATAAAGCATTTTTTCTTTAACAAAGAGTTTTTTAGTTAAAAAAGTCTTAAAACATGCCCTCAAGCACTCTTTTCCGTAGCATTTTGCCACCAGCAATCAACCTCAACAGTCTTAAAAATGCACGATTTGGCCATCATACGCAATAAAAACGCCATCGGGTAATGTCTTAATGACATCGTCGTGCTTTCCCATATCGTGCCCAAGATGTATTAAATATGTGCGTTTAGGACTTATTTTTGAGATTATTTGCAACGCTTCATTCAGTGTCAGGTGTGATAGATGCTGCGAATGTCTCAAAGCATTTATAACCAGAACATCTATGCCTTTTAAACTTTCTATCACTTCTTCATCTATTGTTTTTGCATCGGTTATATATGCCAAATGCTCCCCTATCCTATAACCATTTATCAGCAATTTATAATGCCATATGGGTAATGCTTCAATATGCAGGTTATCCACATCTATCGGGTGTTCAGCATCTGCAACATTAAGGATAAACTGCGGAACTCCCGGATACGGGTTCTTATAGAAGCAATACGGAACACGAGCGATAAGATCATCTAGTACATTCTGCTGAGCATATACAGGGAAATGATCGTGATAACAATATGGACGCAAATCATCTATACCGCCTACATGGTCATAGTGGCTATGTGTCAACAGCACCATGTCCAGCTTTGTTGATTTAGCACGAAGCATTTGTTCTCTAAAGTCGGGACCACAATCTAGCAGAATACTCTTATCTCCTATTCGCACAATTGCCGATGTCCTCAATCTTTTATCTTTAACATTACCAGACTTGCATACCTCGCAGTCACATCCTATAACAGGCACTCCTGTAGATGTACCCGTTCCCAAGAACTCTATTTCTCCATGCATACTCATTTCCTGTATTGTTTCAATAATCCGTCAAAGAATACCAAATACATACCGTCACTATAAAACCAATATTCTTGCAATCCATCATAGGTAGGTCTCTCTTGAATATTGTTGGGAGTACCTAACGCCAAACGGCACTCTTCTTTTGTCATGTCTATGGCAACATTACCATTAACGATATTTGTCCATGTCTCATCTGAAATAGATGAGTAATTCTGTCTGATATCTTTCTCTGAAAACAAGTTATCAAACAACCGATTCTGTACCGACGACTGTTTAGTCGACATATACACATTTGCTGCAGTTCCGTCACTGCTAACAAATGAAACGCTTAATGGGAATACTTTGTCTCCAGGTAACACATCTTTTATTTTCACATTAATGAACTTACGCCCTGGTATCATCTCTCCATTTGCGTTATACCATATTGATGTACGAATATAGAATTCTTTACCTACTAGCTGTCGCTTATACTCATCAACCAATGCCAAATCAACCATAAAGGGAACTGACAGCATAAGCTTTTTTCGCTTTATTTCCTCTACAGTCTTTCCGCTAGCATAATAATACTCATTTATTCCATCACTGAATATCAAATTCACTTTAGGTTCATTGTCAAGCACACTGGACTCTTCATAACCTAAGTAGCGCAAAACTTTTCCAGTCAGTTGCAATGTATCCAGGTCATAATTAACCGATGGTGTGAACACTCTGCTTATATTCTTATCTACAACAAAGAACCGTCTTCCTTTTTCCCATGCAGGAAAACTATCAACCGACACTTTATTATATTGGGTTTCGGCACCAGATGATGTTCCTTGAGACAGGACTACCTTTGCCACATCTTTCTCGGTAATTTTTTTTGTGTTTTCAATTCCCGTAAAACATGACGACACCAAAATAAACATCATCAAAATGACTGTATTTTTAAACGAAAATATTTTCATTTCTTTATATTCTCATAATTTCTTACAAAGATAACCCTATAATTCATATTGATTCACCATTTTTTCATAATTTATTGTTTTTTCTCGTCTTAAAAGATTGTAAATTTGCATGAAATTTGCACTAGGAATAATGAAGAAAGTCACCATATCAAAAGAAGAGGTTGCAATTCTTGAGAAAGTAAGCTACAAAGGAGCCATACATATTATAGATTCTACTGCTCAAGCCAGAGCTGCGGTAGCCCACCTGCGTAAGTTTAAAATTGTGGGATTTGATACAGAAACCCGCCCTTCTTTCAAAAAGGGTGTACTAAGGAATATGGCTTTAATGCAAATTTCCACACTAGAAGATTGTTTCCTTTTCAGATTGAATATGATAGGCATACCTGATTCTTTAAGAGAATTTCTTGAAGATGCAGAAATAAGCAAAGTTGGACTGTCTTTAAAAGATGACTTCAATGTATTGCACCGCTCTTTTGATGCTTTGAGTCCAAACGGTTTCATTGAATTGCAGAATCTTGTTGAAGAATATGAAATTGTAGATAAAAGCCTGCAAAAGATATATGCTGTGCTTTTCAATAAAAAGATATCTAAAGGACAACGATTGTCAAATTGGGAAGCCTCAGAATTATCCTATGCTCAGCAAGAGTATGCAGCAATAGATGCCCTGGCATGCCTGGAAATTTACAACCATCTCAAAAGCGGAGAATTCAAACCCACTGAATCTCAATATTACAAAGAAATTATAGAACAAACTGATATTATAGCCAACAATGAAACGATTTAAGAAATCAACAATTATACCACTGACATTGCTGTTATACCTAGCAGCAATGTCAGTCATAGGCTTTCCTTACTATCAAGCAGGAGAATACCTTTATTATTTAGGAATCATAGGTTCAACACTTCTTGCTATTATACTTCTGCATTTCCTGCTAAAAAAGAAAGAGAAGTATCGTAAAGAACGCGAAAACAACATCAACAATAAAGAAGAATCACAGGCTAGGAATTCCTCGAACAATAAAGAATAACAGAATTTCTTTCTAACGGAAATCCTTTAATGCTTTCTGCATCTTTTTTCTTGCAAAGAAGATGCGGCTCTTTACTGTACCTAATGGTATGTTAAGCATATCTGCTATTTCCTGATAGGAATATCCGCTTAAATAATAATTAAAAGGAACACGCAATTCATCGGAAAAGGAATCCACCTTATTCTTTATCTCTTTTACCGATAAAGTGACATCAGGGGTCTCAGGTGAATACAGGTTAGTTAAATTCAAAAAATAATCATTAGGTGTTACATCATTAATTTGCTGGCGTTTTGACTTTTTACGATAATCATTTATAAATATATTCTTCAGAATCGTAAATGCCCAACCACTGAAATTCTGTTCGGTAACGAACTTCGAAGCATTTGTCAAAATTTTACACATCGTTTCCTGAACTAGATCCTCAGCATCTTCAATACTACTTGTCAACTGTTTTGCGTAAACACATAATTTTGGTCTTACTGACAACAATTCTTTTTCCAAAGCAACAGCATTCATATTTACCTCCTTTTAAATAGTTGTGTTAAAATCGTGTTACAAATATATGTATTTTATTTCATACATGTTACATTTTAGTTACACAATTATTAAAATTATTTATTATCCACCTATTAATCTTATAGTTAAATATACTTATTTGTAATCATTCTAATATTTAAAATATATAATGCAACATTATCCCTATTAATATTGTAACCTTTTTGTAACATATCTGTACAATATTGTAAAACCATAATAGATAAGTAGAAGTGCCAAAGTATAGTTTTATTATAATGAAATTATTATATTTGCTAATAATTAATTAAACGCTCACTATTAAACTAAATACAAATAACATGAATAGACGCAAAATGCTATTAATGACAGGAGCAGGAATTGCTGGGACTGCACTTCTCGGAGCAAGCAATTCTTCAACTACCAACATTGTCACAAACAATAAAAAGCCAAAAGCATTAATAATTGGTGCGCATCCCGACGATCCTGAAACAGGCTGTGGAGGAACTATGGTTATCTTAAAGAATAAGGGATATGATGTGGTTTCTGTATATATGACCAAAGGGCAAGCCGGCATTGAAGGGAAATCCCACGAAGAAGCATCAAAGATAAGAGAAGCTGAAGGCAGAAACGCTTGCAATATATTGGGTGCAAAACCAATCTTCATGACACAAATAGACGGTAATGCTGAAATCAACAAAGAACGATATGTTGAAATGAGAGAATTGATTAAGCAAGAAAATCCCGATATTGTATTTACTCACTGGCCAATAGACTCACATCCCGACCACAGAATATGCTCACTGCTTGTATACGATGCATGGCGAAGATTGGGATATTCTTTCGAGCTATATTATTACGAAGTAATGAGTGGAACCCAAACTCAATTATTCCAACCAACTGACTATATTGACATAACAGATGTAGCTGAGCAGAAAAAGAAAGCCTGCTTCTGCCACAAAAGTCAAAATATCGAGCCATTATATGCCGACTGGCACGACAGAATGGAAGAATTCAGAGGGTTAGAATTCCGCTGTAAAAAAGCTGAAGCTTTCATTCATCTAAGGAGAAATAACAACGACATTCTATAATAAATAAGAGAGAGTGCGGTGCACTCTCTCTTATTTATTATACAGACATCAACAATATCATTCAGTTCTGCATTGCCGCAGAATATACCACTTCTCCAAGAGTTGGATGGGCATGAACGATATCCTTTAGCTTATCTGCAGTTTCATCACAATTCATCAACGAAGCCACTTCTTGAATCAAGTCGGCTGCATGAGCACCAAGTATATGACAGCCCAGTATCTTCTTGTTCTCAGAAGAAACTACGAGTTTTAAAATACCATCGGTCTCACCCATTGCTACGGCTTTTCCATTTGCTCTAAAAAAAGCCTTTTTAACTACAGCATCAATTCCTTGCGCCTTACATTCGGCATCAGTAATTCCAACCATTGCAGCCTCAGGCACAGTAAATATTGCCGACGGCATAATGTCAAGGTTAATATTGTCCTTAATACCTAATATATGATTAACGGCTCTTTTCCCCTGGAATACAGCAGCATGAGCCAACATACAACGAGCATTCACATCGCCAATTGCATATACACTAGGTACATTACTGCACATATTGTCATTGACTGGTATTCCTTGTTGAGAATAATCTATTCCAGCGGCATCCAAGCCCTTAGGCATTCGTGGTGCACGCCCAACAGCCATGAGCACTTTCTCGCATACTGTTTCCAATGACTTTCCTTTCTGCTCATATTTGACAGTAGCTGAGCCGTCACCATTTTCTACAATTCCAGTAACGCCTGCACCTACACTTATCTCAACACCCTTCTTCACTAAAGCTTGACGCAAACGTTTAGCCAAGTCTCCATCAAAGTTTGGAATGATTTCCCTACAGAATTCAACAATAGACACTTTCACACCTAAACTGTTGAATATTGAAGCAAATTCAAGCCCTATCACTCCACCTCCTATAATACAAAGGCTTTGAGGCAACTCACTCATATCTAGAATATCATCACTAGTAAGCACGCATGACAATTCATTTCCTTCAACCGGCAGTATTTTGGGGCTAGACCCTGTAGCAATAATTAAATTATTGCATTCATATAACTCACCATCACATGCTACCGTATTGCATGACATAATAACAGCCTCTCCCCTTACCAATGTAATAGAAGAATGATTCAATGCCATGGCTACACCTTCCCTCAACTGAGATACAACATTATTTTTCCGTTCAACCATTTTAGCGAAATCAACTGTATAGGAAACATCAGAGATTCCAAATTCAGCTGAATTGCGGAAGTTGCTTATTACCTCAGCATTCTTGCATAGTGTTTTAGTCGGTATACATCCTCGATTCAAACATGTACCGCCAAGTTCATCTTTTTCGAATATCACAACCGACAGTCCATGCGTGGCGGCATAATGAGCAGTCTCATATCCTCCTGGTCCAGCACCTATTATAATCAAATCTGTTTTCATGCGTCGTTGTCATTCAGCATTTCACGATAAGTAACTATAGGATGCGTTGCCGCTAGCGTATCATCTGGACGACAGACTGGTGTATTATGAGGCGCTGCCTTCACCATTTCAGGGTCTTCTGCAGCTTCTTGAGCAATCTTCTTCATAACAGAGATAAATCCGTCGAGCGTTGATTTACTCTCATTTTCACATGGTTCAATCATCAGTGATTCATGAAATAACAGCGGGAAATATATGGTAGGTGCATGAAATCCATAATCAAGCAGTCTCTTTGCCACATTCATCGTAGTCACACCTTTACTCTTGTCTTTCAAGCCATCAAAGACAAATTCATGCTTGCACACTACATCGATAGGCAATTCATACACATCTTTCAATGAATCTTTAATGTAATTGGCATTCAAAGTAGCAAATGGGCCTACATATTTCAGATTCTCTTTACCTAATGTCAATATATATGAATATGCTTTCATCATCACACTGAAATTCCCCATAAACGCCGACACTGCGCCTAGCGCGCTTTCATCACTATCTATGTAGAACTTGCCAGCTGAATCCTTTTTAATATGCGGATTCGGCAAGAACTGCTCCAATCCTTCTCGCACGCCTACTGGACCAGAACCAGGACCGCCTCCACCATGAGGAGTTGAGAAGGTCTTATGAAGATTTATATGCATTACATCAAATCCCATATCACCCGGACGGCACTTGCCCAACAATGCATTAAGATTTGCACCATCATAATACAACAATCCGCCACAATCATGAACCAACCTGGCTATTTCCGGAATATTTCGCTCAAATATTCCTAAAGTATTAGGATTGGTCATCATTATTGCCGCAACCGTATCATCAAGATGCGCCTTCAAGTCTTCCACATCTATTGTACCATCGGCTAGACTCTTTACCTGAACAACCTTCAGTCCGCATACAGCCGCACTTGCAGGATTTGTTCCATGCGCAGAATCCGGCACAATCACATTAACACGCTTATAGTCTCCACGGCTATTATGATATGCCCTTATTACCATGAGGCCTGTCAATTCTCCATGTGCGCCAGCAAACGGATTCAATGTAAATTCACTTAATCCTGCTATTTCCGACAAACTCTTCTGAAGATTATAATACACTTCAAGGGCTCCTTGAACAGTATCAGCACTCTGTAATGGGTGCAATGAAGTGAAAGAAGTCAGACTACTTATTTCTTCATCGATTTTAGGATTATACTTCATTGTACATGAACCCAGTGGATAGAAACCAGTGTCTACACCAAAATTATTGTTGCTCATATTTGTATAATGACGAACAACCGAAAGTTCATCGACTTCTGGCAACATCATATCGTTTCCGCGCTTCAAGCCTTCTGGTATTCCGTTGATATCATAACCTGCAAATTCATTCTTAGGCAATGAGTATCCCACTCTGCCCTCTTTTCCCAATTCGAATATCAGATTACCATAAAATGTTCTGTTCATAATCGTTCAGGCATTAAATTGTTTAACTATACCAACAAGCTTATCTATCTCAGCCTTACTGCGCATTTCAGTAACACAAAGCAACATCTTGTCATCTGCTATTTTCACACCTGCAAGTATTCCCTGCTTAACGCATTCTGCCTGGAATTCATCTATATTAAGAGTTGTGTTTACCGCAAACTCGTTCAAGAAAGTTGTTCCAGGATATGCCATTTCAAATTTACCGGTTGAGCACAATTGTTCTGCCAGATAATGTGCTCCGCTATATCCTAATTCATTTACTTCCTTCAATCCTTTAGCTCCCATTAATGCCAAATAAACAGTAACATATAGAGCCATCAGACTTTGATTTGAACAGATGTTACTTGTAGCTTTTTCCCGGCGGATATGCTGTTCTCTTGCTTGCAAAGTAAGCACAAACGAGCGTTTTCCGTTCACATCTTTTGTCGCTCCTACTACGCGCCCTGGCATCTTGCGAATAAGAGCTTTCTTTGTGCATAAGAACCCTACATATGGACCACCGAACGACATTGGTATGCCTAGACTTTGACCGTCACCTGCAGCAATATCTGCGCCCCATTCACCGGGAGACTTAATTGCGCCAAGAGCTGATGCCTGACAATTCATCACCAGCAATGCCTTCTGTTCATGACAAAGGTCGGCCCAACCAGTATAATCTTCAAGTATTCCATAGTAATTAGGCGATGCGACTATTACACCTGCCACATCTCCCGACTTTACCTTTAACTCAAAATCTGACTTATCGGTCATTCCACCATTTTCAGCAATATATTCCAAACTAACGCCCTGATATTTTGCATAAGTTTCAACCACAGCCTTAACATTAGGATTCAAAGTGGAAGAAATGAGAATCTTATTCTTTTTCTTAGCAGCGCTAATGGCCATCATCATAGCCTCAGCAGTTGCTGTCGCACCATCATACATTGAAGCATTGCCGACCTCCATGCCTGTCAATTCGGTCATCATTGACTGGAACTCAAAAATATACTGTAAAGTTCCTTGTGAAATCTCTGCTTGATAAGGTGTATAAGAAGTCAGAAATTCCGAACGGTTAAGTATATGAGAGATAACTGCAGGGGAATAATGGTCATAACAACCCGCACCTGCAAAACAGGTTAAAGGCTTGTTTTTCTGTCCTAATTCAGAGAAAAAGCGACGCAGTTCCACCTCACTCTTCTCACTTGGCAAATCATAATCACGCTTGAATTGGATTTCCTCCGGAATTTCATCAAAGAGTTCGTCCAAAGAGCGTTTTCCACACACCTTAAGCATTTCTGCCAATTCTGATTCAGTGTGTGGAAAATACTTATAATTCATATTGATGATTGTTTAGTTAATGTTCGATTGATTTAGCATAAGCAGCAGCATCCATAAGATTCTCCACTTCACTAGGATCACTCAATTTAACCTTAATAATCCAGTTTGCATAAGCATCTTTATTAATTGCTCCTGGATCTCCGTCAAGGTCTTCATTTATTTCCACTACCACTCCACTTACTGGTGAATACAAGTCACTAGCAGCTTTCACGCTTTCTACTGCACCGAATTCTTCTCCTGCAGTAACTTCATCATCTACTTCTGGCATATCAACATACACAACATTGCCCAACTGCTCTTGAGCATAATCAGTTATACCAACATATCCATATTCACCTTCAATTTTCACGAATTCATGTGACTCAGCATAATAAAGTCCTTCTAAAATCTTGCTCATAGTTTTAAGTTTTATTTGGTTTATATTATTATTTCTTATAGCTCTTTTTATAGAATTTACGCGCAACAATCGTTCCGTCAAATGTCTTCTTGCGTATCTTAATTTTCACAGGCGCGCCCATATCGGCATATTTTGAGTCAATAAGCGCTAAAGCCACACTCTTTTCTACCGATATACAGCGATAACCGGTTGTAACATATCCTATCACATCATCACCTGAAAGCACTTCATATCCATGGCGAGGTATTGCTTTGTCCTGTAATTCTATACCCACCAATTTTCTCGGAGCACCTTCCTCTTTTTGTTTTTTAACAACTTCCTTTCCTATGAAATCTTCTTTGTCGGTTTTAACAAAGATTCCTAGACAAGCTTCAATCGGGGTAATTTCTTCACTCAACTCATCGCCATATAAAGGAAGCCCCACTTCAAAGCGCAGCGTATCTCTGCAGCCGAGTCCGCATGGTGCAACTTTTCCCGATTCTATCAACTTATCCCAGAACTTGCATGTCAATTCATGGCTAGCATATATTTCAAAGCCATCTTCACCAGTATAACCGGTACGACTTATGATAATTGTCTCTCCTTCATAGGTTAAAGTTTTAAAAGTATAGAAAGCTGAATCGGAGCACGCAATGCCTAAGATATTTTCTATATTGCTTTCCGATTCAGGTCCTTGGACTGCTATTTCACCATAATAATCGCTTTCATGTATCACTTCAACATTAAAGCCTTCCTTGTTCTGCATTATCCAATCAACATCTTTATCTATATTTCCTGCATTTATTACAAGGAAGAAGTCGTTCTCGCCACGCTTATAGACCAACAAATCATCAACTGCGCCACCATTAGGATACAGCATCAAGCCATAAAATATTTTTCCAAGCGGAGCATCAGTAACATCATTTGTGAAAATATAATTTACAAACTTTTCAGCATCAGGCCCCTTTATAGTCACTTCACCCATGTGCGACACATCAAATACGCCGCAATGGTTTCTCACCGCATTATGTTCTTCTACTATACCAGCATATTGAATAGGCATATCAAATCCTCCAAATGGGCTAATTAATGCTCCCATTGCAACATGTTTATCATATAGACATGTTCTTTTGTTAGTTTCCATATCGGTTATTCTTTTATTATTAAATTTATAAATTGTTCGTTATTTAAGTTCATGATCAGATTACTCATATTAATTCCTGCAAGTGCATCTCTTATACATTCTTCTGTAAATGGCACATCTTTTAAAATATCTGTCAAGGTCTTGCATATATCACCAGAAGAAAAGAAATCTCCACTAAAACAGATATCCTTGATTACACCACGATTCACTTTAATTTTAACGCATAATAAACCTACGCCTTCTATATGTGCCTCCTTCTCTATGCTATACCGTGGATTCTTTCCGTATAGGAACTTTTCGTTATAATAAGACTCCTCTATTTCTTCTATAACTTTAATCGCAGAATTATCAAGCATAAATTCTCCTTCACACACGCGTTCCTTCACATACTTTTTAAAATCATCTTGCGGCATGTCCATATACTTGTTTAAAGTAGTTATACGGCTTCTAACTGATTCTACTCCATTAGATGACAATTTCACCGATGATGGCGTAATAGCATTTATCATGTTTTCCATGTCTGTGTCATAAAGCATCGTACCATGCACAACACTTTTTCCATTCACATGATAAAACGCATTGCCGGAAATCTTTCTACCATCTATAACTATATCGTTCCTGCCATTTGAAACTGCATTTACATTCAATGCATTTAAAGCAGTTACCACTTTATCGACATATTTACCATATGCATTCGACACATTATAGTCACAAGTGATATAAGAAAACATTACATTTCCCATATCGGCATAGACACAACCGCCACCGCTCTTACGCCTGTACATTTCTATTCCATGGGCAGCGCAATAATCAAGATTCACTTCTTTTTCTACCAACTGATTTCTGCCAAAAATCACTGTAGGTTTAACCTGCCACATAAAAAAAGCCTCATCTAGATTAAGATACTTCGCGACATACTCCTCCATCGCAAGATAGAACGGAAGTTTTCGTTTAGAATCCACTGAGAGACTAATGTATTTCATGATACAATTTACATGATTATTGTTATATGCAAATATAATATTTATTTAATATCTTACACACTCTTGACAGCATGTTTTAAAGCATAAAAAATGAGGCGTAAATTTCCTACGCCTCATTCTTATATTAGACTGTTTCATACAATCATTTCAATCCATTATCGGCCAAATATCGCTCTGCATCCATTGCAGCTCTACAGCCCATTCCTGCAGCTGAAATAGCCTGTCGATAATGAGGATCGGCAACATCTCCTGCAGCAAAAACTCCAGGAATATTAGTCTTTGTAGACGCTCCTTCAGTGATTATATATCCTGCTTCGTCCAATGCTATTTGACCATTCAAGAAATCGGTATTCGGCTTGTGACCTATTGCCAAGAAGAAACCGTCTATTGCAATATCCAACTGCTCTTCTTGCGGAGTACCTTTAAACTTGACCAAATGAGCTCCTTCAACTCCATTTTCGCCAAAAAGACCAACAGTATTTGTATTAAACAGAACATGAATGTTTTCTTTATTCAATACGCGGTCCTGCATTACCTGCGAAGCACGCAAATAGTCTTTTCTTACAATCATATAGACTTCTTTAGCAAGGCTGCTTAAATACATAGCCTCTTCACATGCTGTATCACCACCACCGACAACTGCAACTACTTTCTTTCTGTAGAAAAATCCGTCACAGGTAGCACATGCCGACACTCCCATTCCAGAATACTTCTTTTCATCTTCAAGACCTAAATATTTTGCTGACGCTCCAGTTGCAATAATCACCGTATCGGCCTCTATTTCTTTTGCACCATCAATTACAGCCTTGAAAGGGCGAACCGACATATCAATTGATTCCACATAACCTGCGCGTATATCTGCTCCGAAGCGTTCAGCTTGAGTCTTTATATCCTCCATTATATCAAAGCCTCCTATACCTTCAGGATATCCAGGAAAATTTTCAATCTCAGAAGTCGTTGTCAACTGTCCTCCTGGCTGCAATCCTTCATAAAGCACAGGAGACAAATTTGCTCTAGATGTATATATAGCTGCTGTATATCCAGCTGGTCCCGAGCCTACAATTAGGCATTTTACTCTTTCTTTTTCCATATCTGAATTATTATCTTAAATCTATAACAGGTGTTCCTTGTGGTACCAGTTTATTATCAAATACAAATACTGAGGCAGGAATGTTCTCGTCAACCTTATAATTTGCCAACTCTATTGTCTGAGTAGAATCATCAATCATAGTTGCCACAGCTTTCTTTATCTTATATGTAGATTTATCTATTGTCAGCTGAATATTTGACACATCTACATACATATTTCTAGAAGTAAGCACTACAATATAATCGGTGTCTGTTTGCGATTTCAATGACGGCTTGAACTTGCTATTGTATCTCATAACTGCAAAGTATGGATTATTGGACTCAAGTTCTTCTTTAGATGGCTCAAGAACATTAACCTCATCGGTAGCAGTTGAATAAACCCATTGAACTTCTCCATTATACCAACATATGTAGTCCTTCGAAACAATTCTGAACATCTTTCCACTCATCACTATTTCCCCAGTCACATTCATATTAGGTGATGCTATTGAGAATTCAGCACTCATACTCTTTGAGTTGTTGAATTTATTCAGCACCCTATTCATTATTGTATTTACAGTCTGCGCCTCACATACCGAGAACGAGGCAACCAAGAGCAACAATATCAACGATAACTTTTTCATAATTATATATTTTATTAGTTTCCTATTATACTGCCTAACTGTATTGAATCCACAAGCACCCGTCGCGGTTTTCCGCCTTGCGACGGACCTACGATTCCAGCTGCCTCCATTTGGTCCATAATTCGACCTGCACGATTATAACCTATTCCGTATCTTCGTTGCAAAGAAGATGTTGAAGCAGTTTCACCTGCAACGATAAACGCAGCAGCTTCTTCAAACAATGGATCTCTATCATTTAAATTAACTGATGACGAACTGCTATCCGCCCCATTTCCCTCTTCAGGTACATAAGGAGGCAATTCATATGCACAGCTATAACCAATCTGATCCGATATATGCTCGCATATTTTTTCAACCTCTGGTGTATCAACAAATGCGCATTGTATTCGCTCCATTGAGCCATTTGCAGAGAACAGCATATCACCTTTACCCACCAATTGTTGAGCACCCGAACAGTCAAGAATGGTACGACTATCAACCATCTGCGTAACACGGAATGCTATACGGCCTGGGAAATTGGCTTTAATTATACCTGTTATCACATTTGTTGAAGGGCGTTGAGTCGCAATTATCATATGGATACCCACAGCTCTGGCTTTTTGAGCAATGCGCACGATAGGACGCTCAACTTCCTTGCCTGCTTCCATTATCAAGTCACAGAACTCGTCTATAATCACAACTATATATGGCAAGAATCTATGGCCTTTTTCCGGATTTAATTCACGACCAACGAACTTCTTATTATAATCCTTGATATTACGCTCTCTTGCTTTGCTCAACAACATATAACGGCTTTCCATTTCAGTAACCAATGAATTTAGCGTAGCCACAACTTTTGTTGAATCGGTTATGATACACTTTTCTTCATCAGGCAACTTAGCCAAATAATGATTCTCCAATATTCCATAAAGACTGAACTCAACCATTTTAGGGTCAATCAGCACAAATTTAAGTTCAGCCGGGTGCTTTTTATATAGCAATGAGGTTATTATTGCATTAAGACCTACCGATTTTCCTTGACCAGTAGCACCTGCTACAAGCAAGTGCGGCATCTTTGCCAAATCTGCTACAAAGACATCATTTGAAATTGTGCAACCAAGAGCCATTGGCAAATCTGCCTTTGTTTCCTGGAATTTTCTAGACCCAATTACCGAACGCATAGAAACCGTTTGAGGATCTTTGTTTGGAACCTCAATACCTATCGTTCCACGACCAGGTATAGGAGCAATGATGCGTATACCTAATGCTGCTAAGCTCAATGCAATATCGTCTTCCAAGCCTTTAATTTTTGATATTCTCACACCATCGGCAGGAATAATTTCAAACAGAGTAATCGTAGGTCCCACGCACACATCGATCTTCTTGATAGGAATGCCGTAGTTTTCTAGTGTCTCGGTAATCCTGCGTTTATTCTCTTCTTGCTCATCGATGTCAACATTAACCTTCTTCATCTGGATATCCCTCAACATATCTATTGTAGGAAACTTGAAATTTGCCAATTCCTTAGTTGGGTCATAAGCCTCTACCAGTTTTCCATTAGCCATTTCAATCTTTGGAGCAATTGATATCGTACCATTATCTTCTTTATTAGTTTCAGGCACATCATCTGCTTCTTCATCGTCTTCACTCACTTGCTCTATATCATCTGGCAAGATATATTCTACTTCATCAGGTATTTCTTCTTCCGTTTCCTTATCGTCTACTTGATCAGCAGCAAATGCTGTAAGTTCAGAAGGCGCAGTCCATTCCTCTTCTTGTTCAGATTCTTCCGTTTCTTTTTCTTCGACCTTCTTTTTAGGCATCATGCTTTTAACTTTATTCAAAACCGTTTTCAGGTTATTAATGCAGCACAACACCCATATCATACACAATGCAAAGTCAAGCATCAAAAGACCTGGCACACCTATCAACTTGATTAAATACAAACTACAGTATTTTCCCAGGTTCCCGCCTAATGGGAAAAACGCCATGTCATAATAGACTGACAAGGTACCTAACGACATTGTAATTGCACAAATTGAAACGACTGATATCAAGGTAAATGAGAACAGATGCATTTCTTTTGCGCGTATCATTCTTAATCCTAGAACTAAACTCCATAGCACTAGAACAAATGCCGCTAGGCCTAGCCCATTATAAACCAAGTCATTTGATAATTTTGCGCCAAATGCTGCACCTGCATTTGACACTTCACTACTAGAATCAGCCAATTCTATTGGAGTATTATTCAAAACCTTACTCTGATCAACATCTCCTGTCATCAAGAATGATATCACTACTATCAGCATATATGCACTGAATAGCAGCATTAACATTCCGACACCGAAACGAGTACGGCCATCTTTGAAAAAGTCCTTCAGTTTACTCCACCATGAGCGTTTAGGTTCTTCCGACACATTTTCCTGGTGATTCTGGTTATTTCTATCACCCAAATTCAAATCCATCGGATCTATGATTTCATTATTATAGTTATTGCTTCGCACTTTTTATTCAAGTTATAGTTAATATCCTACAAATTTAATAAATTATCCGCTTATTTCATTATCGTTTCCAGTATTATTCCTTCACAAATTTATGAAAGAATGAAAAGAATAATGCACCAATTGCATTACCTATTATCACTATTCCTATAAATTTCATTCCAGCCAATGTGTACAATTCACCTGCACATCCTAGATATAGCATATCAGCCACCGAGTGCTCAAATCCACACAAGATGAAAATCATTACAGGAAATATCAACAATAACAGATTGTTTTTTATTCTATAACCATCTACTGCCAGATACATCATTGCACCGCAACCTATAGAATCAAACATGATTTGGCTCAATGATTTAACGAGTTTAGGTTCGGTAAGAGCTATTGCTTTAGTCACCAAAGCCGAGGTTTCTGGAACAATAAATGCAAGCAATGTTGTTCCTATCAGATTACCTAGAATTATAAGCGGTATCAGTTTCAATATCTCTTTATCCCAGATATACCCTATTTTACCAGTATATAGCAAATAGCCTCTAAGCACAATTGTTATTAATCCAAATGAGAACAGGAACGAGCCAACTACATTGCTAGATGTTGACATGTATATCAAACAGCCACAACCTATCAATATTCCCGACAATACAGCACTCGCCAACGGCTTCAACACATTATCTTTCATTTCAATTTAATTTTTAATCCAAAAACCTTTTGTAAACAATATCAAAACAGTAAACAATTCCAGACGACCAATCAGCATGTCAAACGATAATAGCCATTTAACTGTAATTGGCAACGACACCAAAGTTCCGCTATCACCTATTTCTGACCCATAACCCACATTACACAATGCCGACAAGGACATGAAGAAGCTGTCAAAAACTTTTATATCAAACATCGTTATTATTGTAGTACTTGCTACAAGTATCAAAGTGAAAATCACTAGAAAGGCAACTGTTCTCTGCACATGAGCATATGGCACAACCTTTCCGTTCATTCTCACTGTTGTTACCAGATTTGGGTGTATGGCTTTACTAAACTCATTCTTTACATTTTTAAACAGAACTACCATTCTATCAATTTTCAAGCCTCCTGAGGTAGAACCTGCACAAGCACAACTAATCATAAGAATAATAAGTATCATCAACGAGAATTGCCCCCATGAATAATTCTCTACACTATAGCCAGTTGTTGATATTGTAGCTGTGATGTGAAACAACGAATCAATTGCACAATCAATGACATTCCTATTTTCTCCTCGAAAATACAAATCGGCAAAACATATCACCGTTCCCAATAAACATATTAACACATACCATTTTAGCACCTCATTCTTATAGGCTTGCTTGAATTTACCGTGAGCCAAATTGTATAGTATCGAGAAATTAACGCCACCTAGAAACATAAATGCAATCACAACACTATCAACATACCTGGAGTCCCAATATCCTATACTAGTATTCTTAGTAGAGAATCCCCCTGTTGACACGCATGACAATGTGTGGCATATTGAATCAAACATATTCATTGGTCCCATAAACAGCAGAAGGGCCATTATAATTGTCAAGCCTATATATACCCCCCAAAGTCCTAAAGCCGTTTGGCTTACCCTTGGCCGCAATTTGTCATGAGTTATTCCAGTTACTTCAGCATTAAACAGCTGTACTCCACCCGATTTATTAAACATCGGCATGACAGCAAGAGTAAAGAGAATAATTCCCATACCACCAATCCATTGCATTAATGAGCGCCATAGCAATATTCCTTTAGGCAAGTTCTCCACATCGGTAAAGACTGTTGAACCTGTTGTAGTAAATCCTGCCATTGTTTCATAAAATGCATCGGTAACATTATCTACTACCCCACTGAAAATAAAAGGTAACATGCCAAAAAGAGAAAACACTACCCAGATTAGAGATGTTAGCAAAAATCCTTCCTTTCTGTGCATATCCATTCTGTCAGGACGAACAAATTTTGTCGTGAGGCCTCCTAAACTCAATGTTATCAATATGGCATAAAAGAACTTTTCAGCACAGCCGTATTCATTATAATATAAACTCACACACATGGGTACGGTCATGAACATAGCTTCTATCATTAAAAGCCAGCCTATGACCCTTATGACCATCAATGTGTTAATATTTGATTTTCTTATATACATCAGCTAAAAAGTTTTTCCACCTTATGAATTGCACCTGCTAGACAGAACACTACCACACGGTCACCTTCTTCTATTTGTGTATCTCCTTGAACAAGTGAGCCTTTTCCGTTACGCAACATTCCGGCAATAGTCAAGTCCTTTGACAAGTTCAAATCCTTCACTTTTGCTCGTGTTATCTTCGAATCCTTTTTAGCCACCAGTTCTGCAACCTCAGCATCGGCGAGAGCCAAACACTTAACATTAGTAGAATCACTATCAAGAAGTATCTGGAAAATACGGCTAGATGCAAGAAGTTTTTTATTTATTATTGTTCCTATATTAAGAGCTTCTGCTTCCGATATGAATTGGATATTCTCAACCTCAGCGATTGTTTTCTTAACTCCGTATTCCTTAGCTGCAAGACAACCCAATATATTCGTTTCAGAACTTTCTGTTAACGCTATGAACGCGTCCATATCTTCAATTCCCTCTTCTTCAAGGATTTCAAAATTTCTGCCGTCACCATGAATAATTCGGCAATCGGGCAACATATCAGCTAACTCTTCGCACCTTTCAAAGTCACTTTCTATAATTGTTATATTATAGTCCTCTCCTACCATCATTGCCAACTGAACTGCAATACGGCTACCGCCCATGACCATAACATTCTTCACATGGACATCTTCTTTACCGCACATATCCAGTATATTCTGCGACGCTCCTTCAGTTGTAGCTATGTATACAATATCATTAGCTCGAATAAAGTCATCTCCTCGAGGGATAATGGTTTCGTGGTTACGCTTAATTGCCGAAATGTGCGCATAATTGGACAGGCTGAACAACTTTTTAAGTGGCATACCCACCAATTTGGCATTGTCTCTAACCTTTACTCCAATTACATAAAGTTCACCGTCACACAGTTCAAACCAGTTTCTCACCCATGCACGCTTCAGAGCTACCACAATTTCTTCTGCCGCCAAATACTCAGGATAAATCAAATCATCTATACCTCTTTCATTAAAGAATTCCCTGTTTTCTTGGCGCAGAAAATCATAGTTATCTATTCGAGCCACTGCCTTTTTTGCTCCATAATACTTGGCGATTTCACAAGCAAGCACATTATCTGTTTCATATGGTGTTACTGCTATGAACAAGTCACAGTCTTCTGCACCAGCATTCTTAAAAGATTTGAACGATACCGGATTGCCTACATAAGTTAGCATGTTGTAGGCTTCAAGCTTAGACAACTTGCTTTCATCTCTATCTATGACTATTATATCTTGATTCTCATTGGCAAGAAACTTTGCCAAGTGAGTGCCCACTTCTCCTGCTCCAGCGATTACTATCTTCATATGCTCTAATTATTAATCAATGATAGAACAACATCTTTTATTGAATTGTTATCCATTCCACACAGCTCATATAGTTGCGGTACTGTTCCATGCGGTATAAAACTGTCGGGGATACCTATTTTACGCACCTTTACATTATAACCATGCTCACAATACCATTCCGAAACAGCTGTTCCAAGACCACCCACTACAGTACCATCTTCAACCGTAATTACTGCCTTGTACTTAGAACCGGTTTCATAAAGTATCGATTCGTCTAGCGGTTTAAGGAAAACCATATCATAATGCGCCACTTTCATGCCCTGAGCTTTAAGTCCTTCAACAGCATCAGCCACAATGTTTCCTATATGACCTATCGAAAGAATCGCTATATCATCTCCTTCGGTGAGCTTTACACCCTTCCCTATTTCCACTTCCTTCATTTCATTTTTCCAATCCAGAAGCACACCATTACCTCTAGGATAGCGAATGGAAAATGGACCGCAGTTCTTAATTTGAGCCGTATACATCAGATTTCTCAACCAGTGTTCATTCATAGGTGCAGCAACAGTCATATTTGGCACGCAACGCATATATGCAAGATCAAATGCACCCTGGTGCGTTACGCCATCTTCACCTACTAAACCCGCACGGTCAATACAGAAAGTTACCGGTAGATTAAGTATCGCAACATCATTAATGATAGCATCATAAGCACGCTGCAAAAATGTTGAATATATAGCGCAGAAAGGTTTCAGGCCATCTTTCGCCAACCCGGCAGAAAAAGTAACTGCATGCCCTTCGGCTATACCCACATCAAATGTGCGTTCAGGATAAGCACTTTGCATTATGTTCATCGAGGTTCCCGATGGCATTGCAGCTGTAACACCTACAAGCTTATCATTCATGTTAGCCAATTCAACAAGACTATGCCCAAATACATCTTGATACTTCAATGGAGCGTTTTGCTTAACACTCTCCTTGCGTTCACCTGTTTCAGGATCAAACTTGCCCGGTGCATGCCACACAGCAGGATTGGTTTCAGCAGCTGTAAAGCCTTTACCTTTCTGTGTCCGCAAATGCAGAATCCTAGGGCCTTCCATATCCTTAATGTCATTAAGCACGCGCACTATACGCTCTACATCATGTCCGTCAAACGGTCCAAAATAGCGGATATTCAATCCTTCAAATATATTCTGCTGATTTGTCAGCAAAGCTTTCAGACTATTATTGAAACGGAGAATTATATCCTTATGCTTCTCATCGATAAGATGCAGTTTTCGAAGCAATTTATATGCCTTATATCTTATCTTATTGTAACTTGCCGAAGTGTTGATATGTGCCATATACTCACCCAAAGCTCCTACACTCTGGTCTATTGCCATATCATTATCATTAAGTATTATCAGCAGGTTATTCTTATTAATCGAAGCATTATTCAACCCTTCAAACGCAAGCCCTCCACCTATCGAAGCATCACCGATTACAGCCACCACATTACGCCTCTTCTCATCATTATTGATTCTAGAAGCAATCGCCATGCCTAGTCCAGCCGATATGGAGTTGGAAGCATGACCGGCTATGAATGCGTCATATTCACTTTCTTCGGGATTCGGGAATCCGCTTATGCCATTCAACTTACGGCTAGTGTTGAACACCGAGCGGCGACCAGTGAGCACTTTATGGCTATAAGCCTGATGACCGACATCCCACACGATACGGTCATACGGTGTATTCAAGACATAATGCAATGCTACCGTAATCTCCACTGCGCCCATGCTTGACGCAAAATGCCCAGGATTCTCCGATAGTGAATATATCAAGAATTTGCGTAACTCGCTGCACACTTGCGGCAAGTCAGCAACCGGAAGTTTTCTCAAATCTTCCGGAGTATCTATTTTTGACAATAACGGATAGTTATTATCCATATCGTTTTTTTCTATCTTTGACACTCTATTTACAATTAAATGCTGGCTATTAGCCTAAATTATGCAAATTTACTTTTTTCCCCTTACATATTTCTTATATAATGGGACAAAAATTACAATACCCGATGCCAAAATAGCAAATATTGTCATAAAATCCACCCTTTCAGAGCGGACTATCAGCAAATAGCATAAAACAAGCCATAGCACGACTATAAAGCCAAACCGTATAATATTACTCGTAGTCATAAGGTTCTATATTTGTTTCTAATACAAGCATTATGCAATATTTCACACAACTTGTAAATACAAAGATACAAATCATTCTCTACAACAGCAAAACACCATGCCAATATCTTGGATAAAACATGCCAAGCAAAAATGCACGATACAACTGCATCAAGAAACTATTTGCAAGTTTTATCGTAAAATATTTCACATTTTTACTCAAGAAAACATAAATTATTAGTATTTTTGCACAACTCTACTTTAATAGTATTTGTTCTGTATTTAAACTGCATTTTGCATCTTAGATACAATATTTATGATTACAATCTATTGCATTAACTTATTGTTATGACTAAAATTACAAAAGAAATGGCTCTCGATTATCACAAAATCGGGAAGCCGGGAAAAGTAGAAACTATTCCCACCAAGCCTTACTCCTCACAAAGTGATTTATCTCTTGCGTATTCTCCCGGAGTTGCCTACCCATGCCTTGAGATTCAGGAAAATCCGCAAGATGCCTATGAATATACTAGCAAAGGCAACCTCGTTGCAGTAATTTCCAATGGTACAGCCGTACTTGGTTTGGGCGATATCGGTGCCCTTGCAGGAAAGCCTGTGATGGAAGGCAAAGCCTTGCTATTCAAAATTTTCGGCGGACTTGACTGCTTTGATATTGAAATAGACGAAAAAGACCCTGAAAAATTCATTCAAGCAGTAAAAGCAATTTCACCAACATTTGGAGGCATAAACCTTGAAGACATCAAAGCTCCTGAATGTTTTGAGATAGAACGCCGTCTGAAAGAAGAATGCGACATTCCTGTCATGCACGACGACCAACACGGAACAGCAATCATTTCTGGTGCAGGTCTGCTTAATGCACTCGACATACAAGGCAAGAAGATTGAAGAAATAAAACTTGTAGTTAACGGTGCAGGAGCAGCAGCTGTATCTTGTACACGACTTTACATGGCACTCGGCGTGAAAAAGGAAAACATCACCATGTGCGACAGCAAGGGCGTTATTACTACTGCACGCCAGGACTTGAATTCGCAAAAACGCGAATTTGCTACCGACCGCAACATCACTACACTTGCCGAAGCGATGAAAGATGCCGATGTATTCCTAGGCCTTTCTGTAAAAGATGTCGTTACGACCGAGATGCTCATGTCTATGGCAAAGAACCCTATCGTGTTTGCACTAGCTAATCCCGATCCTGAAATTGAGTACGACAAGGCAGTGTCTTCACGCAAGGACTTGATTTTTGCAACAGGCCGTTCAGATTACCCTAACCAGATAAACAATGTACTCGGTTTCCCATACATCTTCCGCGGTGCATTGGACTGCGGTGCTACAACCATTAACGAAGAAATGAAACTTGCTGCAGTTAAAGCTATCGCTGCCTTAGCTAAAGAAACTGTTCCTTCGGTAGTAAACAAAGCTTACAATATGACCGATCTCAAGTACGGTCCCGACTATATTTTGCCTAAAGCACTTGACCCTCGCCTTATCACATGGGTATCGCCTGCAGTTGCTCGCGCTGCAATGGAATCGGGCGTTGCTAAAAGACCAATTGAAGATTGGGAAGCTTATGAGGAGAAGTTAAAGAGACTGATGGGCTACGACAATAAGTTGATGCGCCGCTTCACCGAAGAAGCCAAACAGAATCCAAAGCGTGTCGTATTTGCCGAAGCTAACACCGACAACATGCTGCAGGCAGCAGTACAAGCTTATCACGAAAAGATATGTTTCCCTATCCTTCTTGGAAACGAGGAAATGATTGAAAAGCGTGCAAAGAAACTCGGTCTGGACATTACAGAAATTCCTATCGTGAACTTGCGTCACGATCGCGAAGCTGAACGCCGCAGTGCATACGCTAAGAAATTGACCGAAAAGCGTCAGCGCGACGGTCTCACATATCCAGAAGCCCTTGAAAAGATGTTCGACCGCAACTATTTCGGAATGATGATGGTTGAAATGGGCGAAGCCGATGCATTCATTACAGGTACTTATTCCGGTGGCCATCACGACACTGTGCAGATTGCAAAAGATGTTATTGGCATACGACCATGTTACAAGCATTTTGCTACTATGCACATCATGACAACAAAGCGCGGTATCTACTTCTTGGCCGACACTTCTGTCAACCACGACAACGATACCGAAACTCTTGTTGACATCGCTCGTCTTGCCGACAGTTCTGTAAAATACTTCGCTCACAATCCGGTAATCTCAATGGTTTCTTACAGTAACTTCGGAACCAACAAAGAGCACGGACCAAAAGAAGTTCATGAAGCTGTACAAATCCTGCACGACAACTATCCCGAAATCGTAGTTGACGGAGAAATGCAAGTTCATTACGCACTGAATAAAGAATTGCGTGACAAGACATTCCCATTCAACAAACTATTCGGAAAAGATGTCAACACTCTTGTATTCCCTAACTTGAGTGCCGCAAATACGATCTACCGCATGATGCTAGAAATGGGTGTAGCAGAACACATAGGTCCTATACAGATGGGATTGAACAAGCCTATACACTTCACTTCTATCGATGCATCTGTTCGCGATATTGTGAACCTTACTACAGTAGCTGTTCTTGACGCAGCCGTTCTTCAAAAGATGAACAACTGCTAAGGACTCGTAGCAATAACTATCAATAAAAAAAGCCTCAGTTGAGGCTTTTTTTTATTGATATACATCTGCAAATTCTATTCTCCCAGTTTAAAACCGCGCAGAAATTCAGCAGTTGTCATTCGTTTTTTACCGGCAAGCTGAAGCGACTTCACCTCAATAGAGCCATCGGAACATGCAAACGAAAGTTTATCCTTGGTTGCAACTGCAGTGCCTGGTTTTCCTATTATCCGGCTATCCGGCAACTCTGTTTCATATATCTTCAAAGCATAATCCACACCATTCGAGTCTTTTATAGCGGTCCATGCTGCAGGATAAGGCGACAAGCCTCGAATATGATTATACACATCTTGCGCCGAGCGGCCAAAGTCTATTTCACATGTTTCCTTGAATATTTTTGGAGCAGGTGTCGGTTCCTCGTCCTTATTCAGAAGTTCATCTTGTGGTATAGGTTTCACTGTTCCTGCAATAATTGCATCTACAGTCTCTACAACCATGCCAGCACCGAGCATCATTAGTTTGTCATGCACGACACCCACATTATCTGTATCACCAATCTCTATCCGTTCTTGCTGAATTATATCACCTGTATCGATTTCATGCTTCAGGAAGAATGTTGTCACACCAGTTTCCTTGTCACCGTTCATTACAGCCCAGTTTATCGGAGCTGCACCTCTGTACTTTGGCAACAAAGAAGCATGTAGATTGAATGTGCCAAGCGGCGGCATACTCCACACTACCTCAGGCATCATACGGAATGCAATCACTATCTGCAAATCTGCGTTAAGAGATTTCAGTTCATCGACAAACTCAGGAGCCTTCAAGCTCACTGGTTGCAGAAGTTTCAATCCATGTTCCACTGCATATTCCTTTACAGGCGACTGGAACATTTTGTGTCCTCTGCCAGCAGGTTTATCGGGCATTGTCACCACGCCCACTATATTGTAACCGCCTTTCACAAGCCGGTCAAGACTCTCCACCGCAAAATCGGGAGTTCCGAAAAAAACTATCTTTAAACTATCCTTAGTATATGTCATATCCTGTAAATCATTATCTAGTTACACACAGTATCATCATTCATCAGTATAATGCTTCAACACTCGGCGGTATGAATTGAAAATCTTGGATTTAGACACAAAGCCAATATATTTTCCTCGTTCCACCACTGGCAAATTCCACGCCTTTGTATCGTCAAATATCTTCATCACATTATCCATGGACTCACCCAATTCAATCTTGGCTGGCATTGACGACATGAATTTGCGCACACGCATTTTGTCATACAGATCGGGGCGGAACATAATGTTGCGAATATCATCTAGCAACACCACGCCTACCAGTACATTATTAGAATCGGTTACAGGAAACAGGTTTCTGTTTGATTGAGAAATCACTTCCACCATTTCCCTCAAAGTCATATCCGGATTCACCTCCTTAAAGTCTTTTTCTATCACGCTGTCAATCTTGAGCAGAGTAAGCACGCTTCTATCTTTTTCATGTGTAAGAAGCTCACCGCGTTGAGCTAGACGCTGCGTATAAATGCTATATGGGGAGAACAGCTTGAAAGTACCATAAGAAATAGTCGAAACTATAAGCAACGGCAAGAACAGTTCATATCCTCCTGTCATTTCGGCTGCAAGGAATATTCCCATCAGCGGAGCATTCATCACTGCCGACATCACCCCTGCCATTCCCATAAGCGCATAATTCTTCATTGACAAAGTGCTGTCAATAACACCAAGATTATTTATCAGCAAAGTGAAGAAGAATCCGGCAAAACAGCCTATGAATAGCGACGGCGTGAATGTACCGCCACAACCGCCACCGCCATTGGTTGCACTTGTAGCAAATACTTTCGTGAACAGAATCAATCCCACAAATATAATCAGCCACCATGTGTCATTTCTATATTCATAGAACACACTGCCGTCAAATATCTTTGTCAGGTTGCCTTCAAGCATCATGTTCATCACATTATAGCCTTCACCATACAACGGAGGGAATAGGAATATCAGCAAGCTAAGTATCATTGATCCCACTACAAATTTCAACCAAGGATTCTTCAGTTTACCGAACATTCTCTCCATCATATTCATAGCCTTGCTGAAATATAGTGACACAAAACCGCAGAATATACCGAAGAGTATCACATACGGTATACCAGCTGTATAGAACGGTTCACTCTGAGCAAAGAAAAATTCAAGTTCATAACCAGTGAAAGCATACGCAACTGTCGCTCCTGCTATTGAAGCTATCATCAGCGGCATAACCGATCCTGCAGTAAGGTCAATCATCAGCACTTCCACAGTGAAAAGCATGCCTGCAATAGGAGCCTTGAATATACCTGCAATACCGGCCGATGCTCCACAGCCTACAAGAAGCATAAGCAACCTTGGAGAAAGGCGGAAAAGACTGCCAAGATTGGATCCTATCGCAGCTCCTGTATATACAATAGGACTTTCGGCTCCTACCGAACCGCCAAAGCCTATCGTAACCGAACTTGCAACAACCGAAGAATAAATGTTATGCAATTTCAGGCGGCTTTTATTCTGGCTGATAGCATAAAGCACACGGGTAACACCATGAGATATATTATCCCTTATTATGTATCGCACGAAAATTCCGGCTAGCAGAATACCTATTACTGGATATATCAGATAGCTGTAATTGTAGTTGCTTATTGACAGGTGAGCCGTCAAATAGCCTGACAAATGATGAATTATGTCTTTCAGCAACAATGCGGCAAAACCGCCTGCAACACCAACAACAAGTGCCAGAATCAGTATAAATGTCTTTTCCTTAATGTGCTTCTCTCGCCATTGAAGCACCTTTATAAACCAGCCGCCTAACCGGCGACCACCTATTGAATTAACATCGTTCTTCATAAGTTAATCAAATCCCTTTACCTGTAATAACAATCTTAATCGTATAAATTAATATCTTTATATCATTTGCAATCGACATATTTTCAAGATACAGCAAGTCATATCTGAATCTTTCTACCATCTGTTTCACGCTCGAAGCATAGCCATACTTCACCATACCCATTGATGTTATTCCTGGTCGCACTTGGTAAAGAAGACTGTATAACGGCGCTTCCTTTATGATTTGTTCAACGAAATAGCTTCGTTCAGGACGAGGTCCCACAAGAGACATATCGCCCTTTAGCACATTCCAGAATTGAGGGAATTCGTCTATGCGGTATTTCCTCAGTACATGGCCAAGCTTAGTAATACGGCTGTCATTTTCACTCGACAATGCCGGACAACCGTCACCCTCTGCGTTTTCCACCATTGTACGGAACTTGTATATCGTGAACGGCTTCTTATGGCAACCTACACGCACCTGTCGGTACAATGCTCCGCCTTTAGAGTCAAGTTTCACAAGCAATCCTATAATCAACAGGAACGGCATAAGCAGCACAAGCGCCAACAGTGACACTATCACATCTCCTATGCGCTTCACATTCTTTTCCAGTTCCGACATTCCACAACTAGAGATATCTACTAGCGGTTCACCCCGGAGACTGCTCAGCCTCATTTTTCCTACTAGAATAGTATAAATGTCGGGCGATACCTTTATCGGCAATTCAAGGCTGTAGACCCTATTAATTATATCCATAGACAACGACACATCATTGCCTTGGGGTACCACGATAAGCTCCTTAACATCATTATCTGAACAGAATTTCTCCAGTCCATCAAAATCTATAGCTCTGCTGCCGCTGGCAATCGTTTCACCATCAATCGGCACATAGCCCAGAATATTATAGCCCAGATATGAATTCTTCTCACAAAGCCTGTTCCCGAACGCCAAAGCTTTCTCACTTGCACCTATAATCACGGCATTATACTTCCACTCTCCGCTTGCAAGTTTATCATTTATCCGTTTAGTAATGAAAAACCGCGATAGAAAAGTAGCCACAAAAAGAATGGTAAGCAGTATGAAAAGTATCTCATAATTAGTGCCGCGCTGTTCCAGGACAACATCATTGATAAGTGCAATAAAGAAAATTATCAGCGTATTAGCTAGCGAAGTGAAGAAAGTGGTAATAAGGTTCTGCACATGCGATTTTCTCAGCACTTCGTTATAGAAACCCGATACAGCATGCACAGCAAGCATCATAAGCGGGAACACAACCTCGCCGATAAGCACCATTTGCGATGTCATGAACGACCTAAGCGTAGAGAACTCATATATAGCCCTCTCACCCACATAATAGCGCACCACATTGAACAGTGTCCATGCAGCTATCGACGATAACACATCGCCCGCTATATATGCTATTCGTTGCCTAGTCTTGTCCATCGCTACTAACCTATCCTTTATTTTCTCAGAATTTTTATTGTTGCATCAGCACCAAGCTTAATTATGCTAGATGCAGCACGGCGCGTCACATCATCACGCCGGTAATTAACCACATAATCCACGCCATTCTTTATCTCATCAGAAATCTCAGCATATACCGATGCCGAAGGAGCCCCGCTTATGTTTGCCGAAGTTGAAACAATCGGGCGTCGGAAGCGCTGGCACAATGCTCGGCAGAAATCATCTCCTGGCACGCGTATTCCCACACTGCCATTATCACCTAGCAAGTTAGGCGCCAGATTATATCCGTTGTCATAGATTATGGTCAGCGGTTTCACTGCCGCTTCAAGCAAATCGTATGCCACCTCAGGAACTTCACGCACATAGCGGTCAAGGCTATTAACATTTCCAAGCAGCACTAGCATAGCCTTGCTGTCCTCTCTTCTTTTCAATTCATATACACGCTTCACAGCTTCGGTATTGGTCGCATCACAGCCTATTCCCCAAATGGTATCGGTAGGATACAGTATCAAGCCGCCACGATTCAGCGTATCTATACAGTTCTTTATATCTTCATCCATAACTAGACAATACGATTACGATAGCAAAGATAAGCTTTTTTAGCGTAATCAATAACATTTCTCTATTCTTTTTGCATCTTGCACTGACCTCAAGCAATAACACAGCACAATTAGCGCCGTGACACGAGTATCACAGCGCTAACATTTACAGTTCGTACTATTATTTTTCTATCGGATAACCACTACTTTTTTTCCGCCCTTGATATATATTCCGCTGGCAGGATTATTGACTCTGCGGCCCATTAGGTCATATATTGCAGAATCATCTTCATCATCGGCGTCTATACTTTCTATACCTGTCGCAATCTGGGTCTGGAACTCGCACGATGAGCTCCACACTGTTGTCTCTGTTTCACTAATCACTGCCTGCACTTGCACTTCATATTTTGTATTAGCATCTAGACCATCAAGCATATAACTTGTAGCCGAGATCTCGTCTTCAACTGCTATCCAATCGTTTGCTTGCTCATCGTCTCCGGCCACCTTGCGGTACTGCATATTATAGCATTCAGCATAGCCTGTCCAGCTTATCACTGCACTTGTCTCGCCTATCTCACTTGCAGTCACAGCATTAGGGATATTCACATAATCAAAGGTCACTTTTGGCAAGAAATTTTGCAACTCCTGACCAAAGTTATAACCATTCTCAAATCTAAATATAGCACCCTCATGTTTTTCAATTCCATAAAAACAACAAATTGTTTCTGAATTTATATAACTATAAACATATACCTGCATATTTCCTCCATTATATACATAAGGAGAATCAAAAGATACTATCATTTTTCCATTTAAAATATTAAGATTACCACTATATACAAGACCTGAATTCTCATCAAAAGGATTTTCATCACTTGTATAGCCCGTTTTTTCTGTTTCCTGAAGATATACATTAAACTCAGAATCACCCCAGGATATGTTTTCATAGCCCTCTGCTGCATAGAATGTCATAGAGTTAATTTGTGCACAATTGAGAGCTGAAAGCATTTCAGCAGGATAGATAAAACAGGACTTATTAAAATAAGCAAGTCCGGCTAGTGGTACTTTATTGTTGGTGGCCGTACCTTCAGCAATTGTTAAACCTGGAGCAGTTTTTACTTTTGTAGTAAATTCAATTAAAGACCATGCACTTTCCTCTTCGCCAAGAAGAGCTTGCACTTCAACAATATATTTCGCGCCATCGGTCAATTCAGTGAATTCATATTCATTGTTTTTCAATCCATTCACCTCGATATACTCTGTATCTCCGTCTTTTTTATAACGAATATTCCATAACACATTTTCTTTGCCTGCGGTCCACTCCAACTTTGCTCCGCTAGCTGTAATTTCACTCACAATTAATGATTGTGGTGATGCAATACTATAACCGAAAGTCACTTTTGGCAAGAAATTCTGCAACTTCTGCCCCGAATTATGACCATCTGCATATAAACTTATAGCAGATCCTTGCTCCTCAATTCCTTTAAAAACACAATTAGTTGTTGAGGTTAAATACCACTCATTATCACCTGTATGTTTTCTCCTCTATATACATAAGGAGTATCAAAAGATACAATCATTTTTCCATTTACAATGCAAAGAGTACCACTATAAACACGACCAGAATTATTATTAACAGGAGTTTCATCACTTGTATAGCCCGTTTTTTCTGTATCCTGAAGATATACATTAAATTCAGAATCGCCCCAGGAGATGTTTTCGTAACCTACTGCGGTGTAGAATGTCATAGAATTAACTTGTGAACCATTGAGACTAGAAAGCATTTCGGCAGGATAGATAAAAAATGACATACTATAATCATAATGTCCTGCTACTGGTACTCTATTGTTAGTATCCGAACCTTCGGCAATTGTTAATTCGGCAGCACGGCCAGCATTTGCAGCCATCAGCACCGCAACCAGCATCACAATACTGACACATTTCCCTGCTAGTGATGAAATCGTTGATGTAAATTTTCCCTTCATAAATCTTCTGTTTTTTTTAAAATTATTTTATTTTCACTTATCATAAAAAAATGCGCCATGCACGACATTTTTCTTATCCGGAAACGGAATCCGATACTTCTATACAACCTATGTGAATGTTTACAAACTTCACACCCATGCAAACTTTTACTTATGTTATACAGCATATTAAATTCCATTAAGTTCTATTCGTTTTTCGCTTAGCAGATACAAATATAACTAAAATTTGTTTTTTTATGCTATATTTGCATTATAAATTCACTTTTATATATTAAAACGATGAAACCTATTATATATCAACTATTTCCGCGTCTGTTTACAAATGAATGCTCCAACTGTATTCCTAATGGAACTATCGAGCAGAATGGCGTAGGAAAGATGAACCAGATCAATGACAAGGTCCTTAAGTCGATAAAAGAGCTCGGCATTACTCATGTGTGGTATACCGGAGTAATAGAACATGCCACAAAAACAGACTACTCTGTTCACGGCATAAACCCCGACAACCCTCATGTGGTAAAAGGCAATGCCGGCTCACCATACGCCATAAAGGACTATTACGACATTGACCCCGACATCGCTGAGGATATACCTAATAGAATGCAGGAATTTGAAAATCTTGTAAAACGAACCCATGACAACGGCATGAAAGTGATTATAGACTTCGTGCCCAACCATGTAGCTCGCCAATATCATTCTGATGTGAAGCCTGCAGGCATTGAGGACCTGGGCGTTGGCGACAACCCCGACATGATGTTTGCTCCCAACAATAATTTCTATTATATCACACGCCAAGTGTTCAGCCCGCAATTTGACCTAGGCTCAGGCAAAGACGCTTATTTCGAATTTCCTGCAAAGGCAACAGGGAACGACTGCTTCTCGGCTTTTCCATCGGGTAACGACTGGTATGAAACTGTAAAGCTGAACTATGGTGTGGATTACGGTAACGGCTCTAGACATTTCGACCCAATACCCGACACATGGTTCAAGATGGTGAACATATTGCGGTTCTGGGCGTCAAAGGGCATTGACGCATTCCGTTGCGACATGGTGTTCATGGTGCCTGTTGAATTCTGGGGCTGGGCGATTCCTCTTGTGAAGGAAAAATATCCCGATATCAAGTTCATTGCCGAAATATATGATGTGAGCATATACCGCGACTACATCTATAGAGGTGGCTTTGACTATCTGTATGACAAAGTGACTCTCTATGATACATTGCGCGGTGTGCAGTGCTGCAACATCTCAGCGGCTTCAATCACTAGCTGCTGGCAAACTGTAGACGGCATTAATGACCACATGCTCAACTTCCTAGAGAACCATGACGAACAGCGCTTTGCTTCTGCCCAGTATGCCGGAAATGCCGCCATCGTTACACCCTCGCTTGTGGTAAGCGCTACTATCAATCGCGGACCGATGATGATCTACCAAGGTCAGGAGCTAGGAGAAAAAGCTGCCGATGCCGAAGGATTCAGCGGCATGGACGGACGCACAACCATTTTTGACTATTGGAGCATTCCTACGGTAAACCGCTGGTACAATGGCGGAAAATGCAATGACAAGCGACTCACAGATGAGGAAAAGAGCTTGCGCAACCTGTACAAGAAAGTACTAAACATTTGTAACACGGAAAAGGCAATCAGCGACGGCGAATTCTTTGACCTTATGTATGTGAACTATGGTAATGTGAATCCGCACCGGCACTACACCTACTTAAGGCACTATGAAAATGAAACGATTCTTATTGCTGTGAACTTTGGTGATGAAAAAGCCGATGTGACCATAAATATCCCTCCACACGCGTTCGATTACCTGAAACTGCAGCAAGGCAATTATAACGGAACGGAACTGCTCACTGGAGAAAAAGGAAAGTTCAGCATCACCTCAGCTGAAGGCTTTCACACTAGCATTGAACCATTTAACGCAGTAATGTGGAAATTAACGCCAAAAAAAGGAAAAAAAATCGCGAAAAAAGTTTGATTTTATCATAGACCTAACGACCAAATGTGCTAAATTTGCAAAAAATATATAATAATTGTCCCAACAATAACATATTATGAGTAACTCATCAACTATCAAAGTCTTCAGCGGAACTAAATCACGCTATATGGCTGAAGAAATTTGTAAAGAGCTAGGTATCGAACTTGGTAAAATGAACATTCAATATTTTGCCGACGGCGAATTTGAAGTGTGCTTCGAAGAATCGATACGCGGCTGCGAAGTGTACCTTGTTCAATCAACATTCCCTAACAGTGACAACTTGATGGAACTGCTTCTAATGATTGATGCTGCTAAGCGTGCATCGGCTAAATCGGTTATCGCTGTAATGCCTTACTTCGGCTGGGCTAGACAAGACCGCAAGGACAAGCCACGCGTGTCTATCGCTGCAAAGCTTGTTGCCGACTTGCTAAGCGCTGCGGGCATCGACCGATTGATTACTATGGACTTGCATGCCGACCAGATACAAGGTTTCTTCAATGTACCAGTTGATCACTTGTACGCTTCTTCTTGCTTCATTCCTTATATCCAATCGCTTAAGCTTGAAGACTTGGTTATCGCTTCTCCTGATGTGGGTGGTGCTAAGAGAGCAAACTCATATGCTAAATACCTTAACACTCCACTAGTGCTTTGCCACAAGCAAAGAGCTAAGGCTAATGTTGTGGAAACAATGACTATCATCGGTGAAGTGGAAGGAAAAGATGTGATTATCGTTGATGATATGGTAGACACAGCCGGTACAATCTGCAAGGCTGCTCAACTGATGATTGACAATGGCGCACGCTCTGTACGCGCGCTTGCTTCTCACGCTATCATGAGTGACCCTGCTTCGGAAAGAGTTCAAAAGAGTCCTCTTACTGAAATGATTTTCACTAACAGTATTCCTTTCAACAAGGATTGCTCTAAGGCTCACATCTTGAGCGTGGCTCCTTTGTTTGCTGATACTATCCGTCGAGTTCACAACTACGAATCAATCAGTTCACAATACTTGATTAAATAATCACAGTATTACATAAACTAACGAAAATTCGGCTAGGCATCACGCCTAGTCGAATTTTATTTTATTCCTTTTTAAGCACAAAACAGGCTAATTTTACACCAAATTTAACAAAATGTGCATTTTTTCATTCATTTTCATTGTTGATTCATAGATAATTATGTAACTTTGTGCGTTTTATAACATAGTTTTATAATCATGTTAAAGAAAAGTTCTTTAGAAAATATACTTAGCGAAGGGTTATACGAGATTTGGGCGCTGCTTACTTCGGAAGAGAAGCGAAAGATTGCCGACAATTTTACTATACACAATTTCAAGCGCAACCAAATCATATATGCCGAAGGTGATGAACCTGAATACTTGTGGTGCTTGCTCACGGGAAAGGTTAAGAAATTCAAAGACGGTATTGGAGGCCGTCAGCAAATCCTGCGAGTATATCGCCCTATTCAGTACATCGGCTATCGTGCCTATTTTGCAAAGGAACGCTATGTTACCAGCATCAGCGCTTTTGAGCCATCTACTCTAGGCGCAATCCCAATGTCGCTAGTGGAAGAACTGATCAACAGCAACCGCGCTCTTGCATGGTTCTTCATTCACGAACTGTCTAAGCACTTGGGAGGATCGGATACAAAAATCGTGAACCTTACTCAAAAGCACATTCGCGGACGACTGGCTGAAGCTTTGCTTTTGCTCGCCGACAACTATGGATATGAGGAAGACGGACAAACTATAAAAATCTACATGGCTCGAGAAGATATAGCTAACTTGTCAAACATGACTACTTCCAATGCTATCCGCACCCTTTCGACTTTCGTTACCGAAAAACTGATTACAGTAGATGGTCGACGAATCAAAATCATTAATGAACCAATGCTACGCAAAATAAGTAAATTCGGCTGATTAACATGATTATAGCACAACAGAAACGCAAAGAAAACATTGCCGAATATTTGCTTTACATGTGGCAAATTGAGGATATCATAAGAGCAAACAAGCTTGACATTGACCTTATAGAGCAGAATCTCATCTCTCAGTACAAGATTGATGAAGACAAGCGCAAGGAAGTGAAGGACTGGTATGAGTCGCTCATAAAGATGATGGAACTGGAAAACGCGAAGCAAAGCGGTCACCTGCAAATCAACAAGAATGTTATCATCAGACTTGCCGACCTTCATCAGGAACTGCTTAAATCGCCAAAATTCCCTGAATACGGAGCAGAATTCTACAAGACTCTGCCCTACATCGTAGAACTGAGAGCCAAAGCGGGTGAAAATAAGGCGGGTGAACTGGAAACTTGCTTTAACGCTATATACGGTACTCTGCTCCTACGCTTGCAAGGAAAGGAAATAAGCAGCGAGACAATGCAAGCCATCAGCCAGATTTCACAATTCCTGGCTATGCTTTCTCACCTTTACAAAAAGAATGAAGAGCGACCTCTATTTGAAGACGAAGACGATAATTTATTATAATAATGGCTAAGAATATCCTTATAACCGGTGCAAATGGACAGCTCGGCAATGAATTGCGCAAAACTCTTAACGGCAATTCTTTGTTCAACACTTTCTATACCGATGTAAAGGAACTGGATATTACCTGCAGCGAGGCAATAAATGAATATCTACGCAAGAACTGCATCGAGATAATTGTAAACTGCGCAGCTTATACGGCTGTTGACCTTGCCGAAGACAATGCCGATGCGTGCCGCACTATCAACACCACTGCAGTTGAAAATATTGCAAAGGCTGCCAAAGCCAACGGGGCCAAAGTTATACATATATCTACCGATTATGTCTTCGATGGGAAAAACAATATCCCATATACCGAGAAGGACCAGACGAACCCGCAAACGGTTTACGGAAAAACTAAAGCCGAAGGAGAATCATCTCTAATCAGCATCATTCCAAATGACTGCATTATCATAAGAACTGCATGGCTGTATTCAGCTTACGGCAAGAATTTCGTCAAGACAATGCTTGAACTTGGACGCACTAGAGACCGATTGAATGTCGTATGCGACCAGATAGGAACACCAACCTACGCTGCCGATTTAGCAAGTGCAATTTGCAGTATAATCTCATGCCAAGAATGGGTACCAGGCATATATCATTTCTCTAATGAGGGAGCTTGTTCATGGTATGACTTCACTAAAGCAATTCATCGTATTGCAGGAATACAAGGCTGCAAAGTCATGCCTGTGGCTACAGCCGAATACCCAACTAAGGCAAAGCGACCTTCTTACTCGGTTCTGGACAAGAGCAAAATCAAAACAACTTTCAAGCTAGAAATACCGCATTGGCAAGAAAGTCTTGAGAGATGCATTGAATATATTAACGAACTTAATAGAAACATTTAAACAATACATATAGTGGCAAACTTAACATCTGAAATAGAAAAACGAAGGACATTCGCTATCATATCACACCCCGACGCTGGTAAAACAACCTTGACTGAAAAGTTGCTTCTTTTCGGTGGAGCTATCCATGTTGCAGGTGCTGTGAAATCAAACAAGATAAAGAAAACCGCTACTTCCGACTGGATGGAAATTGAAAAGCAACGCGGTATCTCGGTAGCTACTTCGGTTATGGGATTCAATTATGGCGACTACAAAATCAATATTCTTGACACTCCAGGTCACCAGGATTTCGCCGAAGACACATTCCGCACTCTTACTGCAGTAGACAGCGTTATAATCGTTGTCGATGTGGCTAAAGGTGTGGAGCAACAGACTCGCCGCCTTATGGAAGTGTGCCGCATGAGACACACTCCAGTAATCATCTTCGTGAACAAGCTTGACCGCGAAGGCCGTGACCCATTCGACATTCTTGACGAACTGGAAACCGAACTGCAAATTAAGGTTCGCCCTCTAAGTTGGCCTATTAACATTGGAGTTCACTTCAAAGGTGTTTATAATATCTACGAAGGCGGACTTGACCTGTTTACCCCCGACAAACAGAAGATTACTGAACGCGTTGAAATATCCGATATCAACGATCCTATTATCGACGAAAACATTGGTGACCGTGACGCGCAGAAGCTACGCGACGACATTGAACTAATAGAAGGTGTTTATCCCGAATTTAATGTACAGGATTATCTGGAAGGCAAAGTAGCTCCAGTGTTCTTCGGTTCAGCGCTGAACACTTTCGGTGTAAAAGAGCTTTTGGACTGTTTCGTTCGCATTGCACCTTCACCACGCCCTGTTCAGGCTGTTGAGCGAGAAGTAAAACCGCAAGAAGAAGGATTCTCTGGGTTCGTATTCAAGATTCATGCTAACATGGACCCTAACCACCGAAGCTGTATCGCTTTCGTGAAAGTATGTTCAGGCGTATTCCAAAGAAATGCCCCATACAAGCATGTGAGACAAGGCAAGATTCTTAAGTTTGCTGCCCCTACAGCTTTCATGGCACAAAAGAAAGACATCGTAGATGAAGCCTACCCAGGTGATATCATCGGTATACCAGACAATGGCAACTTCAAAATAGGCGACACACTTACCGAAGGTGAACAGCTGCACTTCAAGGGATTGCCTAGCTTCTCTCCTGAGATGTTCAAATACATTGAAAATACCGATCCGATGAAGACTAAACAGCTCAATAAGGGTATCGAACAACTTATGGACGAGGGTGTGGCGCAAATGTTCACCAACCAGTTCAACGGAAGAAAAATCATCGGTACAGTAGGACAACTACAATTTGAAGTAATTCAGTACCGCCTGCTACATGAATATGGTGCACAATGCCGTTGGGAACCTATTAGCCTATATAAGGCGTGCTGGATTGAAAGCGATGACAAAGATGCACTGGAAGCATTCAAGAAACGCAAGTACCAGTTCATGGCTACCGATAAGGAAGGCCGCGATGTATTCCTTGCCGATTCTGGATATGTACTTCAAATGGCTCAAAGCGATTTCCCTAAAATCCGCTTCCATTTCACAAGCGAGTTCTAATAAACGAACCTTAAACAAAACAACAACATAATAAACATGACGAGGGCGAGCCTAATTTATTGGCTCGCCCTCTTTCAGTTAATGTTATCATTCATTATGAATTTATCACCTGTTTTATTTTCTTATCCTTCTTCAGGTTCAAACTCATCTTTTCCTGCTCCGCACAGCGGGCACACCCAATCATCGGGGATATCTTCAAAGGCTGTTCCAGGTGCTATACCTCCATCAGGATCTCCTATTTCGGGATCATATACCCAACCGCAAGGAATACAAATATACTTCTTCATATACTCTTATATTTTTATGGTTATACATTACATTCTATAAACAACTCATCTTGCTTAAAATTTCAATCCCCCCCAAAAAAAATAATCACACACTTCGATTCAATATTACAATTGTAATGCTGCATTATACTTTGCTACATTAACTGCCTTCTTTATCAATTTGTAACGCTTGTGACCTATCACTTCTTCAAGATACTCCCAAAAAGTCTTCATTTTCATCAACAAATGGGAATCACCTTGCAATGATTCAGCATAATGTGCGAACACACCATCATGCAACTTCATTATGCAGCACAATAGTTCATCATCATTCAATAAGCTACAATTCTTATATTCACTTGCCAACGACGGGCGCATAAGCAAACCTCTGCCTATCATTATTCCAGCCAAAGAAGGATAAGCCTTTGATATCTTTTCGATGTCATCAACAGACTTTAATTCTCCATTAAAAACAACAGGATTCCTGCTTGCATCAAGAAATGCTTGAAATTGATCGATATTCAATTCACCCTTATACTGCTGTTTAGCAATTCTAGGATGGACAGCGATATGTTTCTGACGCGTGGAGTTCAAGACTGGCAAAAGCTGCATGCATTCATCTGCATTTTCACTGCCTAACCTCATCTTAATGGAAAAATCCAAATTCGTTTTAGCGTTAATAAAATCACAGATTTCCCTAACCAAATCAGTTTTTGGCAATAATCCTGCACCCCTGCCCTTCTTCACCTGCATAGGGAAAGGACAACCCATGTTTATGTCAATATGCCCATACCCCATGCCCGATATTACTGACACAAGCGTATCCAGTTCATAAATATCTTTTACAATCACTTGCGGAACAAGGTTCTTTGTAAGATCATTTTCCGGTAAAATCTCCTTTAAGTCCTTCTTTCTTAATTCACCTTGTTCTAGCCTAATGAAAGGTGTATAATAATAGTCCACGCCTCCGAATATCTTTTCATGAAAATTGCGATAAACGAAATCGGTATATCCCTGCAAAGGAGCAAAATGTATCGGTAACATATATATGCGTTCTATTTATCAGTTTTATTATTCATCAAAAATAAAACTATTAGTCCTAATCAGCAAATAAATCACGCATAAAGCAATTAAGGCGAGTGCCTAAACACTCGCCTTAATCATGAAAATTATCATCAATTTAATTGATTACTTTTCTTCAGGAGCAACACCCCATTGCTGTTGAGCAAGACGGCGGTAGTTGTTGTAACGCCATTGAGCATTTTCCTTAGCAGCATTGAATAGTTCTTCTGCTTCTTCAGGATATTGCTTCATTACTGACGCATAACGAACTTCACCCTTCAAGAATGGTACGAAGTTATCCCAATTTGGTTCCTTGCTGTCAAGAGTGAATGGGTTCTTGCCTTCTTTTTCATTTTCTGGGTTATAACGCCACAAGTGCCAGTATCCGCATTCAACAGCCTTAGCCTCTTCTGCTTGAGCCTTACCCATACCTGCCTTCAATCCGTGGTTGATACATGGAGCGTAAGCAATAATGATAGATGGTCCGTCATATGCTTCAGCTTCACGAATAGCCTTCAATGTTTGAGCATTGTCAGCACCCATAGCAACTTGTGCAGCATATACATATCCATAAGTAGAAGCAATTAGACCAAGGTCTTTCTTGCGAACTCGCTTACCAGAAGCAGCAAACTTAGCAATAGCTCCAAGAGGAGTAGCCTTAGAAGCCTGTCCACCAGTATTAGAGTAAACTTCGGTATCAATTACAAGGATATTTACATTCTTACCAGATGCAAGTACATGGTCAAGACCACCGAAACCGATATCGTAAGAAGCACCGTCACCACCGATAATCCATTGTGAACGCTTAACTAGGTAACCGCTCAATTCCTTGATTTGCTTGCAAAGAGGATTTTCGCAGTTTTCTACCAATTCCTTAATTTGATCGGCTAGCTCACGGCTCTTAGCACCATCTTCCTTATTTTCTAACCATGCTTGATATAGAGCCTTAGCTTCTTCGCCGCAGCAGTCACACTTAGCAGCTTCTTCTACTAGAGCTGTCAAGCGAGCACGCATCTTGTCATAAGCGAATGTCATACCAAGACCGAATTCACAGAAATCTTCAAACAATGAGTTTGCCCAAGCTGGACCTTGACCCTTTTCGTTTGTTGTATAAGGAGTAGAAGGAACTGATGCAGAGTAAATTGAGCTACAACCAGTTGCATTTGCTACGATTTGACGATCTCCGAACAATTGGCTAATAAGCTTAACATATGGAGTTTCACCACAACCAGAACATGCACCTGAGAACTCAAACAATGGAGTCGCAAATTGTGAATTCTTCACATTAGCCTTAGTATCTACAAGAGCTTGCTTAGTCTTAACTTCATTGTAGCAGAAATCCCATTTAGCCTGTTCTGCCAATTCTCCGTCAAGAGGCTTCATTTCAAGAGCCTTAACACCCTTCTTGCCAGGACATACATCAACACAGTTGCCACAACCTAGACAGTCTAGTACATCAACTGCTTGTACAAATTGTAATCCTTCTAGACCCTTACCGATAGCCTTCAATGAAGTTTCAGCAGTGTATGGTGATGCTGCAAGTTCATCAGCATTCATTAGGAATGGACGGATAGCAGCGTGAGGACATACAAGAGAACACTTGTTACATTGTATACAGTTTTCAACATCCCATTTTGGCACGAATGCAGAAACACCACGCTTTTCATATTTAGATGTACCATTTTCCCAAGTACCGTCAGCGATATCCTTGAATGTAGATACTGGTAGCAAGTCTCCGTCTTGTGCATTGATAGGACGAACGATATCGTTGATAAATGCAGGAGCATTGTCTACAGCCTTATCTTCTACAGGAAGGTTTGACCATGCAGGATCAACTGCTAGCTTGCTGTATTCGCTACCGCGATCTACCGCTTGATAGTTCTTGTTCACAACATCTTCACCCTTCTTACCATAAGACTTCACAATGAACTTCTTCATTTGTTCTACAGCAAGATCAACTGGAATAACTTCAGTTATACGGAAGAATGCCGATTGAAGGATTGTATTAGTACGGTTACCAAGACCTATTTCTTGTGCAATCTTTGTTGCATTGATATAGTATACATTGATATTATTGTCAGCGAAATACTTCTTAACCTTATTAGGAAGATTCTTTGCAAGCTCTTCACCTTCCCAAATAGTGTTCAACAAGAATGTACCATTCTTTTGCAAACCGCGAGTCACATCATACATGTTCAAATATGCTTGCACATGACATGCAACAAAGTTTGGTGTTGTTACCAAATAAGTAGAACGGATTGGGTCATCACCGAAACGCAAGTGTGAACAAGTGAAACCACCCGACTTCTTAGAGTCGTAAGCAAAGTATGCTTGACAATATTTATTTGTATTATCACCGATAATCTTAACCGAGTTCTTGTTTGCACCAACAGTACCGTCAGCACCTAGACCGAAGAACTTAGCTTGGTACATGCCGTCACCACCTACAGCGATTTCTTCCTTCATTGGAAGAGAAAGGAATGTAACATCATCTTGGATACCTACAGTGAAATTGTTCTTAGGCATTGGCAATGCCAAGTTTTCATACACCGAGATGATTTGTGCTGGTGTAGTATCCTTAGAACCTAGACCATAGCGACCACCCACGATTACAGGTGCGTTTTCTACTCCATAGAAGCAGTCCTTAACATCTAGATATAGAGGTTCGCCATTTGCACCAGGTTCTTTTGTACGGTCAAGAACTGCAATGCGCTTAGCTGTTGCAGGAACTGCAGCAAGGAAGTGCTTAGCAGAGAATGGACGATACAAGTGAACTGCAACAAGACCAACCTTTTCTCCTTGAGCTGTCAAATAATCGATAGTTTCACGAATTGCTTCAGTTACCGAACCCATAGCGATGATTACGCGGTCGGCATCAGGTGCACCATAGTAATCAAACAAACCATACTTACGGCCTGTGATTTCGCTAATCTTGTTCATATAATCTTCTACGATTGCAGGTACTGCATCATAGTAGTTATTGCATGCTTCACGGTGTTGGAAGAATACATCACTGTTTTCAGCTGTACCACGAGTAACAGGAGCGTCTGGGTTTAACGCACGCTGACGGAATTCAGCCAAAGCTTCTTGATCCACTAGTGGAGCTAGATCCTCATTTTCTAGAGCTTCAATCTTTTGGATTTCATGAGATGTGCGGAATCCGTCAAAGAAATTGACAAATGGCACACGAGACTTGATTGTAGACAAGTGAGCAACACCCGATAGGTCCATAACTTCTTGAACAGAACCTTCGCAAAGCATTGCAAAACCAGTTTGGCGAGTTGACATCACATCTTGATGATCACCGAAGATACATAGTGCATGAGATGCCAATGTTCTTGCTGACACATGGAATACACATGGCAAGAATTCACCTGCAATCTTATACATATTTGGAATCATCAACAATAGACCCTGTGATGCAGTAAATGTTGTTGTCAATGCACCTGCTTGAAGTGAACCATGTACAGCTCCTGCCGCACCGCCTTCGCTCTGCATTTCTTGAACCATCACTGTTTCACCAAAAATGTTTTTACGACCAGCTGCTGCCCATTCATCAACATATTCTGCCATTGTTGACGATGGTGTGATAGGATAAATAGCAGCAACCTCAGTAAACATATAGCTTATGTGAGCAGCTGCTTGATTACCATCACAAGTCAAGAATTTCTTTTCTTTACTCATAAAATTGTTATCTTTAATAAAATATAATTATCATTTTTCGGGATATATTGACACCAAATGGCACAATCATTCCAATTAATTCTGCAAAGGTACGATTTTTCATTTTTTTCTACAACAATAAAACACATTTTTCAATCACTTATTACCGCTTTCTCACTAGCATTCAGCATCATTATAGTAATTTAACGCTAAAACAAAAAACAAGCTGCGCCAAACAAACATTTGACACAGCCTGCCTTCATATCGTTCAAAGTTTTATTTCAACTTAAGCTGAGACCATTTTTTCAGCATATTAGAAGAGATTTGCACCATAGGAGTCTGCAACTTTCCATTCACAACTACCGATTGTTGCTTTACATTTTCTTTAATGTAGTTACACAAATCACCTAAAGTAACATCACCCTTTGCATCTCTCAACTTCTCTAGCAAAAAGTATGTAAACATACCATGACCTTTTTCCTTATATGGGAATGCTGTTTGTTCTCCGCTTGCAGCCGAGAACACTATAGTATTACCCGACACTTCAAGGCTTCGAGGTTTTATTGCTACACCTCGAGCAGCTAGCAACATTCCATCGCCACGCTTCGCTCCACTGAAACAAGCATCTAGAAAAACAACAACCGATTTAGCATTCAATCCTCCTAGCTCTTCATACAAACGCTTCATTGAATAGCATGCTGCTGTTTGTGAGCCATCAGCATCTACAGGCAGCAAATAGGCCTCTTTGTCACTTTCACTAGGAATGCCATGACCTGCATAATAAAAAATAACATTAATATCTCCATTATAGGCATCAGAGATATCCTTTATATCCTTCATTGCAGCAAGCATTGAGCCGAATGTTGCATCTTTATATCTTCTCAGATTCTTCATTGGGATTCCCAATGTCTGATTACAGTACTTACCGAATATAACGGCATCATTATGAGCGAACTGGACCTTTGATGCACGCTCATAGTTTTCATTGCCTATTATAACAGCAAATGTCCTTGTATTCTTGGCAGAAAAACTAGGTATATTCAAGTCTATTGAATTGTCTATCTTCAAATTCTCTACTTTTGCTTCATCACCAGATTTTGAAAAGTCCAGTTCCAACGGCGATAAATTCAAAGCTAAGTCGCGAGTATCATCATTATCGTAGGTATCAGCGCTTTGATAGGTTTTACCGTCAAGCATAAAAGAGCATGTCAAGACACCCAATTTATCATCTACGATACCATAAATAGGCTTTGTTTTAACCTTAAACCAGTTTTCCTTAAAATTAGGAGCTTCTTCTATTGGAACTCTCACATAGATAGTATTCAATCCATTTACTTCAATAGGAAAGATATTATAATCGGCATCATACATACCTATATTGCCCACAAGTGTAGCTGGTGAATATTTCGAAATATACTCGTTCCGTTCTTTATTCACCAGTTCTTCCACTTTAACCTTTCTAGTCTGCTCGGTCACCCTCTCACGCCATTGCGCTGTAGTTTCATATTCTTTCTTCTTTTGCCATGCTTCAACCTGCGCTTTTATCCGATCCTTCGCATACTCACTGAATTTCAACCCTTTAACAAAAACATCAGCAGAAGCAGAATGGTTTCTGCTTAACAAATTATTGAAAAATGGGACCTCACTACAATTGTATAATGCATTCTCCAATACAGCCTTTGGATATCCTCCTGCTGTACTTTTAATATCAGTAAGATTTACACAGCCCGAAAATATTCCTTTCTTGCCGAATCCATAGCTACCCATAGATATTTCCGCAATAGCATTTTCTGGAATCACTACACTTCTTAAGGATTTACAATCCCAAAAGGCACATTTACCTATTTTTGAAATAGTATTGGGAATAACTACCGACGATATTGATTTGCATCCTTTGAAGGCATTCTCCTCTATTTCAGTAACGGTATAGAAAATATTGTTTATCCTCACTTGAGATTCTATACTAATAGATATGCTGCCTTGAGCCCCTTTCTTAACTAGCATTCCCGCTTTACATTTTGCCGTACCATTCTTATTTGATGAGTACTTCACCCCACCTATATCGACACTTTCAGCCCACAATGAAATGCATATGACCGACATTATTAAGCATACAACTACACGCTTCATTTTCAATTAGTTTTAAAAATCAACACCTACTTTAATATTAAATTTAGCTGTTGGCTCCACTTCATCATAATATTCAGACGAATAATAAGAGCTCGGTATTACAGAACAGCCGATACCCATATTTATACCAATCCTTTCTGTTATACGCTTTCGTACACCTAACATCGTTGATCCATAAAAATAAACTCCCTCATATTCTAAATCATAACAAGGTCCAAGATTCGCTTCAGCAAAAAATGTCCAACTTTTTTCACTTAGCATATCAAATCTCACTTTTGCAAAAAGAGGTATTGAAATCCATTCTTCAGAATCATAATAAGAATCATAATCACTTGTTTCAATAATATTTATCAACCCTATGCCTCCTCCTAGGAACCAATTCTTATTAAACTGATAACCATGTGCGGTAGTTACATCTAAACTAACTCCTCTTTCACCTATACTTGGACCTACATCAACAAATCCACGATACCCGCCTTGGGCTTTTACGCCCACAACACTCACCAAAATCAAAGACAAGATTAATACTAATTTTTTCATATTATTAGAAGTTCATACTCACCTATCCCAATCAGCAAGCTATTATAAATAAAAAAGGAGTGGGAAACTTACTGTA
>JAFOXR010000062.1 GCA_017391675.1 Muribaculaceae bacterium
CTCGGCTCGTCACGCTCTGACTTATTCAAGTTTCACCTTTCGGAACTTAGATTGACTAGAGAACCGCATTCCCTTCAGTCTTGTTTCCCTTGTGCTTCCTGTTATCTTATCGCAATTACTTCAATGTACTCATGCTCTCTCTTGGGGTACTTCCCGCTGCACGACAGCAGCTTGTTTCCCGAAAGCGAGTGCAAAGTTAATACCATTTTCTGAAATGGCAAAACTTTGCACCAAAATATCGTGTTAAAAAATGTTTATTTTATGTTCTACACTCCAGTGCCCCGCCCCAACACTTTAACCTACAACGAAATACACTAATTATCGGCACTTTCAATTATTTTCCAAAAAATTATCATAACTTTGTATCAATATAAACAAACTCCTTTAAATAACATGAGAAAGTTCACATTACTTACATTATTATATATATGCTCCACCTTGCTCGCGGGCGCAGCGTCTCCTATGGATATGCGTTTTCACTGTGAAAACGACACTATCAAAATCAACAGCTTGCTAAAGGAAGGACTGGAAAGCAACATTCTTGACGGCAATGGGCTAATCGTATTCTATGCGAAAAAACTGCTCGACACCCCCTATGTCGCCCACACACTCGAAGGCGAACAGGAGCTGCTCACCATAAATATAGACGAACTGGACTGCACTACTTATGTCGAAACACTGTATGCCCTAGCCAGAACCACATTGTCGCAACGCGCTACATGGAGAGACTATGCCAACAACCTCGAAGCCGTGAGATACCGAAATGGCGTTATGAATGGCTACGCTTCACGATTACATTACATCTGCGACTGGATCGTAAACAATTCGGCAAGGGGCAACATCAAAGATGTCACTCCAGACTTCAAATGCTGCAAATACCTGGTGAAAACCATTGATTTCATGAGCAAGCACAGAGATGCTTATCCTGCCCTTAAGGACAGCACGGCATTTGAGCAAATACGCAACCATGAAATAGGCTACCGCTCTCACCGGTTTCCATACATAAAAAAGACCGACCTTAATTCTAAAGAAACAATAAACACTTTTAAAAGCGGCGACATGATCGGAATGGTGACCAAGACCGAAGGCCTTGATGTGTCGCACCTAGGCGTCGTATTAAAGGAAAACGGAAAACTCTATTTCATCAATGCATCAATGAGCGGAAAGAAAGTACAAATTGAGAAAAACACATTCGCTCAATACCTTGATAAAATACGCAGCAACATCGGCGTAAGAGTTTTCCGTATCATAGACTAAGCAAGCGCTGCCATCACAAGCCGTAACGGCTCGCTATACCCAATTCTTCTTCAATGCGAAGAAGACGGTTATATTTTGCTATACGCTCGCCACGGCTAGCCGAACCCGTTTTTATCTGACCGGCGTTTACAGCCACCGCTATATCAGCTATAATAGTGTCGTCGGTTTCACCGCTTCGGTGCGAAACCACCACCGAATATCCATTTCGCTTGGCCAATTCCACTGCGCGCAACGCCTCAGTGAGCGTTCCTATCTGATTCACTTTCACAAGTATTGAATTAGCACAACCGCTATCTATCCCTTTTTTAAGGAACCCAACATTTGTCACAAACAAGTCATCGCCCACAAGCTGACACCTGTCGCCTATCATATCGGTGAGAATTTTCCAGCCTTGCCAATCATCCTGAGCCATACCGTCCTCAATAGAATCTATAGGGTACTTTTCTACCAGATAACGCAAATAATGAGCCTGTTCAATAGAAGTCATAGTCTTTCCCTGCCTTTCCTTCCATGTGTAATCATACATTCCGCCCCGATAGAATTCAGAGCTGGCGCAATCAAGAGCTATCGTAATATCTCTACCAGGCAAATAGCCCGCTTTCTCGATAGAATGCGCTATCATGTCAAGAGCCTCCTCAGTACTGCCTAGCTGCGGTGCAAATCCGCCTTCATCTCCCACCGCTGTACTAAGTCCGATCCGCTTTAGCACACCCTTCAGCGAATGAAAAACTTCAGCGCCCATTCGGAGCCCTTCCATGAAGCAATCAGTACCAATAGGGCGAATCATAAATTCCTGAAATGCTATTGGGGCACTGCTATGCGCTCCCGCATTAAGAATGTTCATCATCGGCACAGGCAGTACTGAAGCATCTACACCGCCCAAATATCGGTACAACGGCACACGATAATGAGCCGCAGCCGCCTTAGCAACAGCCAGCGACACGCCAAGAATGGCATTTGCGCCAAGATTTGACTTGTTCGGAGTGCCGTCAAGCGCCACCATTGTTTCGTCAATCAGCACTTGATCTCTCACATCCATACCCACCACCAAGTCGGCAATCTCGCCATTAACATTGGAAACCGCCCTAAGCACACCCTTGCCACTATACCGCTTCTCATCGCCATCACGCAGTTCCACCGCTTCATGCTCCCCTTTCGAAGCGCCCGATGGAACCGAAGCACGGGCCACAAGCCCCGATTCCAATTTCACATCTACTTCCACCGTAGGATTTCCCCGAGAATCCAGAATCTCGCGTCCTTTCACTTCCTTTATTTTCATACTGTTCAATTTTAGAAGTTGTTTAAATTTTATTTCAAGATTACTTAAGAGCTATTTTGAAACGAATTCAAACAGTTTCTTAATACACACTTAAAACAATAGCATCTTTCCTATTGTTCTCAAATTTAAACAAAGAAAGCACACACAACAGCAATTTCGCAATAAGCAATTCTTATCATACCATAAACCACATCAATAAAGAACGAATGCCCGGAGCATTTAACCCCGAGCATTCTACACATTATTGCAATTCCAATTTCTTTACTTCACTACTTGATATCACTAATTCGTCGTACACATACGATGCAAAATTATTAGCAGAAAGAACTTTACAAACCAATACGACTTGATAATAAAGTCCATCCGAATAATCAGAACCTGGCTCCCTAATAGTCTCAACAACTTCACCAGAATAAAAACCATCTAAAGGACTTCCTATTGCAATTTCCTTAGATTCACAAAACAAAGATTCCCCCTCAACTTCAGATTTTGTCCCATATTTAACCCTCAAACTTACACTATGCGAATGTTCTCTAACCAAGAAATTATATGTAACAAAAAATTTTATATCATAATAATCATAACTTCCATGAGGTCCATCAAATTCAGCCGTAACTTCCAACGCATTCACATTAACATCAGCTATCTTTGCCTCATAGATCAATTCTGGCTCTATCTCACATGAAACAAAGCACACCAAGAATAACAACAATAAAATTTTATTAATCGTTTTCATATTTTTTCCTTTCTTAAAATCTAAAACCCAACTTTACTCCTAGAAAATCTTTTCCCTCCCTAGCTTTTACATATGGATATAGAGCATTTGCATACTTTGTTCCTTTTGTAAAATCTAATTCAGAATCATAAGTATCGTCCGATTTCCACGACTTAAAGCATTCCGGTATCATAAAGAAATTATAAAACACTCCTAGATACAATTTAGAGGTTAGATTCACACCGGCTTCAGCACTTGCACAAAAACCAACTTTCATATTTTCTACATAATACCCATAATCCAATCTCCACGCAAGACCTAAATTAGCAGCACAATACAAGCTAATATTTTTAAATAACTCAGGCGATGTATATCGCACACCTGGAGTAATATTTAACATCATCAAATCACCCCCACCAAATGTAAAATTAGTCCTGACATCAGCAGCCCAATTACGAGAAAATGCATAGCGATATCCTAAAGTACCCACCAATTTAATACCACTCTCATATTCTGCCACATCTTCACGCACTATTGTAGACGGCGTGCAAGAAGAAGACTGTTTATATGTTATAATAATATTTTCTAATGGTGCTTTAGTCAAATATCCTCCCGCACCAAACTCCAAGAAAAGTCCGGAACGATTTGCATTCTGTGACCATGCTACAGTAGAAAACAACACAATCAGGACTATTGAGATTAAATACTTTTTACTCATATCTATTCATTTAAATTATTATTTCAATTTCCACGATTTCCACACATCTGTAACTCCAGGCGATGACAATACCGTAGGAGTTTGTTTTTTACGGTTAATGACAACCGATTTTTGAAGCACTTTAGCCTTCACATAACTGCACAAATCTCCCAAAGTCACATCACCTTTAGTTTCCTGCAATTTCTTAAGTAAATAATATGTAAACATACCATGTCCTTTTTCGTCATACTGTAACGCTGTTTCACTACCATCGGAAGCACTAAACGCAACAACATTTCCTGTCAATGTCTCGATTCTTGGCTTTATCGCTACACCTCGAGCAGACGCTAGCATTTCACCCTTACGAGTAGCTCCACTGAAACACGCGTCCAGGAAAACCGTTACCGACTGAGCTTTCAAGTCGGAAAGATCAGCATACAGTTCTTCCAGCGACAAGCACACATTTGGCGACACCTTATATGTATCAATCGGCAGAAGATAAGATACCTTTGTAGCATCATCAGGAGCTCCATGTCCGCAATAATAGAAAATCACCTTCAGATTACCTTCGTACACTCCTGCAATGTTCTTCAGATCAGCAAGAGCTTCGAGCATACGCCCATAAGTAGCATTGTGATATGTACGGATATTTTCATGAGGTACACCAAGTGTGAAATGACAATATTCAGCAAACGATTTCCCGTCTTTTATTGCATAATTCACTTTTGCAAGTTTCTGATAGCCTTCATTTGCGATTATTACAACAAATGTATTCTCATTAACTGCTTCAGTTTGAGGTATAAACAAGTCCACATCGGCAACAACATCATTACCTTTTCCTTTATTCTTATCTTCAAGTTCAGTTCGTGTTATCATTGGGTGTGATTCGGCATACAACTTTTCATACTCCCTGTCACTCCAATACTTAGAAACTAGGGCGGCACTTAAACCGTAAAACGAACTAGACTGAGTTGAAATATACTCAGGCAATGACTCTATGATATTCAAATATGAGCAACCCGCAAAAGCATCTTTCCCTATTATTTTTACACTTTCAGGTATATTTAGACATGACAGACTAGAACAGCCTTTGAATGCTTCCTTTTCAATTTCAGAACAAGCAATATTTACTTTCACTGAGCCCAAAGCCTTACAGCCAGCAAAAGCACGCGCACCTATTTTCTGCACAGAATTAGGAATTACCACATAAGCCAGATTCTTACAATCACGGAATGCGCCTTCACCAATCGCCGTTACAGTACTTGAAATACTCACCTCAGCAAGATTCCTACAACCCTTAAATGTATTTTTACCGATACTCGTAACGCCTTCTTCTATTAAAGCACGCTTCACAAAATCGGGACGATAAGGCAACGAACCGCCAAAGTTTTTCATATCACCTTTACCTGAGATAACCAACACCCCGTCACGCGACAAGTTCCATTTTACATTTTTACCGCATGAACCGCTAGAGGCATTCATTAATGGTACTGCTACCATTAATGTAATAAGCATCAATAAAAATTTCCTCATAGAATTACAAATTGTGTTTCTCAATCTCCTCAGGAAACGGTTTAACTAAAATAAAAAAAGGCGTGGAGATTGTATCTAGTTTTATCCGGTTATTCAGGTCTTGGCTTACCCACTACATCAGATAAAACAACAGCCCCACACCGATACGACTATATATCATGCCTCACGGCACATTTATAGCAACCGATGCAGGTGCCATTGTCAATCATCTTCATGTAGTTTCATTCCGCCAAGTTTGAATAACGAAGATAATGTTCAATAACACCTTTCAAAAAATATGTCTCATCGGCAGGCTGTCGCTACAACCAACTCCGATGATTGAGACAAAGTTACTTATTTATTCTGATTATTATATCCAAACAGCCTCTTTTTTTCTATTATATTTATTTCAATAAAAAAAGAAGTCAATTAGAACTAGCCATTCTAACGACTTCTATAAAAAGAAACCATACCAAAGGATGTGATGAAACTCCGATAAAACAGGATTTGAGTGCTCTCTTCTCTTTGTAATCCGCCTGGTCGCAAGGACACTATTTCTAGTTGGGGCCCGCCATTGATAAGACAGCTTGTCTCGGCATTTCATTATAATTTGAAGAGTATCCCAATCAACTTTGATATGGTAATATTTTCTATTGCTGTGCGGCAACCTTAATTGAGGACTCTTCCTCACATGCACCGCTCTATTCTTATGCAAATATAGAAAATCTTATTTAAAATTGCAAGTATATAACAACAAAAAAGTCCCATAAGTTGGGACTTTTTTGCTATTTAACACATCGATTTTATCTTATGCGTTCTTTACTTTCTCTACGATAGCCTTGAATGCTTCAGGATTGTTCATTGCTAGGTCTGCTAGGACTTTGCGGTTGATTTCAATACCTGCCTTGTGAATCAAGCCCATCAACTTAGAGTAAGAAAGGTCTTCAAAACGAGCTGCTGCGTTAATTCTTTGAATCCAAAGAGCGCGGAAGTTGCGTTTTTTGTTTTTACGGTCACGATAAGCGTAAGTTAGACCTTTTTCCCAAGAGTTTTTCGCTACTGTCCACACATTACGACGGCAACCGAATTGACCTCTTGTAAGTTTCAAAATTCTTTTTCTACGAGCTCTTGAAGCTACGTGGTTTACTGATCTAGGCATTTTCTTAATTTTTTTTGAATGTTAGCGGCAGTTTTTGCTCTTTTCTGCTAAACACTCGGTTAATAAAAAATAAATAAATCTTTAAAAATCTTTGAGATTAACGAAATCTTAGGCAAGAATTACTTCAAGCAAAGCAATTTACGCACATTTGCACTATCTGCTCCATCAACTAGAGTGAAGTGACGAAGATTTCTCTTTTGCTTCTTAGTCTTCTTTGTCAAGATGTGACTTTTGTAAGCATGCTTTCTCTTGATTTTTCCTGTTCCGGTAAGAACGAATCTTTTTTTAGCACCGGAATTAGTTTTAATTTTTGGCATTTTTTTAGTTTTTAAAATTATACTTATAAAAGAGCTTGGGCAACCCAAAAAGCCCAAGGCTCTCATTTTTTTTATTTCTTTTCTTTGCTTATTACTTTTTCTTTGGAGAAAGCATGATAATCATCCTTTTCCCTTCAAGCACTGGCATCTGTTCCACCTTTCCGTACTCTTCCAAGTCGTTTGCGAAACGAAGAAGCAGAACTTCTCCCTGTTCCTTGAACAGAATTGAGCGGCCCTTGAAGAACACATAAGCCTTCACTTTCGCGCCTTCTTTAAGGAATCCTTGAGCATGCTTCAACTTGAAGTTGTAGTCATGATCATCGGTCTGCGGTCCGAAACGGATTTCTTTCACAACCACCTTTGTGGATTTAGCCTTCTGTTCTTTCAAGCGCTTGCGTTGCTGATACAAGAACTTCTGGTAATCCAGAATTTTACATACAGGAGGCTCCGCATTAGGCGAAATTTCTATAAGGTCCAGTTCCAATTCATCGGCAATACGCAATGCTTCAGCAATAGGATAAACTCCTGTTTCGACATTATCGCCCACCAAACGCACTTCTTTTGCTCTTATTCGGTCATTGATAGCGTGTTGGTCCTTGCTGTCCTTATTATCCCCTTTTTTCTTTGCAACCTCTGCAGTTGGTCGCGGTGCGGCAGGCTTCTTAGGCCCTGTCCATGATGGTTTTTTCTCCATTCAGTAATATTAAAAGTTTGTCATTTTCTCAATCTCGAGAGCAAATTCGGTTGCAAAGGTAGTAATTTTTTGCGAACCTTTATCACCTTCGCCCTGTTTTCTTACAGAAACTTCATCATTTTGTGCTTCTTTTTCACCTACAACGAGCAAATATGGGATTTTTTTCAACTCATTGTCACGAATTTTCTTGCCGATTTTCTCGTTTCTGTCGTCAACGAATGCACGGATATCCTTTTCAGCTAGTTCAAGAACCACCTTTTGAGCATAGTCGTTATACTTTTCACTGATAGGAAGCACAACCACCTGATCAGGGGCAAGCCACAATGGCAACTTACCAGCAGTGTGTTCTAGAAGCACAGCTACGAAACGCTCCATTGAGCCAAATGGCGCACGGTGAATCATAACCGGACGATGCTTCTGGTTGTCGGCACCGGTATATTCAAGACCGAATCGTTCTGGCAAGTTATAGTCAACCTGAATAGTACCCAACTGCCAACGACGGCCAATCGCATCTTTCACCATGAAGTCCAACTTAGGGCCATAGAATGCAGCTTCACCTTGCACAGCCTTAGCCTTCAAGCCCTTTTCTTCACATGCTTCAATGATTGCGCGTTCTGCCTTTTCCCAATTTTCGTCGGTTCCCACATACTTTTGCTTGTTGTTAGGGTCACGAAGAGAAATCTGAGCTTCAAAGTTTTCAAAATCCAATGCCTTGAAGATATAGAATATGATATCCATCACCTTCAAGAACTCACCCTTCAACTGGTCTGGTGTACAGAACAAGTGAGCATCGTCTTGAGTAAATCCACGCACACGAGTCAATCCGTGAAGCTCACCGCTCTGCTCGTAACGGTACACTGTACCGAATTCAGCAAAGCGCAATGGAAGATCCTTATAAGAGCGAGGAACTGTCTTGAATATTTCACAGTGGTGAGGACAGTTCATTGGTTTCAAGAAGTATTCTTCACCTTCCTCTGGTGTGTGAATTGGCTGGAATGAATCCTTTCCGTATTTTGCATAGTGACCCGATGTCACATAAAGCATCTTATTACCGATATGCGGAGTGATTACCTGCAAGTAACCATACTTGCGCTGTATCTTTCTCAAGAATTGCTCCAAACGGTCGCGAAGTGCAGCACCCTTAGGCAACCACAAAGGAAGACCTGGACCTACATTTGCCGAGAAAGCAAACAGTTCCATTTCCTTACCTATCTTACGGTGGTCACGCTTCTTTGCTTCTTCAAGAACAGCCAAGTACTCATCAAGCATTTTCTTCTTAGGATAAGATACGCCATAGATACGCACCATCTGCTTGCGAGTTTCATCGCCGCGCCAGTAAGCTCCAGCAAGCGACATCACTTTCACAGCCTTGATAGCTCCAGTAGATGGCAAGTGAGGACCACGGCACAAGTCGGTGAATGCACCTTGAGTATATGTAGAGATAGTACCGTCTTCAAGTTCGCTGATAAGCTCGCACTTATATGTTTCGCCACGATCGCCAAACATCTTCAAAGCATCGGCCTTGCTAATATCGGCTCTTACCACAGCTTCATCTTTTGCAGCTAGTTCAGCCATCTTAGCTTCAATCTTCGCGAAATCGGCACTTGTAATTTGGTTTTCTCCCGGATCAATATCGTAATAGAATCCGTTTTCGATAGCAGGACCTATTCCGAACTGAATACCTTTATACAATTCTTGCAGTGCTTCGGCTAGCAAGTGAGCTGAAGTATGCCAGAAAGCATGTTTGCCCTCTTCGTCTTCCCACTTGAACAACTTTATCTCACCATCATTACAAATTGGTCGTGAGATATCCCATTCAGCACCATTCACAGTTGCAGCAAGCACCTCTTTTGCTAAACGAGGGCTGATGCTTTCAGCAATTTGATATGGAGTGATTCCACTCTCATACTGCTTCACACTTCCGTCAGGAAAAGTAATATTAATCATCTTTATTTAGTTTTATCGTGTGCCATACGAGCGGCACAGCATTTCACATAAAATTCCAATGTGCAAAGATAATATAAATAATTATATGATAGAGCACTCCTCCTAACATTTTATCACAAGTTGTGATATTTATCCGGCATATGTCATAAGGTTTCTACCCATTCTCTACACTCCTTTGCCCATTCACAACAAGCTCCTAATGATATATTATTAAGGACAAGCAGCATTACTAATTGACTTAACACGAAAACACATGCGATTTTGATTATCCTGTGACGCTTCATAATTCTTA
>JAFOXR010000063.1 GCA_017391675.1 Muribaculaceae bacterium
TATTCAAGTTTCACCTTTCGGAACTTAGATTGACTAGAGAACCGCATTCCCTTCAGTCTTGTTTCCCTTGTGCTTCCTGTTATCTTATCGCAATTACTTCAATGTACTCATGCTCTCTCCTGGGGTACTTCCCGCTGCACGACAGCAGCTTGTTTCCCGAAAGCGAGTGCAAAGTTAATACCATTTTTTAAAATGGCAAAACTTTGCACTAAAATATGTTGTTAAAAAATGTTTAATCTATGTTCTACAACATAAATTTCTCCTCAAAACACCAACATAACTCCCTACTCTTCAACAACATCAAGACCTATAATCGCAAAAAAATCACTGGCTCCATATTTTTGCTGTTTTTCTCACATTTTATCTTCCTGCTGAATAAAACACCCGCACTTCACCTATTGGCAACTTGCCACGGAGCATCAGCGGAATCGCAGAATCATTGGCCGAAATCCAAGCATCTATATCATCACTTGACTTCTTCTTGCCATCTTGAGTGAATGTAAACTTGACATGATGCGCAAAATGACGATTATCATCTCTCAACTCAATTCTCTCCACTCCTACATATTTAATAACAAGAGCTTCCTTATGTTTTCCAGAAAACACTGTTGTCTTGTAGGTCTTCTCAGCCTTAAGCTTCTGCATGTCCAACGACCGGAGCAGATAGAACACACTAAGCATGTCATAAGCCTTTCCTTCCGTTGTCAAAATCTTCTTTGAGTCTTCTTTACCTGGACGCACACGAGTACACTTTCCCGTAGTGGTATTCCCTTTATAAGAGAATTCTACCACATCAAATGCATCATAACCTTTTTCATGAGTAGCTTTCACATACTTCAACGGAACGAAGCGTTCTCTTTCTATAGTGGCATACAATGTATCCCTCACCTTATATATATTATCCACCCACGAAAGTGTACGAGCGCAAAGTTTCGCTTCATAATTAGCTCCCTTCTCCTTTATTTCAAGAGTGGCCGATGCAGCATGTTTCCATATCAGCCCCCAATGATACACTATATGATAATCGAGAGACTCATTCCCGAATGATTTGCCCCACGCCACCACACTAGCAGCCAAGAGCACCGCACAAATCCATATTCTTTTCTTCAGCATAATATTCTATACATTTACGAATTAGACTCAACTCCTTTAAAAAAGATTAATCACGGCAAGAAAAAAACAAATGTGGCGCGCAGCTAATTCTACGCACCACATCTATATATAAGGTTCCAAACCTTGCTTTTACTATGACAGCTGCTCTGGAGAAGTTTCATCCTTATCAGCCGCTTCAGGCGAAGCACATTCCTGCTCCTTTTCCTTTGCTTCTTCAAGAATCTCCTCTGTGCGAGACACCCATTTACGCTTTCCGAATATATTTTCTACATCTTCGGTAAAAATAACTTCGCGCGACAAAAGCACCTCAGTAAGCTTCGCATGACCTTCGGCATGCTCAGTAAGCATTTCCTTTGCTCTCACATACTGTTCTTCAATGATTCTTGACACTTCTTCATCAATCAGTTTCGCACGCTCATCACTATAAGGCTTGGTGAATCCATATTCCTGACCGCTAGAATCATAATAAGATATATTAGGCAATTTTTCGCTCATACCGTAATATACCACCATAGCATACGCCAGCTTAGTAGCACGCTCAATATCATTGGCCGCACCAGTAGAAATGCGCCCCAAGAACAATTCCTCTGCCGCACGGCCACCTAGCAACGAGCACAGTTCATCAAGCAGAGCCTGAGTAGGCACAATCTGGCGTTCCTCCGGAAGATAGTGAGCAGCACCTAGCGCCTTACCACGCGGAACAATTGTGACTTTTACCAACGGATTTCCATATTGCAAATGCCAGCTCACAACAGCATGTCCCGATTCATGGATCGCTATAGAGTGACGCTCCTCGGCTGTCGTTATCTTAGTCTTCTTTTCAAGTCCACCGATTATACGATCGACAGCATCCATGAAATCCTGCCGTTGCACAACATCTTTCTGATGGCGAGCCGCAATCAATGCAGCTTCGTTACAAACATTAGCGATATCCGCTCCCGAGAAGCCCGGAGTCTGTCGTGCGAGCATATCCACATCAACGCTCTCATCTTTCTTGATATTGCGCAAATGCACATTGAATATTGCCTTACGGTCGTTCAAATCGGGCAATTCCACATAAATCTGTCTATCAAATCGTCCTGCACGAAGCAATGCCTTATCCAGAATGTCGGCACGGTTGGTTGCAGCCAGAATTATGACACCGCTATTTGTACCGAAACCGTCCATTTCAGTAAGAAGCTGATTAAGCGTATTTTCACGCTCGTCATTCGATCCCGTATTGATACGGTTTCCTCTAGCTCGACCCACAGCATCAATCTCGTCAATGAACACAATGCATGGCGACTTTTCCTTTGCCTGGCGGAACAGGTCACGCACGCGGCTAGCTCCTACACCCACAAACATCTCCACAAAGTCACTACCCGACAATGAGAAGAAAGGCACATTAGCTTCTCCTGCCACAGCTTTAGCCAAAAGAGTCTTACCTGTTCCCGGAGGTCCTACAAGCAATGCGCCCTTAGGTATCTTACCTCCAAGTTCGGTATATTTCTGCGGATTTTTAAGGAATTCCACGATTTCAGCCACTTCGGTCTTAGCTTCCGACAAACCTGCCACATCGCTGAATGTCACTTTCATTCCGCCGTCTTTCTCATATAGTTTAGCCTTTGACTTTGCAACATTAAAAACACCGCCTCCAGCTCCACCGCCCGACATCTTGCGGGCCATGATTACCCAGAACACGATTAACAGCACTATCGGCCCGAATCCCCATAAGATTGCACTGAAATCGCTGCTTTTTTCATATTTAACATCACCAGTAAAAGTGCCATCAGCGCGCCACTGGTCTACCTTTTCCTCTAATTTGTCATTAGAAGGGATATCGGCCACTATCACGCCTTTAAAGGTTGAGTTCTCACTCAAAGGACGATTATTTGCGCCAAAGACCACATTAGTCATAGAATCGGTGAGCACACCTTCAGCCATTCGCTTATCGCTATACACAATAATGCTCTTCACTCCGTCCTTTTCAACATAGGACTGGAATTCGGTCCAACTCACATCTTTTGACACGGCATCGTCCTGCATGAACCAAATGCTCATCAGCGCAATGCCAATAAGCATGTAAAGCCAGTAAATATTAAATTTTATCTGTTTCATCTTTATTTGTATCGTGATTCAATCCACTAAAAAACTAACGCTCAATCGGCCACGACGGTTCAGTCCAAATCGGGCACATCGGTAATCACAGCATCGCTCCACAAGTCCTCCAGCTTGTACAGTTCTCTGAATTCCGGCAAAAATACATGAACATAAATCGTGCCATAATCCAGCACAATCCATTGGCTGTTTCTATACCCGTCGTAATTGAACGGTTTTACCGAAATTTTTCCCAACACATATTCGCGCACGCTGTCTGCAATGGCGCTCACCTGCATTGTTGAGTTACCTGTGCATATCACAAAACCGCGAGTTGTAGCACCTTCTATATCACTCATATCCACATGAGTTATGTTCTTTCCCTTTCTCTCCTGTATACCTTCTATTATAGCTTCTACCAGTTGTTTTTCTTCTGTCATATATTTAATTTAAAATAATTTGACAAAGGTAGTTCAACATCACATATTTTCCAAATCACCATTTCAAAATTCACTTTTTTTCATTCTATGCTGAACCTAATTTACATAATTTGCGAAAAATATTTTTAGATTTTTTCAAAAATCAATGAAAGTATAAAAATGATTTTCTAAATTTGTAAGTTGAAATTAATATCATTATTATAAATTGAAGATAAACTTTACAATATGGAAGTAACTGGAAAAATCATACAAAAACTAGAGTTACAAAGCGGTACTTCAAAGGCTGGAAATGCCTGGACCAAGCAAGAATATGTGCTTGAAACAATCGAAAACTTCCCTAAAAAGATACATTTCGACTTTTTCGGAGAACGCGCCAACCAATACCCATTGGAAGTAGGCGACACTGTGACTTTGAGCTTTGACATTGAAAGCCGTGAATATAATGGACGCTGGTACACAAGCATACGCGGTTGGAAAGCTGAAAAGACCGACGGAAATGCTCCTGCAGCAACCCCAGTGGCAGCAGCTCCAGTAAACGATGTTGTTCCTAACGCAGTCCCTGCACCTCCAGTTCCAGATTTTGGAGCTAGCGAAGGCGAAAGCGACGACCTTCCTTTCTGATGCGTAGCTAGAACATTCATAGCTATATAGCCGTTTATCTAAGAAACAGAAAACAATAACACATTAATAATACTCATAAAATGAATACAGAAGAAACTCAATGCGAATACGCTGAAATGGCTCGCCAGGCAGCCGCTACTGAAGCTGCATGCGCAACCGAACGCCCAGAGCATGTTCCTACTCCAGAAAACTCATTCTTCCTAAGCTTCCCTAAGATTGAAGCTAAGAAAGTGTGGATAGGATTCCTTTTGCTTGCAGCATTCGCAGCAGCCGAATTTGCTTTTTGCCTATTATAATTCACTTATTTAAATCATAAAACTAATACTTATTTATGACTAAGCCTTATGTTATAGGTATCGACATGGGCGGTACAAACACCGCATTCGGTATCGTTGACGCTCGTGGCAATGTAATTGCCAGCAGTTCCATCAAGACAAGAAAACATAGCAAGATTGAAGACTATATTGACGAACTGCACACTGAAATAAGCCGCCTTATTGAAGCTAATGATGCTCAGGACAAGATTCAAGGCATCGGAATTGGCGCGCCTAATGCCAATTATTTTACAGGTATTATTGAAGACGGCGTGAACTTGCCATGGCCTACTCCAATACCTCTTGCCGACCTTATTACTGAGAAATTCGGCATTCCTACAATCATTACAAATGATGCCAATGCAGCTGCTATCGGAGAAATGACCTATGGCGCAGCTCGCGGATTGAAGGACTTTATAATGATTACACTGGGAACAGGCGTTGGTAGCGGAATCGTAATAAACGGACAAATGGTTTACGGTCACGACGGCTTTGCAGGCGAATTGGGCCATGTAATCATGAAGCGTAACAACGGACGCATGTGCGGTTGCGGACGCACCGGTTGTCTTGAAGCATACTGCTCGGCTACAGGTGTAGCTCGCACAGCTCGCGAATTCCTTGAAATACGCAACGATCCTTCAACTTTGCGCAATATCCCTGTAGACGAAATCACTTCCAAAGATGTATATGATGCTGCTATCACTGGCGACAAGATTGCTAAGGACATCTTTGAATACACAGGTGAAATTCTAGGTCAGGCTCTAGCTGACTTTGCTTCATTCTCAAGCCCAGAAGCATTCGTTCTGTTCGGCGGTCTTACTAAAGCAGGCGACCTTATCATGAAACCAGTTAAGGAATCACTAGACAAGAACATTCTTGGCTGCTACCGCGGAAAAGTGAAGCTTCTAGTATCGGAACTAAAGGAAAGCGATGCTGCTATCCTTGGAGCCAGCGCACTAGGTTGGGAAGCTAAGTAATAGATCAAACGAATACATTTCATTATAACCAGGATAAGGAACAGCCACATTTTGCTGCTCCTTATCTTTTTTTATTACCATATTTATAGCGCAATGCCCTTGAGTTGCGACGATAACCGTTTTTTTCACTATCTTTGCAACACTTTTATAGAATGCCCGATAATGTACAAAAGAAAGAGCCTTTTCAGAATACTACTCGGTATATGCACTGCTGCAGTCCTATGCGCCTGCAGTTCAACGAAGCATGTACCCGAAGGCGCATTTCTGCTGAACAAAGTTGACATTCGTGTGAGCGACAATGAGGACATCAAAGGTTCTAGTCTGAATAAATATCTGAAACAAACGCCAAACCATTCAGTACTTGGCGGATTGAAAATGCAGCTAGGAATCTACAACATGTCGGGACGAGACAGCACCAAAGCAGTGAACAAGTGGTTGCGCAGAATGGGCGAAGCTCCTGTACTATACAATCACGCCATGACCGAGGCCTCCAAGAAAGAGCTTAAGACTATGCTCACCAACAAAGGCTACATGAGTGCGCGCGTTACTGCCGACACCACTATCAACACGAAGAAACGCAAGATAGATATCACATACAATGTCACAACCGGCACTCCGCACTATATCGGTTCGGTGACCTACAATATCCCCAACGACTCTTTGCGGGAACTTATCCTTGCCGATACCGCCTCGTCAAAACTCAAGCCTAATATCCCATTTGACAGAAATGTACTGAGCCAGCAGCGAGATGAAATCACTCGCATGCTCAGAGAGAAAGGATACTACGCATTCAACAAAGAATACATAACTTTCACGGCCGATACCACAGAGGGGAGCAACATGGTGGACCTCACACTCAACACGATGCCGCCATACGCCAACGACCGAATGAAGTATTATACCTCACACAAACCATTCTTCGTAAGGAATGTGACTTTCGTGACCAACTACGACCCTCTGACAATGCACGATGCCAATGGGTATATCGCACAAGACACGACCCATTACAAAGGATACACCATCCTATATGGCGAGTACCGCTACATAAACAGCAAGACTCTGGAAGAATGCTGTTTCATTAATCCGGGAGAACTATACAAGTCAAGCGACATTACAAAAACCTATCAGGCTCTAGGCCGACTTGGAATTCTTAAGTTTATAAACATAGATGTTGTGCCATTAGGTGAAATCGATGGCAAAATATGGCTGGATACATATATTCTGCTCACTCCAGGCAAATCGCAGTCAATTACTTTCTCCCTTGAAGGAACCAATTCCGAAGGCGATTTGGGATTCGGTATAGGGGCCGGATACCAGCACCGAAACATAGCAGGCGGTTCGGAATTGCTGAACACCAAGTTCAAAGCATCATACGAAAGTCTATCGGGCGACCTTAACGGACTTATAAACAAGAACTACTCTGAATACTCAGGAGAAGTAGGTATCACTTTCCCTAAGTTCAAGGCCCCATTCCTTAAAAAAGAATTCAAGCAGAAGATTCTGGCTTCTACCGAACTTGCGACACAGTTCAACTATCAGGCACGGCCAGAATACACCCGTATCATAGCCGGAGCTGCCTACAAATACATCTGGAGCGAAAAAAGGCGTAACACAAGACACACTTTCACTCTGCTTGACATCAACTATGTCTATCTCCCTGAAAGTCGTATAAACTTCCTTGACAGCATTCAGAATCCATTGCTAAGATACTCCTATGAGGACCACTTCATCATGCGATTGGGCTACTCGTTCTATCATAGCAACAAGAAAGAGCGTGACTTGCTGAACTCTCCTTTTCAGGAAAATGTATACACTATACGCGCAGGAGCCGAAACTGCAGGCAATGTGCTGTACGGAATATCCAATGCAGTGGGCGCTAACAAGAATAACGGCGAATACGAAATCTTCGGCATACGCTATTCTCAATATGCAAAACTGGACTTTGACTATTCGCTCACGCGAAACTTCTCTACACGCAGTTCTCTATCGTTCAGAGTAGGAGCTGGCGTGGGTGTTCCTTACGGGAATTCCAATGTTCTGCCATTTGAAAAAAGGTTCTATGCAGGTGGAGCCAACAGCGTGCGCGGTTGGGGAGTAAGAACGCTCGGTCCGGGCAGTTATGACGGAAAGAACTCTGTTAACAACTTCATATACCAGTGCGGAGACATAAGACTTGACCTGAACCTTGAATACAGGGCTAAACTATTCTGGGTAGTAGAACTAGGCGCATTCATCGATGCCGGCAACATCTGGACTATACGCGAATACGAGGACCAGCCTGGCGGTGCTTTCAAGATTGACCAGTTCTACAAACAGATTGCGTTGTCCTATGGTCTAGGGCTTCGCCTGGATTTCAGTTACTTCCTGCTGAGATTTGATGTGGGTATGAAAGCTCACAATCCAGCGCAAGGACAAGAAGAATGGCCTCTTCTTCAACCTAACTGGAACAGAGATGCTGCATTCCACTTCTCGGTGGGTTATCCATTCTGATGATTTCACTTATTTGTTACAACAAAAATTCATTAACTCGATGAAAAAGCTAGCTATATTCGACCTTGACGGCACTCTTCTCAACACGATTGAAGACCTGGGCAAAGCTGCCAACTATGCCCTAGCTGAAAAAGGTTATCCTATACACAACATGGCCTCCTATCCTTTCCTAGTAGGAAACGGTGTGCGCAACCTGCTGCTAAAGGCTGTACCCGAAGAAGCTAAAAACGACACTTCAATAAATGAAATACTGCAAATCTTCAAGCAATTCTACAACGAGCATAACTGCGACGCATCTATTCCTTATGAAGGAATTACAGATTTGCTGCACACGCTGAATGACATGGGCGTAAAGATTGCAGTCGCCTCAAACAAATACCAGGAAGCTACCGAAAAAATCGTAAAGCGCTTTTTCCCCGACATAGACTTTGTGGCTATTAACGGACAGCAAGAAGGCATTCCAGTGAAACCCGACCCGTCAATCGTATTTGACATATTATCCAAAGCTCAGATCACAAAGGACGAAACCGTGTTCATTGGCGATTCGGGTGTAGACATTGACACAGCGCGCCGCGCCTGCATTGACTCCATTGGCGTCACATGGGGATTCCGTCCCGAAAAAGAACTTATAGAACACTATGCCGACAATATCGTGCATCACCCTGGCGAAATACTGGAGCTAATAAAGAACTATTGCTCAAAAGTTGTATAAATAACGGAAATTCTTTGTTGGTCATGACAAAAATAAGTTCTAACTTTGCATAAAATTCAAAACAGGACGATATTTTCACCAATATTGTTCACTTTTATAACATAACTACATATCCTTACAAATACAGTCATGGAATGGATTCAAGATTTATTATTTAACAGCGAATCGGTTGCCCACGCTATACTCATTTATGCACTGGTAATCGCATTTGGTGTCGCACTAGGAAAAGTTAAGATTCTGGGGGTCTCGCTCGGTGTTACTTTCGTTCTTTTCGTTGGACTTCTTATAGGGCACTTCGGATTCTCGGTAAATGGGAATGTAATCAAATTTGTACAGGATTTTGGCCTTATCCTATTCATTTTCTCAATAGGTATGCAAGTAGGACCAGGTTTCTTCTCGTCTTTCAAAAAAGGAGGTTTTCTGCTTAACGGACTTGCAATACTCATCATAACGCTGAACATCGCAGTGGCTCTCACCATATACTATACTGCCGGCAATGTATCGCTCACCGACATGGTAGGAATCCTATCGGGAGCTGTTACCAATACTCCTGGACTAGGTGCTGCACAACAGACGCTTACCGAAATTCAAGGTGACACGGCAGCCGGAGCTATACAAGGCATGTCAATGGGATATGCCGCAGCCTATCCGCTTGGCGTAGTGGGTATTATTCTGTCAATGATTTTGATTAAATCTATCTTCAAGATTAAACTTGAAGACGAAACAAAAAAACTTGAAGAGGAAAATGCACAAAGTCAGTTGATGCCTTATGTGATTACACTGCGTGCCGAAAACTCAGGCATCTTCAATAAAAGCGTAAAAGAAATCCATGATGTTATAGGCAGAAATTTCGTAATTTCACGCATGCTTAGCGACGGAAAATTCACTATTCCCACTTCAAGCACAATAGTAAAGGAAGGCGACTTGCTCCTCATAGTAATATCGGTACAAGACGAGGCTGCCTACACTACCATCATCGGTCCAAAAGTTGAGCACGACTGGGAAGTGGAAAACAGCCCTGTGGTTTCAAGACGGATAGTTGTAACCAATAGCGACATTAACGGAAAGAAACTTGGCACTATGCGACTTCATGCCGGTTTCCGCCTTAATGTAACACGCATCAATCGTGCAGGTGTAGACTTGCTTGCCAGTCCTAACCTTGCACTGCAAATGGGCGACCGTCTCACCGTTGTGGGCAACATTAACGACATTGAGCGTTTTGCATCAAAACTCGGAAACTCGCTCAAGCGCCTTAATGAGCCAAATATGTTCACAATGTTCATTGGTATATTTCTCGGCATAGTGATAGGTTCCATTCCATTCGCATTGCCAGGAATGTCGGTACCTATGAAATTGGGACTTGCTGGAGGTCCGCTTATTGTAGCAATTCTCCTAAGCCGTTTCGGTCATAACTTCAAAGTTGTAACCTACACATCATCGGCAGCCAACCTTTTGCTGAGGGAAGTAGGTATTTGCCTGTTCCTTGCATCGGTGGGAATTAGTGCTGGAGCAGAATTTGCCGATACCGTATTCAATTCCACTGGAGCGATGTGGGTTCTATACGGTTTCCTAATCACATTCATTCCTCTTGTAATAGTAGGCTTCATTGCACGGGCTAAATTCAATATCAACTATTACACTATCATGGGATTGCTTTCAGGAGGAACAACCGATCCGCCAGCATTGGCATATGCCAACAAGACAGCCAACAACGATGCTCCTGCAGTATCCTATTCCACTGTTTATCCGCTCACTATGTTCTTGCGCGTTATCACGGCACAATTGATTATTCTCTTCCTAGCCTAGATGCTAAGAATACATAAATATTGAAAGGCTCAGAACTATTATTCTGAGCCTTTTCTTTCTTAAAACAGATTAACATTTAACCAATTAAACTTGCAGAAGTCTGCTTTCAAGCGTTAAAAGTCGTGAAATTTAGGCAATTAGTATCTTTTCATCTATTTATGTTCTTAATATCGTAAAAAGAAAATATCTTTGTGTAAACAATAGAAAACTTTTTTCATCATGGGAGAAACAGTCTTGAACCAAAACTACAGCAACAAGAATATTTTATGGATCAAAGCCATTGCACATCTTGTTGTCCTATTGATGATTTTCATAGGTCCAGAACTTGTTTTCTCTATAGGAAGGAATGTGCCCAAACTCATGTTCCTCACACCATTGTGCTACATCATTCTATTCTATCTGAACTACTATTGGATAATGGACAAGTATATGTTCACCAAGAAGAAAGTTTGGATATATGTAGTAATCAATATCTTGCTCATTCTTGTAACAGTAACCGTATTTTACATAGTTGAATCGAGCTTGAGACCTCCAGGTCCTCCAACAACACTCAAGCCAGATGGATTTATTCCTCCTCCTATGCCCCCCATGCCACACCCTGCTGTTCCGCATCATGGAGGTTTTGAAATGCATGCATTGAGAGCACTAACAATGCTTCCAAGAATAGGCACTATGGCTTTGCTTTCTATCAGTTTGAGCATTCTGCTTAAATTATCAGAAAAATGGTTAATATGGGAGAATCAAAAGCAACGCATAAAAGCCGAACTTCAAGAGAACGAACTGAAGAACCTCAAGAACCAGCTCAACCCGCATTTCCTGTTCAATACTCTGAACAATATATATGCACTTATTCCTATAAGCCAGGAAAAAGCTCAGAAATCGGTACACGAACTGAGCCAGCTCCTACGCTACACCCTTTATGACAATGAAAATCGCGAAGTGCCACTTGAGAAAGAGTTGCGGTTCGTCAAGAACTATATATCTCTCATGCAGTTGCGCATGAATTCCTATACTACGCTCAACACTCTAATAAACGAAAACGAAGGTAAAGGCAAGTTCATTGCTCCTCTATTGTTCATTACTCTTATAGAAAATGCTTTCAAGCATGGCATAAGCGGCAACAAGCCTTCATTCATTGACATTTTTATAACGGTACAGGACAACTCCGTAAACTGCACTGTCAGAAACAGCTACTTTCCCAAAACGGACAGCGACAAGAGCGGTAGCGGTATAGGCATAACCAATCTGAAGAGACAGCTTAACATCTTGTATCCCAAGCGTCACTCATTCACTATCACAAAGATTAATAACCAATATATATCGGAACTAACTATTTACCTATCGTGACGATATATTATAACACAATATCATTAATATGAGAAACCTAAGATGTTGTATAATTGATGACGAGCCATTAGCTCAAGAGCTAATCAAGTCATATGTAGCACAAACTCCATTCCTTGAACTTGTAGACACATTCTCATCGGCCTCAATGGCTGTAAAAACAATTATTGAAGACAAAATAGACCTTGTATTTCTTGACATTCAGATGTCGGAACTGAATGGAATTGAATTTGCCAAAGTCATACCGTCCGATTGTAAAATCGTATTCATTACAGCATTCGAACAGTATGCGCTCGACGGATTCAAAGCCAATGCACTTGATTATCTGCTCAAACCCGTAAACTACAGTGAGTTCATCGGAGCAGCCAAGAAAGCACTAAACTGGTTTGAAATGGTTGAAAGTTCCAAACAGCACAAAGACAGCGAGGAATATATTATCGTTAAAAGCGAATACAAGTTCATTCAGATAGCTGTTTCTAATATTCTTTACATAGAAGGGCTAAAGGATTATGTAAAAATCTACCTTGAGGACAGTAATTCAAGCATCATGTCTCTTATGAGTTTAAAAACTCTTGAGGCGAGCTTGCCTCAGGACCGCTTCATGCGAGTCCACCGCTCGTTCATCGTACAGACCTCCAAGATAAAGGTCATTGAACGAAACCGCATAGTTTTCGGCAAACAGTACATTCCCATTTCTGATACCTATAAAGATGCGTTCAATGAATATGTGAGCAACCGCACACTCTCTCCTATAAAAGAAATATAACGGAGTCCTTCTATTTCTTTAAAGCTTAATTCAAGTATAATTAAAGCAACTTGCCGCGCCTCCTGTAATGGAAGCACGGCAAATTTGTTTTATGCTATACTAAAAATGTTTATAATGATAATTTTAATCCCACATACACGCTTCGTGGCAACATTGGTCCATACATATAGCCAGAGTCTCGAAGTTCTCCCTTATCAAAGTCAGTCTGGAATGAATTGAAGATATTGTGCATACCTGCATTCAATTGCAGTGTTGCGAAATCAAACAATTTGAAATCATAAGCAGCCTTGAAACCTATGTCTGCAAAACTCTTTGTACGCTCAGCCACATCAATATCGGTTCCTGAACCTTCAAAATGCTGCATCCACATTGGACCAGTGAATGAACCTGTCAAACCTAGTGTCAACGGCTTAATAGGATTATAGTTCAATGTGAAATAACCGTAGGCATCTGGTGTGCGGAACATGTTTTTAGTAGCAGGCACATCAGGGTTGTCACTCCATTGCTCCAGATTCTTGTACTGGCTACGCTGTAGCGTAACACCGCCTTGCAGTGAGAACTGTGAAGAGAACACTGCACGCAACTCAATATTTCCTCCATATACTGTAGCTCCCGAACCATTGTAACGCTCAAGCACATCGTTACCCACAGCATCTTGACCTATTGTGCGAAGAGCGAATACATCGCTCAGTGTAGTATAGAATCCTTCCACTAGGAAATTGGTCTGCACTTCGCCAATGTTGAAATAGAAGTCGCCCGACAAGCTGAAACTATGAGAACTTTCTTCCTTCAATCCGTCGGCAAGCACAGTAACTACACGCTCTCCGCCCACGACTGCAATGTGGAAGTCCTCGTCAAATGCTTGCGGTGCACGGAATCCAGTTGAGTAAGATAAGCGGAAATTCATTTTCTTAGAAGGATTGAAGCGTATGTTTGCACGAGGAGACACAATGACATCATCTACAAGCGAGTGCTTGTCAATTCGGGCACCAATCAAGAATCCCCACATATCATTGCGCCATTCGTTCTGCACGAATCCACTATAAATATTCACCTTCTGAAGATAGTCATGGTCATAACCTAGTGTAATATCACGCAGATAATTATAATTGTATTCTGCTCCCACCATGAATTCTGCTGGCATAAACAGCAATTTATTTATTCCCAGCGTATATTGAGCACCACCTAGCACCACCAGGTCGTGAGTAGAGCCATAAGCATTAGGGTCCATACCACTGCCATAATAGCTATCGCGTCTAGTATCCTGAAGCGATGTGTACACATTCAACTTGTGCTTATGGTCATCGGTCCAGTAATTGAAATTAATATCACCACCATGTATCTGGTGGTCGGTCTGCTCTGTGATATTTGCTTCATGAGCAGGTTTGTCAAGTTGGTCTCCGCCACGACGGAACTCTTCGGTCGCACGGTACTCCAGTGTCAATCGCGTATTCTCACTCGGACGCGTGAATGCTCTTGCCCCTATAGTCTTTGACTTTATTTCCCCAATCTCGGTATAGCCGTCACCATTATCATCATAGCTCGCTCTGCTGCGGTTCTGTCCATAAATCATAAGTCCCAATTTACGGTTATCGGTAGTTAGAGATGCATTCACTGTCGTATTATTGTCTATAGCTCCTTCCATTCCCATGAATGTAGTTGTATTTGCCACCTCAGCACTGTTCACAATAGGATCCTTTGTTATAATATTTATCGTTCCGCCTATCGCCGACGAGCCAAATAGCGCAGAACCTCCTCCACGCATCACCTCTACACGCTCAATCATATTGGCTGGGATCTGCTCTAGACCATAAACTCCTGCAAGAGCCGAGAACACGGCACGAGAATTCATAAGTATCTGAGAGTAATGGCCATCTAGTCCATTGATACGAACCTGAGTAAATCCGCAATTCTGGCAGTTGTTCTCTACACGCACACCAGGCTGATAGTTCAAGCCATCGGCAAGACTGCACGCGCTCACCAAATCAAAAGTCTTTGCATTAAGCACATTTACAAGAGTAGAGCTATTACGCCGTTTCACTTCGCCTTTGTTTCCTGTAACCACGACCTGCTCAAGTTGCATCACATCTTCCTTAAGGCTGAAATTCACCTCAGTAGTTTTGTTGCTGTGGATATTCACATCAAATTTCTGAGACAGATAACCAATGCAAGTAGCTTCAATCACATACTTTCCATCGGGTACATTTTTCAAAAAATAGTGACCAGTGGCGTCGGTCATAGTACCGTATGTTGTACCCACTAGACGAACTGTCACATATGGAATATGTTCTCCATTACCTTTATCGATTACATGTCCTACTACATTTGCATCAGTTAAATCGGCCTGAGCAAAAGCCGTCATTGCCGTCATCACCGACAGCAATAGCGATATTATAATTTTCTTCATTATTTTAATTTTATAGAATAATTAATACTTATGCCACACACATAGGCTCAACTGCACACCGTCTTAACGGTGCACAGACCCTGTCCCGCCACACTGCAGAACTGTTATATTAATATAATTCTATAAAACTGGAGGAGCTCGTAATGAATATACAAGCAAGGTAATCTTTTCAACACAAGGCACAGCACTTTCCTCTAGAACAGAGATCAAGTTCATCAACACATCTTCTACCATTGACACTTCTTGCTGTAAAGTGTCGAAATGGCTTATTATCGAGATTGTGTTAAGTGCCGATGCCGAGTGTCCATGAGAAGCCGAGGCAAAAGGGTGAGAGTGAACTATTACTATATCACCAATCTTATGCTCATGGGTGAAAAAACTTACATTACCCACATATCCAACAAACAGGATAGTGAGGAACAATGTGATAACACGCTGTCTTAATGTAAGTTCCTTTTTCATATCTTGCAATCAGGTTGCAAAATTACGACTTTATTTTAAATTTATGAAATTTATTTACTTTTATGCAATCTTGATTCCGGCAAATCCCATAAACGCCATCGCAAGGATTCCTGCTGTAATAAGTGCAATAGGAGTACCTTTCATTGCTGCAGGAACCTTAGACAATGCCAATTGCTCTCTGATTCCAGCAAAAATTATCAATGCCAGGGTAAAGCCCAATGCTGTAGACACCGAATACACTAGCGACTCGGCAAGTGTCATATTCTTCTGTATTACCTGTATCGCTACGCCTAATACAGCACAGTTGGTAGTAATCAAAGGCAAGAATACACCTAATGCCTGATAAAGTACCGGCATCGTTTTCTTCATGATAATTTCAAGCACCTGAACTAGCGCAGCAATCACCAGAATGAACGCTATCGTCTGCAAGAACGACACTCCTAGCGGGTCAAGGACATACATCTGCAGAATATAAGTCACTGCCGTAGCTATAGCCATCACGAATGTTACTGCCATACCCATTCCCACAGCCGAACTTAAACGCTTTGAAACTCCCAGGAACGGACATATTCCCAAGAATTGCGCAAATACGATATTATTTACAAAAATTGCAGTTATGATTATTGATATATATGCTAGCATGGATTATTCCTCCCTTATTTTACAGTTTTCAACTTATTAACTACAGCTATCAAAAGACCTAGCACAATGAATGCTCCTGGTGCAAGGATAAATACAAGACTGCCGTATTCCTCATTATAGACTGGTATGTCAAAGATTCTGCCTGTTCCAAGCAATTCACGAACTGAGCCCAGGATTGTAAGCGAAACAGTAAATCCCAAACCTACTCCTGCTCCGTCGCAGAAAGAATCTACAACACCATTCTTTGAAGCATACGCTTCGGCACGGCCAAGCAGAATACAATTCACTACAATAAGCGGAATGAATATACCAAGCGTTTCATACAATGCCGGCAAATAAGCCTGCAACAACATTTGCAGCACCGTTACGAATGATGCGATAACCACAATAAAAGCAGGTATACGCACTTTGTCGGGCACTACATTGCGCAACATGGAAATAGCGACATTAGAACATATCAGCACTCCCATTGTGGCAAGCCCCATGCTCATGCCATTTATAGCAGAACTTGTTGTTCCCAGTGTTGGGCACATTCCTAACAACAGGACAAATATAGGGTTATTTTTAATCGCCGATTCTAGTATAAACTTCAACTTATTCATTATTCTGGCCCTCCTTATCTTTTTCAGTCACTGCACAATATGCTTCAAATGCACTGTTCAAGGCTTCCAAGAAAGCTCTTGATGTTATGGTAGCAGCTGTTATAGCATCAACAGCTCCGCCGTCTTTTGACACTGTCATATTATCCTTTGACGGATTCAATCCAAGCACACTCTGATTTCCTTTTAAACTTCTGAACCATTCCTGCATTTTTGAACCTAGTCCAGCAGTTTCAGCATGCTTCAGTACTTTATAGTTATTAACCGTACCATCTGCCTTGAATCCATACATAATTGTGATTTCTCCCGAGAAACCATTCATTGAACTGCTCTTAACAGCTGCGCCTACTAGTTTGCCTCCCATTCTTGCAGGATAGACCTCTATTGTCAAGCTGTCTTTTGTTCCGGCATTTGCCTTATGAATATACACTTCTTCCAAAGGATTATTATCAAATTCTGGTGCAACCTCGCCTATTGCATCTATTTGAGCTTTTAGTTCAGCCTTGGCAATTGTATCGGCTGTAAGCACATATACGCCTCCTAGCAGCAAAGCGGCTACTATGGTTATAAGGCCTAACGATAGCACCATATTCTTAAGTGACGACTGCATCTTTCCCATAACTTACTTCACCTTCCTTTCTCCAAATTGTCGTGGACGCATATATTTATTTATAAGCGGTGTAAATCCGTTCATTATAAGTATCGCAAACGATACTCCTTCGGGATAAGCTCCCCACAATCGTATTATCATTGTAATTACGCCTATCATCACTCCATAAAGCACCATTCCCTTATGAGTCATAGGCGATGTCACATAATCGGTAGCCATGAATACAGCTCCAAGCAATACACCACCGCTCAATATTGACACTAGAGGATTAATGCCTGCACACCACGAGAACAGCGCTACTGTAGCTATTATAGATACCGGAATATGCCATGAGATTATGCGTCTCACAAGCAGATATGCACCACCTAGCAAGATTGCCAAGCCGCACATTTCGCCTAGACTTCCTCCCATCTGTCCCATGAATGCACCCATCAGGTCCACATTATCGGGAACCAGCTCATTAAGCTTCATTTTACCCAGTATTGTTGCTCCTGTAGTTGCATCTAGGTAAGAGGCTCTGTTAACCATAGGCAACGGCCATGATGTCATCTGCTGAGGGAATGAAATAAGCAGGAATACACGACCAAGTATTGCCGGATTAAAGATATTCTGTCCCAGTCCGCCAAAAGCATATTTACCCAAGCCAATAGCTACCACACAGCCTATCAGCACTATCCACACAGGCAGATTGCTCGGAAGATTCATTGCTAGCAAAAGGCCTGTTATTACAGCCGACCCGTTAGTAATCGTTAGTTCACCTTTTATCAGATAACGCTGTATAAGGTATTCGGTCATGACACAACCCAGCACCGATACAGCAATTACCACCAATGCACCTATACCAAATGCATATAACGAAAACGCCAATGCCGGAAGTAATGCTATTACGACACCCCACATACGGCTCTTCACACTTGAGCCAGTGTGAATGTGAGGAGAACCAGATACTATTAATCTTCTATTACTCATATACTTTACTATATCTTATCAACTCTTCTTACGCATCATTTCATTCACTTTGAACTTGCCTAACCGAATAAAATCCAGCAATGGACGATTTGAGGGACATGAATAAGCACAACAACCGCACTCAATACAATTGCGTACGCCGTGTTCATTCAACATCTCCCATTCGCCATTCTCGGTTAGCGGCATAAGCATATATGGCTCAAGTCCCATTGGACAAGCCTCTACACAGGCACCGCACCTTATGCAAGGATTTTCTTGTGTGCGTCTCGCTTCATCTTCGGGGATAAGCACTACGCCCGACACGCCTTTTATAGTTGGTGCATCAATGCTCACTATAGCTTTTCCCATCATTGGGCCACCAAGAATTATTTTGCCTGTATCTTCAGGTATGCCTCCTGCAGCTTCAATTACGGTTTTTAATGGAGTCCCAAGAAAAACTCTGAAGTTTCCTGGCGATTGCACATGCTTGCCACTCACTGTCAAGATACGGCTAATCAACGGCTCGCGCAATTTTACTGCACGGTATATAGCATAGGCAGTTCCCACATTCTGAACAATAGCACCTACCGATATCGGCAAAGCTCCGTTAGGCACTTCCTTTCCTGTAACAGCCTTTATCAGCTGCTTTTCACCGCCTTGAGGATACTTGGTCTTCAACGGCATAACCGAAATGCCTGATTCTCCTTCCAAATGCTTTTCCAAATTGCATATAGCATCACGCTTATTGTCCTCAACGCCTATCACAGCTCGATTAACGCCAGTAGCTCGCATTATGTATTTCACACCCTCTATTATCTCATCGGGACATGCAAGCATCAATGCATGGTCATTAGTCAAGAACGGTTCACATTCAGCACCGTTTATAATAAGGATATCGGCATGCATACCTGGAGGCGGACACAGCTTTACCTTGGTTGGGAATGTTGCACCTCCCAATCCCACTACGCCTGCATCGGCTACAATTTCCTTTATATCTTCTGGAGTAAGAGCTTTAATTTCTTCCTCAGTACGAGGTTCAAAACCATGTTCTGCATCATACTGCACATCTTCATCGGAAGCAACTATCGTAACGGTATCGCAAGGATAACCAAACGCAGTTTTCCATTTGCCAATAGTCTTCACTTTTCCGCTTATAGGAGTGTGAATATTGGCCGAAACCACACCATTAGCTTTTGCTATTATCTGCCCCTTCACCACATGGTCGCCAGGCTTTACATCACACACAGCCATAGCACCTATGTGCTGAGAGAATGTCACTACCACTTCACGCGGAGCAGGAATGTCTACTATAGGCTTTTCTGCTGTCAGTTTATATTCGGGAACATGTATTCCGCCCTTTTTAAATGTCTTCAACATAGCTCTGCTTTCATTCTAATCGTTTATTGCTGCTTGCGCTTCTTTTTTCACAGGGAAATTCACTGCATGAATTGCTTCGCGTGGACATACCGACTCACATTTTCTGCACAATTTGCATTTTTCATAATCAATATAAGCCAGATTATCCTTTATTGTTATAGCTTCATGAACACATTCCTTAACACACTTTCCGCAACCTATGCAGGACACGCCACACTCTTTCATCGCCAATGCGCCCTTGTCCTTATTAGCACAAGCCACATACACTCTCAAGCCTCTAGGACCTCTAGCACGCAACTCTATCAAATGGCGAGGACACATCTTAGCACAAGCACCACAGCCCACACACTTGGTTTCATCTATTTCTACTATGCCAGTTAAAGGATTCAGCGACATTGCACCAAAGTTACATGCAAGCATACAATCTCCACAACCTAGACAACCGTAGGCACAGCCTCTGGCTCCTATGTATAGCGAATTCAAAATGTGACATGAAACAGGTCCGTCATATTCCGATTTCACAGGACGGTTCTCACATGTGCCATTGCAATGAAGTACTGCAACCATAGGTTTTGCTGGAGCAGCAGGGGCTAGTCCTGCAATACTTGCAATGCGGGCCATAATTTCATCATTGCACGACGGACACCTCAAGCCTTCTAGAGATTTTGCCTCGGCACAAGCCGTAGCGAAATCATGGCAACCATTCTTGCCGCAACCTCCACAATTGGCTCCTGGCAACAATTCCTCTATCTCGGCTATCTTAGGATTTTCTTCTACATTAAAGCGCTTCGCTACTATGTAAAGTATCAATGAGCTAAGCACACCTATACCTCCCAGTATAGCCAACGAAACATAGATTAAACTCATCTTATTATTTAATTTTCTTTACCTTAAAAATTATCCTATTCTTCTTATTTATGCCTTTAAGCATATAAAATACACCATAATATATGGCCAGTACAATAAACCCTGCTATACATCCAGCCAAAGAAGTGAATATACATGACACTGCAATAACAGCTGTCAGGAACACTACACATGGCAATACAAGACATAGCCAAATGGCTGTGTGCTCCAGGTTCTGAAGTTCTTCAACATTCACTTTATCTCCTACCGAAAGGTCCTTTGCTTCATCGGTCGCTACACTCAAAATCAGCTCATTACCCGACGATACATTACATAACTTTCCCAACTGACATCCGTCACATTGACTCTGCGACAGTTTAACAGTGAGAGAGCCATTCTTTTCTACCCCAGTGACTGTTCCACTATGTACTTTTACACAAGATTCCACTTCACCCTATTTGAGGTTGCAAATTTACCCCTTTTAGAATGAATTAAAGAAATTTTTCCGTAATAAATGATTGTTCTGTTTTTCTTATTTGTATTCAATATTTCCTACAGACTGACAGAATAGGTCTTTCTATACAGTTTCTTAAGCTATTTTTCTTTCAAAAAGCCCTCAATTTTCTCTAACGATGCGTTTTTTAATAGTACTCTCTGATTTTTATCCAGCAAATATAACACTGGCATTGTGGGCAAATCATAAATTTCCCTATCGCTAATCCTCAAAGCCTCATCACACGCATCAATCCAGTTTTCGGGCAGAATCTGATCTTCCCACTCAACAGTATTTCCCTCAACACAAACCGACAGCAACTTCAGCCGTCCACTGTCCAGCATAGAATTCAGCACCTGCGACTCTGCCATTTGGGTTTTCAACACAGCACAATCATCACATGCCGGATCATTAATATACAAGATTATATATTCTCCCTTTATCGCACGCAAGGAACTTGTACTGCCATCTTTTAGCATAAATTTAAAATCGGTAGCCAAATGTCCCACCCGATTCTTCAATGCAGCTCCAAGCATAAATCTCAACCTTTCCTTTTCATATTCAGGCACTTTCGGGGCTGCAAGAAGCGTATTAAGTGACTTTATGCAAGCCTCACTGTCATGTATAGCAAGAGAGTCCAAACTATTAATCATAATCATGTACTCCTCTGGAATATTCTCTTCCATTATCTCCTCGCCACACACGCACATTGAAGCACTGCACGCCACTAGCGCAATAAGAAAAACATATCTTTTATTGAAAATTTGCATCATTACTCAACCATTTTTTATATGCACAAAAATACCAAAATTCTTTGCCACATGCAATACCCAAAACTACAAGATTTAATGTATACTCATCGCGTTATAGTTCCAATCATTTGGTAAATTTATCAACATTAATGGTAATTTAAGATTTTTTTAATTCCATAGCCGTCATTTTAACCATCAAAACCGAGAAAACTTTGCGGGTTTTCAAAGTTTTCATTGTAACTTTGCAAGCCGAAATTAGAAACAGCATGTCAGAATTAAGAAATAAGATACTTATTACAGCCAGTTCGCTTATGGACAAATATGGCATATCATCTGTCACTATGGACGATATTGCCAAGGAATGTCACATATCCAAGCGCACTCTCTATGAAAAGATTCCCGACAAGCGCACTCTGGTGTGGAATTGCATTTTGCACAACAGAGAAAAGACTCAAAGCGAGGCAAAGGTTCTTGCAAAAGAATCAACATCAATTCTAGATGCCTTATTGCAGATATACCGTCACATGCGCAAGAATCTTACCGAGGCCTCAAGTCTTTTCTTCAAGGACATGAACCGCCTGTATCCTGAACTTGGAAAGCAATGCCGGGAAATGCACCGCCAGCAAGCACAGTCTTTAGGGAAATTCCTGCAAAAAGGCATTCAAGAGGGCATGTTCAGTTCAAATATCGACCTGTCTCTTGCTGCCGAAGTTTTCATTGCACAATCAAGCATCATCATGAAGGAGATGGGAGCAAGCAACGACATCGACACAGTAGGGAAAATGATTGATACCGCGTTCATTATTTTCCTTAGAGGTGTTGCAACGCAGAAAGGCATCGAAATAATAGACGACTTTTTCAAAGAAAATAATATATAGAAATAATAACCTAACTTTAACGAAGATGAAGATTAACTTAAAACAATGTTTGATTGCTGCAATCATTGCAACAGGTGCTATGAGCATCAATGCTCAGACCTCTAATGCATCAAACAATGACACACTAAATCTTACATTAGACGAGTGCTTGAAAATTGCACTTAACGAAAACCCTACAATTAAAGTTGCCGACATGGAAATCGAGCGTGTCGACTATTCAAAGAAAGAAACCATCGGACAATTGTTCCCAGAAATCAATTTCGGCGGGCAATACAGCCGCACAATCGAAAAGCAAACAATGGCCATGATGGGACAAACATTCAAGGTTGGTAGCGACAACTCTTACAGCCTTGGATTCAATGCATCAATGCCTATCGTTGCGGTTCAACTATGGCAATCATTGAAACTTAGCAACAACCAAATCAAGCAAAACATCGAGAAAGCACGCGAATCACGACTTTCTCTTATTAATCAAGTGCAGAATGCTTATTATGGATTGCTTTTTGCTCAAGATGCTCTTAGCGTTCTTGTAGAAAACAGAGAAACTGCTAAACTTAATGCCGAAGTCTATAAGAAGAAATTCAAGAATGGCTCGGCTTCTGAATATGATGTCCTTCGTGCCGAAGTTCAAGTGAAGAACATAGAGCCTTCTATTCTTGACATGGAGAACACCATTCGCCAAGCAAAGCTTCAGCTAAAGCTTCTTATGGGTATGGACATGGCTCTTAATATTAAGGTGGCAGGAAATCTATCGGAACATCAGGACGACATGTACAAGAATGTTCTTGACACTAACATTTCACTTGAAAATAACAGTACATTGCGCAGTCTTGACTTGCAAACCGACTACTTGAAGAAAGCGTTGAATGTGCAGAAGGCAGCATGGTACCCAACTCTTGCGCTAACCGCTAACTACAACTGGACTTCAATCACTAATGGTCCTATCTTCCGTAACATTAATTGGAATCCATATTCTACAGTTGGCGTAGCTTTGTCTATTCCTATCTTCCAAGGCGGCCGTCGCTACAACAAGCAAAAGCAGGCTGAAATTGCTTACCGCGAAATGACTTGGCAACGCGAAAATGCTGAAAACTCACTTAAGCTGCAAGCTCAAGCTCAATTTGACAGCATGCAAAAGAGCGTAAGCCAAATAGAAACTAACAAAGCTGGTGTCGAACAAGCGGCAAAGGCAAATCAAATCATGGAAAAGAGCTTCCGCATCGGTGCAGCTTCTTATCTTGACTTGAGAGATAGCGAAAATGCTCTTATGTCGGCAAGACTTGCTTATTACCAATCAATATACAACTATCTGGTAGCACAAAGCAATCTTTCTTATGTTCTTGGCAACACCAACATAGACCAATATAAAACAACAACAAACAATTGATAATAATAAATAACACATATAAATTATGACTATTAAATCACAACTTCTAGGTATTGCAGCATTTGCTCTTATTTTTGGAGCTTGCACCAGCAATGAAGAAAAGCAAGCTGTTGTAGTTGAGGAACAACTACCTATCGTTAAAATTGAAAAGGTTTATGCTGAAGATGTTCCACAAATTGGTTCTTATACAGCTACAGTAGAACCATTCAAGTCAAACAACATCACAGCCAACATGGCTAACCGTATCAAGGAAATTAAAGTTGATGTCGGCTACAAAGTTGCAGCTGGACAACCTCTTGTAATTCTTGACAATGTGAATGTAGAACAACTTGAAGTGCGCATTGCTAACCAAGAACGCGATTACAACCGCGCTGTTGAACTTCTTGAAATCGGTGGAGGAACACAACAAACTGTTGATATGCTTAAGACCGAACTTGACGCGTCTAAGCGCAGCCTTCGTAACCTTAAAGAGAATATGGTGCTTACAAGCCCTATCTCGGGTGTTGTTACTGCCAAGAACTATGAAAATGGCGATATGACAGGCCAACTTCCTATTCTTACTATCGAGAACATGCAACCTGTTAAGATCATCGTGAATGTGAGTGAAAGCGAATTCCCTAAAATCAAGAAGGGCATGAAGGTTGATGTGAAGCTAGATACTTACGGTGATGAGAATTTCACAGGTACTGTTTACTTGATTCACCCTACTATCGATGCTGCAACTCGCACATTCAAGGTGGAAATAACTGTGCCTAATGCCGACGGACGCATTCACTCTGGTATGTTCGCTCGCGTAGACATCAATTACGGTACTGCTAAGCACGTGGTTGTTCCAGACCGCGCTGTAGTTAAGCAAACAGGTTCAGGAACTCGCTATGTATTCAGCTATAAGGACGGTAAAGTTTCCTACCACGAAGTTAAGTTAGGACAACGCCTTGACAACCGCTACGAACTTCTTTCTGGTCTTGAAAACGATGTTGATGTTGTTGTATCAGGTCAAAACCGACTTGGTGACGGCATGAGCGTAAAACTTGCAGGCGAAAAAGCTCCAGCTACTTCACAAGACGCTAATAAATAAGTATAACCCTATAAGTACAGTATAATATGAGTTTATATTCAGGTGCAGTAAAGCGTCCGGTTATGACTACGCTCTGCTTCGTAGCAGTGCTTATCATCGGACTTTTCTCATTGGCAAAACTGCCAATCGACCTACTTCCAGATATTGAGACTAACACCATCATGGTCATGACGACCTACCCTGGTGCGAGTGCCGAAGATATTGAACAGAATGTGACACGCCCACTGGAAAACACTCTTAACTCAGTGGAGCACTTGAAGCACATTACTTCAAAATCAAAGGAAAACATCTCTATCATCACTCTTGAGTTTGAATTCGGGTATGATATCGATGTGCTCACAAACTACACGCGCGATAAGCTCGACATGGTAAAGAGTTACCTTCCTGACGATGCAGAAAACCCTATCATTTTCAAGTTCAGCACCGACATGATTCCTATCATGATGCTTTCTGTTCAAGCTGAAGAAAGCATGCCTGGACTTTATAAAATCCTCGACGAAAATGTGGCAAACCCTCTTGCCCGTGTCGATGGAGTAGGTTCCGTTTCTATTGCGGGTGCTCCAAAGCGTGAAATTCATGTGTATGTAGACCCTATCAAGCTTGAAGCTTACAACTTGTCTATCGAAACCATTTCAGGTCTTATCGGAGCTGAAAACCGTAACATTCCTGGCGGTAGCTTTGATATCGGTAGCGACACTTACTCTCTACGCGTAGAAGGCGAGTTCAACGATGCGAAAGAAATGGAGAACATCGTCGTTAGTGCACGAAACGGTAGTGTAGTTTACCTTAAAGATGTTGCAACTATCGATGACTCTCTTGAAGAACGCGCTCAACAGGCCTATAACAATGGCCGTAAAGGTGCAATGATTGTTATTCAAAAACAATCGGGAGCAAATTCTGTAGAAATCTCAAACAAGGTAATGGAACAATTGCCTGCATTGCAGAAACGACTTCCTAATGATGTGAAACTTGGTATCATTGTAAACACATCAGATAATATCAACAACACTATTGCATCATTGACCGAAACCGTGCTTTACGCATTGCTATTCGTCGTAATCGTTGTATTCAGTTTCTTGGGACGCTGGCGTGCTACACTTATCATCGCTATCACTATCCCAATTTCCTTGATTGCATCTTTCATCTATCTGTTTGCGATAGGAGAAACATTGAATATTATCTCACTTTCGGCATTGTCAATCTCTATCGGTATGGTGGTGGACGACGCCATTGTGGTGCTTGAAAATGTTACTACGCACATTGAGCGCGGTAGTGATCCGAAGCAAGCGGCTGTGCATGGTACCAACGAGGTTGCGATTTCCGTAATAGCATCAACACTTACTCTTATCGCTGTGTTCTTCCCGCTAACTCTTGTTACCGGTATGAGCGGTGTGCTATTCAAGCAACTTGGATGGATGGTATGTATCATGATGATTATATCTACCGTATGTGCATTGTCACTTACTCCTATGCTTTGTAGCCAAATGCTTAAGCTTAATCCAAAGAAAGGCAAGTTCCAGCAATTCTTCTTTAAATATGTAGAAAGCGGACTTGACAAGCTTGACAATGGCTATGCATGGTTACTTAACAAAGTGGTTACTCACAAGAGAAAATCAATTGCAGTATGTACTTTGATTTTCGTTGGTTCATGCTTCTTGATGAAATTCATCGGTAGCGAATTCTTCCCAACAAGTGACAATGGCCGTCTTGGTGTTACTCTTGAATTGCCTATCGGCACACGCACTGAAATCTCACAAGGAATCGCTGCTCAAATTCACGACGAATGGAGAGCCAAATATCCAGAAATTAAGGTATTGAACTATTCAGTTGGTCAAGCTAGTTCCGACAACACATTCGCATCTATGCAAAACAACGGTTCACACATTATCTCGATGAACATCAGTTTGTATTCAGTTACTGAGCGTGATAGAGGAATCATTGAAATTGCCAATCTTATGCGTAATGACCTAAAACAATATCCTGAGCTAGAGAAAACCCAGGTAAATGTTGGAGGTGGCGGTGGCGGCATGGGAGGCCAATCCTCTCTTGACTACGAAATCTATGGATACAATTTCACTGAGACAGACAGCGTGGCACAACAGGTGAAGAGAATCCTTGAAAACACTACGGGTATCTCTGATATCACTATAAGCCGTTCCGACTATCAACCAGAATACCAAGTTGATTTCGACCGTGAAAAGCTTGCTCTATACGGATTGAACCTGTCAACAGCTGCAAGTTACTTGCGTAACCGTATTAATGGTAGCACAGCATCTTACTATCGCGAAGACGGTGAAGAATACGACATCAAGGTTATGTATGCTCCTGAATTCCGTACATCTATCAGCGACATTGAAAACATCTTGATTTACAATCCTAAGGGTGAAGGTATCAGAGTACGCGACCTTGGTACTGTAGTTGAACGCACTAGTCCTCCTACAATTGAGCGTAAGGACCGCGAACGCGTTATCACTGTTAAGGGTGTCGTTAATGGCGAACTTCCGATGAGTGAAATCATTGCCAATGTTCAACCACACCTTGACAATCTTGATCTGCCTCAAGGTATTGACATCGAACTTTCGGGTTCTTTTGAAGACCAACAGGAATCATTTGCCGACCTAGGTATGCTTGCTATACTTATCATCATTTTGGTATATATCGTGATGGCTGCTCAGTTTGAGTCCTATGCTTATCCTGGTATTATCATGACATCTATCCCATTTGCATTCACTGGTATCATTCTTATCCTATGGATGACTGGAACCAACTTGAATGTGATGTCAATGATTGGAGCGATCATGCTTATCGGTATCGTAGTGAAAAACGGTATCGTGCTTATCGACTACATTCAGCTTAACCGCGAACGCGGAATGAGTATCCGTTCTGCTGTAGTACTTGGTGGTAAGTCCCGTCTTCGTCCTATCGTGATGACTGCTCTTACAACAATCCTTGGTATGGTGCCTATGGCTGTAAGTAGCGGTGAAGGTGCTGAAATGTGGAAACCGATGGGTATTGCCGTAATCGGTGGTCTTACTTTCTCTACATTGGTAACTCTATTATTCGTTCCAGCTATGTACTGCATATTTGCAGGCGTAGGGGTGAGACGCCAACGCCGTAAATTTGGCAAAAAGTTAAACGCTTAAACAACAGATTCTAATTATGAAAGCTATATTTATTGCATTTGACCTGGCACATACCGAACGAATCCTTGATGTGCTAGAACGCAGCAACTGCCGCGGTTTCACACAATGGGAACAAGTAATAGGCCGTGGCACAAAAACTGGCGAGCCTCACTATGGCAGCCATGCATGGCCATCACTTGCATCTTCTATAATCACATTTGTGGAAGACAGCCGAGTTGACACTGTGCTAGAGAAGCTACACGAGATGGATGTAGCGACTCCAAAACTTGGACTTCGTGCATTTGTATGGGATGTTGAAAAGACCATATAATGTCACTCACATAAATAACAGCGATGGCGATGTACTTAGTACACCGCCATCGTTCTTTATACAACTGCATAAATAATAAAGTACTCAGTTCTCTATAATTGTATCAGTTCCATTCCTTTGCGCAAAGCTTCTTCATTCATTGGCAACATGTTATGATGCCTTTCGGGCAGAGTCCTTTTCAGTCCCTTTATCACACTTTCAACTGCAACCATAGGTTTAGCTTTTATCAATGCACCCAGCACAAGCATATTGAATGCTTTCGCATTCTGCATCTCAAATGTGGCGTCCATAGCATCTACTCGATGCACAACGATATCGGTACGCGCAGGAACTCTGTTTATTCCGTAACTGTCATAAATGAGAGTTCCTCCAGGCTTTACTTTCGATTCAAACTTGTCAAGACTCTGCTGATTTAGCACTACTGCTACATCATAGGTATCCAGAATAGGAGAGCTTATCCGTTCATCACTTATAATCACTGTCACATTGGCTGTACCTCCCCGCTGTTCGGGGCCATAAGACGGCAACCATGTTACCTCCTTGTCTTCCATTAGGCCTGAGTAGGCAAGTATCTTACCCATAGAAAGTACACCCTGACCGCCAAAACCGGCTATTATTATTTCTTCTTTCATATCATCAGCCAATTTATTCGTTTTTCAAATCGCCAAGCGGATATTTCTTGAACATATTCTCGACAAGCCATTCATTGGATTGAGCAGGTGTAAGTTTCCACCCCGAATTACATGTGCTCACTATCTCAACCATTGAAGTGCCCTTTCCTGCCATGCTATTCTCAAAAGCCTTACGAATTGCAGCCTTGGCCTTTCTCACTGCTGCAGGAGTGTGAACACTCTGTCTTGTCACATAACATGTACCGTCAAGCTGAGCCATCAATGGTGCCATTACTAGCGGGTGACCATTCAAGTCGGCACGCCGCCCGTAAGGTGTGGTAGAAGTCTTCATGCCTAGCAATGTTGTTGGTGCCATTTGTCCACCAGTCATTCCATATATAGCGTTGTTTATGAAAATTATCGCGATGTTCTCACCCCTATTTGCAGCATGAATAGTTTCACAAGTTCCTATTGCTGCAAGGTCGCCATCTCCCTGATAGGTAAATATAAGATTCTCTGGATTAAGTCGTTTCAGAGCTGTAGCCACCGATGGAGCACGGCCGTGTGCTGCCTGAATCCAATCTATATCAATATAATTATAGGCAAAAACGGCACACCCCACAGGACTTACTCCCACAGTCTTATCTTCCATGCCCATTTCCTCTATAATTTCAGCTATCAGCTTATGCACCACACCATGGCTGCAGCCTGGACAGTAATGCATGTTTTCATCGGTCAGAAGCGAAGGCTTGCGATATACACAATTTTCGGGTTTTATAATATCTTCCTGTTTCATATTCATGTCCTCCGCCTTATTATTTTACAAACATTTCTTTCAGCACACCCAGTATTTCGTCGGGAGTAGGTATCATTCCACCCATTCGACCATAGTGACGAGTATCCACCTGGCAATTAACAGCGAGTTTCACATCTTCTATCATTTGACCGGCACTCAATTCCACGACGAGAATACCTTTAGCTTTCCTGGCAGCCTGTTCTATTGCTTTTGCAGGGAATGGCCATAGGGTTATAGGTCTAAGAAGACCAACATTCAAGCCTTGTTTGCGAGCCAATTCCATCGCTTTTTCACAAATGCGAGCCATACTTCCGAATGCGACTATCAAATACTCGCAGTCTTCGGTGTTCAACGCTTCGCATCTCACCTCATTTTCCTCTATTCTTTTATATTTTGCCTGCAAGTTATTGTTGATAACCTCCATTGCAGGTGCATTAAGTTCCAATGAAGTGATTATATTTCGCTTACGGTTTTTCTTGCCAGTAACAGCCCAAGGACATTGCTCGCGCAACTCCTCCTCAGTGCGACGGCGACGAGGTTCGGGCAATATCACCTTCTCCATCATCTGCCCCACTGTTCCATCGGCAAGAATCATTGCGGGCGTGCGGTACTTAAATGCCAAGTCCCAACCCAATGCGACAAAATCGCACATTTCCTGTACGCTCGATGGCGCTAGTGTAATCAATCTATAGTCGCCATGACCACCTCCCTTTGTCGCCTGAAAATAATCGGCTTGCGAAGGCTGAATGGTTCCCAGACCTGGGCCACCTCTCATGCAGTTAATAAGCAAGGCCGGCAACTCTGCCGCTGCAATAAACGATATGCCTTCCTGCATAAGGCTCATTCCCGGACTTGACGACGATGTGCACACAGCCTTTCCAGCTCCGGCTCCTGCATACACCATATTTACAGCAGCCACTTCGCTCTCGGCTTGCAGCACTACCATTCCTGTACTCTCCCAAGGCATTTCTGCCTCAAGTGTTTCAAGTACCTCCGACTGCGGTGTTATGGGATATCCGAAATAACCATCGGCCCCATAGCGTATCATTGCATGAGCCAAGGCTTCATTTCCTTTCATCAATCTTATATCTGACTCCATAATGACGATTTTTATTATTCTTGTACCCTATAGACTGTGATACAACCATCGGGACACACCAATGCACAGCTCTGACAACCGATGCACTTATCGGCATTTTTTACATATGCATAATGATAACCGCGATTATTCACTTCCCTTGGCTGAAGTTCCAAGACACCTAGCGGGCATGCTACGGCACAAAGGTCACACCCCTTGCAACGCTCAATATTCACGACAACCGCTCCTTTTACTTTTGCCATAGTTTTTAATTTTTAACAATACAAATATATTGTAAAGTTTTCTTGAGTTTTACTGTTTAACATTTTTTTAGTCGCACTTTAACCTTTGGCACAAATGGCTGATATTTGGGCAATTAATTGCACATTTAATAAACTACATGTGCTATTTCGCACACTATTTTAACTATTGAGCAAGTCGTAATTATTTCAGCAATACATATTTTGGATAATGCTGAACACCTGATAAAGACTAAATTAGGTATCCATATACGCACAAAAAAAGATGATGCTGCATCACATGCGACACAGCATCACCTTCAACTATATCGTAATTTATAATTACTTCTTTATTTCTTGTTTCCAAGCACCGTCTACTAGGACCATATCAAACTTCTGTTCTTCTTTTGATCCGTCGCCATATACTATTTCATAAGCCACTTTTGCAGTTTTTCCATCTTCAGCAATTTCTTCACTCAACACATTATATGATGCAATACCACCTTTCTTAGTGATTTGCTTGTCGCCTTTTTCCTTGAAAAGCGATACATACATTTCCTTTGCTTGCTTAACTTCTTCTTCAGTAGCCTTTTCACCGAAATAGATTGTTTCTACGAAACCCTCATAATTACCAGCCTTAATCATTTCAAGACCTTCTTCTGCAGCAGCTGTAGGAGTAGCTGTTCCGCCACAAGATGTTACTGCCATAAGAGTTACCATGCATACCAATGCTAAAAATAATTTCTTCATAATTAATTGATTTTAATGGTTAATAATAAAACATTCAATATTTAAATATCGTTTTCAAATTTCTATTCTGATAAATATCCGAAGGCATAAGATAATCACTGCTGAATCCAGGCGCATTCAATCTTGTTATCCGTCCTTCTGCAAGGTCTATGCCTATATTCCTATACAGCAGCTGCACCAATTCAGTACAATACAATGCAGTAGTATCTTCTAAATCATAATTATGGTCAAACGGGATTTTCTCGTTAGCCTTAGCTACTGCCATCTCGCTCAACCTTCGGCGTTGCAGCGAATCCAATTCCATGCGTACTATCTCACCGCAGCTAGATGATTCCGCACTATAGAATTGCTCTATTCGTTCAAGCCTCATAATGTCATTTTCTTCGGCATCTCCACCTGGAACCGAATGTGCAATCATCAAGCCTTTTTCACTATTTACCACTACACCAACATGAGAATACTTACCATCGGCGTCATTGTACACGACCATCTCACTTGCAAAACCATACCCTCGACGAAAAACGATATCGCCTTCCTGCAATAATTCTATTGGTATAGTTGGAACCTGTGTTCTTGCCGGTACATTACATTGAACCAGTCCCGCACAAGCAACCGCCATCAGTACTATATGCAATAAATAGTTTGTCATGACATTTATGCTGTTAAGCTCATTCACAAATTAAGGGCATAGACCTTAGAAAAATGTTCCAAATTGTAAAATTCATCGTTCAAAAGATAAAAACATACCCTATAATTTGCAATATAGCACTTTTTCTCATTCTCTAGGCATACACTCTTGACGATAATTTGACGGTGTCACGCCATGCTTCTTCATGAATGCTCTGCGAAATGTTGATAGCGAATTGAACCCCGACATTGACGATAATTCATCAAGCGATATTTTCGTATCATTCATCATGAGTTTCTCAGCATGGTTCAAACGCAAATTGTTTATGTAATCAATAAATGAAGAATTGCAGTTGTTATTAAAATATTCCGACAGATAACTGCGATTGGTTCCTATCATTCGAGCAACATCTGTGATTGTCAGTTCTGGATTCAGATAGATTTGCTCTTCATTTAACAAATGATCCAGATTCTCAACAAATGAAAAACCCTGAGGTTTCTTTATTCTGTCTGCAGTATGCCATTTCAAATCAATTTTATCCACTGAAAAATACACGACTACCCATGCTACACCCGACAGTATATAATACAAAATATCTGTAACTGGCATAGTGATAACACATGAAAGCATCCATACGAGACCTATTAGCATCAATGATCCGAGAATAACAAGCGATGTGCGCTTCAATGGTAAATCTTTTGGCATTTTACGGCACATTAGAATGGTACTCACTATCATATGCAATAAATATACTGCCGAGCATGAAAACATCAATACTATTATTATATGGCTAGGCTGCAAAGCATACATTACAAGGAACACTATATAAGGAATGAAATAGATGCATGTCCGTTTCAGGTTCACATAGGGATGCTTGATGATTTCCAGCTGGAATAACGCACTCAATGGCACAGCCAACTGGTCAATCATCGTTATTAGATTATTCTGATTCAGAGATATATTATTCTGTCCGTAATAGATTATCATGTCTTTGACATGCAGCAACACCCAAAATGCAAGAATTGACCCTAAAAGCAGTTTTATTCTCACTTTATATTGGCGTAACAGGAGCAATGCGAGCAAAGCCATAAGCAAAAAATGTGCTCCTTGTGCAAAAAAAATCAAAATGGTATTTTCGGTAAAAGCATCATTCATAAGACGCGTTTTTTAAGGTTAAATCACAAAAACAAGCAGCCAAGCTACCTTGCATCAGTCTTCAAAGACATAATTCAGGAATCTGTTGAAATCCTGTACTTTCTTAAAATCTTCGGCTACTTTTTCCACCCAATTCTCGCAGAAAAAATAGCTGTCATCAACGGGTTTCTGGCACAGATATTCCTTCATCTTTATGAGTTCGGCATTAGGATTTTCCTTGCTGTATCCACGGGGAACAACCTTCAACTTATCGCCATAAAAGCGGAATGAAGAAGACAGCTCAGGGTTAGCCAATATAGCCTTGAACTCGTCGGCATTGGCATCTATCTCGCTGCGCAAGCGCGACAAGATTTCATTCTCGGGCCACCATATCCCCGCATGAAGTCCCGATTCTCCAGGAGCCATGTGCAAATAGCATGCTGCCTGAATGCACTTACGCCCTTTTTTCCCAAGAACAGCCGAGAAATATGTTTTATACGGACTTTTGTCGGCACTGAAACGCACATCACGGTATATGCGGTAAGCACAATCCTTTACCTGTAGACCGCGTAAGCTCTCATCATATTCCCCCATAAGGCTCAACAGACGGGAAATATCATTTTCCCAAGCCTTGCGCAACTCCTGATACTCCGCTTTATTGGCATTGAACCATTCGCGGTTGTTATTAACAGCAAGCAGTTTCAGGAATTCGTATGTATCATGCATATTTGCCATATTCAGAACACTTTGCTTTAAAAAACAGCACTACTAATGTACAGTTTCCATTGCTGCCTGCAGTTTCAGCAGTTTCTCTCGCATGCCCTTAAGCCTCTCCACGACCTCAAATGTCTTGTCCACATTCTTGCGGTTACGGTTAAGCTGAGCCTGCGCAGCATCTAGCTTAAGGCCTTTTTCCTTAACAAGATAATACAGCTTGCGTATCACTTCCACATCTTGCGGGGTATAGAAACGCGTATTCTTGGCATTGCGACGAGGCTTGAGAATTGTAAACTCCTTTTCCCAAAACCGTAATGTAGATGCAGGTATATTCAATATTTCTGCGACCTCCCCTATTTTATAGAATTTTTTATCAAGTCCGTCCATAATATTAGTTTTTGGCGTTTCTTTCACTTTATTTCAGCAGGTTAGCACCCTATTTTTTGCAAAAATAATAATAAAGGCGTAATTTTGTAACCTATTTCCGAATTAATTATCTTAACTGCGGATTATTTTTAATTTGAAAGCAAAACGATATGCTTACATCAAAAGAAATTAGAGATTCATTTAAAGAATTCTTCCAAAGCAAAGGACATAAGATTGTGCCTTCTGCTCCAATGGTCATCAAAGATGACCCTACACTTATGTTTACCAACGCCGGTATGAACCAGTTCAAGGACATTATCCTTGGCACTGTAACCCCTAGTTTCAAGCGAGCCGCCGATTCGCAAAAGTGCTTGCGCGTGAGCGGTAAACATAACGACTTGGAAGAAGTGGGACTAGATACCTACCACCACACCATGTTTGAAATGCTTGGAAACTGGTCGTTCGGCGACTACTTCAAGAAAGAAGCGATTGACTGGGCGTGGGAATACCTTGTAGATGTACTGAAGATTAACCCAGAAATACTTTACGCAACAGTATTCGAAGGCTACGAAGCCGAAGGTCTAGAACGCGACAACGAAGCTGCTGCTATTTGGGAAAAGCATTTGCCTAAGGACCACATCATAAACGGTAACCGTCACGACAACTTCTGGGAAATGGGCGACACAGGACCTTGCGGACCTTGCTCTGAAATTCACATCGACTTGCGTTCCGACGAAGAAAAGGCTAAAGTATCTGGTCGCGAACTTGTAAACCAGAGCCACCCTCAAGTGATTGAAATATGGAACCTTGTGTTCATGCAATACAACCGTAAGGCCGACGGATCGCTTGAAGGTCTGCCTGCCAAGGTTATCGACACCGGTATGGGATTTGAACGACTTTGCATGGCTATGCAAGGAAAGCAGTCAAACTACGACACCGATGTGTTCCAACCACTTATCCAAAAGATTGCTGCTCTTGCCGGCAAGAAGTACGGAGAAGACGCTAAGGCCGATGTGGCTATGCGCGTAATCGCCGACCATGTGCGCACAATTTCTTTCTCTATTGCCGATTCTCAATTGCCTTCCAATGCAAAGGCTGGCTATGTGATTCGACGCATTCTTCGCCGTGCTGTTCGCTACGGATATACATTCCTAGGACAGAAGCAAGCATTCATCTATTCTCTTGTTGATACTCTAATCAGCGTTATGGGTGAAGCTTATCCAGAGCTAGTGGCACAAAGTGAATTGATAAAGAAAGTAATTAAGGAAGAAGAAGAAGCATTCTTGCGCACCCTTGAAACTGGTATCAAACTTATCGACAAAGTAATTACCGAAACAAAGGCTGCAGGAAAGAACGAAATATCAGGCGTTGAAGCATTCACGCTTTACGATACCTACGGATTCCCTCTTGACCTTACAGAACTTATTCTGAAGGAAAACGGACTTACAGCAAACATTGACGAGTTCAACGCCGAAATGGCAAAGCAGAAAGAACGCGCACGCAATGCAGCAGCCGTTGAAGCTACCGACTGGGTTGTGCTTAAGGAAGGCGACGCTGAGTTCGTGGGATACGACCTTGATGAGGTAGAGACCGAAGTCCTTCGTTATCGCAAGGTTAAGCAACGCAACAAGGAATTCTACCAAGTTATACTTGCTCGCTCTCCATTCTATGGTGAAATGGGTGGTCAAGTTGGCGACAAGGGACAACTAGTTTTTGAAAACGAAACAATCGAAGTGGTTGACACTAAACGCGAATACAACCAGAGCGTATGCATCTTGAACAGCTTGCCAAGCGATGTAACTGCAACTTTCCGTGCAGTTATCGACAAAGAAGCTCGTCAAGCTATCTGCTGCAACCACACTGCTACACACTTGCTTCACGAATCGCTTCGCGAAGTGCTTGGCACACATGTTGAACAGAAAGGTTCTTTCGTAAGCCCCGAAATTCTGCGTTTCGACTTCTCTCACTTCCAGAAGATGACCGAAGAAGAAATCCGTCAAGTAGAACGCTTGGCCAACGAGAAAGTGCGCAAAGCAACTCCACGCTGCGAACATCGCGACATTCCTATTGCCGAAGCTAAAGCACTTGGTGCTATGGCCCTATTCGGTGAAAAGTATGGCGACAAGGTGAGAGTTATCCAGTATGACAACTCTATCGAGCTTTGCGGTGGTACACATGTTGCAAACACTGGTAATATCGGTATGATAAAGATTGTGAGCGAAAGCAGTATCGCTGCAGGTATTCGCCGCATCGAAGCAATAACAGGTGCCAATGTTGAAACTGCAATGTACAAGATGAAGGACACAATGAGCCAGATTAGCGCATTGCTTAACAACGCTCCTAATGTGATTCCTGCACTTCAGAAGTCACTTGCCGAAAATGCCGACCTACGCAAGCAAGCCGAAGAGTTCATGCAAGAACGCATCAAGACAGTGAAAGCCGAATTGCTGGAAAAAGCTGAAAGCATCAACGGATTGACAGTAGTTTCTTGTTCTGGACTACGCATTGCCGAAGTAGTGAAGGGTGTAGCATTCGCAATTAAGGCCGACGGTCTTAACGATACCGTATTCATCGCAGCTACTCATGAGAACGGCAAGCCAATGCTTACTGCACAGATTTCCGACAATCTTGTAAAAGAAGGAATGAACGCATCGGCAATCGTGCGCGAAGCAGCCAAGTTCATCAAGGGCGGCGGTGGCGGACAGCCACACTTTGCCCAAGCAGGCGGTAAAGACATCGACGGTCTATCTGCTGCAATGGACAAAATGCGCGAGCTACTAAAACTCTAAGCAAAACACATATCTCCTATATATAAGCCCGGCAATAGTCGGGCTTTTTTCATATCTATGATCTAGAACACTACACTTAACGAAAAACCATAAGTAGCATATTGGGAAGTGGTAATTGATGGAGCAAAGGCGATTTCGGGCTTGCGTTTTTCCTTTAGGCGCTGTCGGCAGGGATTTCCTGCAAAGAGCCCTATAAATTCATTCACAGGGTCGACTAGAAACGCTACTATATTACCTGCCACACTGGAGCCCCACAATTCATAACCATCTTCCACGATACGGCGCTTTAGCTTGTAAAAGCACTCTCCTAGCAATGCTCCTGCCACTGGTGTGATTATCAAATCCTGTATTGAGGGAACTTCCATGAACGCTTCCACTCCATATTCCCAAAAGAATGTGGAGATACAGAACCCATACAATGCCGAACCCCAGAAATTGAATCCCTGGCTTCGCGCACTCATGAAATATGCAGCACCGCCATAAGGGTGAAGTATATAGTTGAATATAGGACTATCTCCGTCCCAATGAGCCACTTTCTTCACATGGTTCCCCCACCGCTTGAAAGGTGGGACGCTGCCAAGCTCTTTCCGGTTCCAATTGGTAGCGCCTTCGGGCAAGGATTCAAGTACAGCCAATGCCCCAAATCCAGCACCGCAAAGCACCCCCGTATTGAGCCAAAGTCGTCGCCAGTTAGGATAGGA
>JAFOXR010000064.1 GCA_017391675.1 Muribaculaceae bacterium
TGATGTTTTAAAATTATAGCCAACAAAATTATTAAAATCAAATATTATGAATTTCAACAATTTTACTATTAAATCACAACAAGCCGTACAAAAAGCAATAGATATTGCTAGAGGTAACGGCAATCAAGCTATAGAACCCGCACACCTTCTCAAGGGTATGATTGAGGAAGGTGAATCTGTTATAAAGTTCATCTTTCAGAAACTTAGTTTAAACGATACTTTTATAGCACAATCGCTTAGCAAGGAGATTGAAAAATATCCGCGCGTAAGTGGTGGGCAGGATCCTTATTTGAGCAGAGCATCTAATGATTCACTCACTAAAGCAGTTGACTACGCTAAGAAATGCGGTGATGAGTATGTGTCAATAGAAGCAATGCTAACAGGTATTCTATTGACAGACAATAGCGCTTCTACAATACTTAAAGATGCAGGAATGACGGCCAAAGAACTTGAATCCGCTATATCAGAACTAAGGAAAGGGAAATCTGCGTCTAGCCAAAGCGCTGAAGAACAATATAATGCACTAAGTAAATATGCAATCAACCTAAACGAAAGAGCAAGGACAGGCAAACTGGACCCTGTGATTGGTCGTGACGAGGAGATTCGTCGTGTACTTCAAATCCTTAGCCGTAGAACCAAGAACAACCCTATGCTCATAGGTGAACCTGGTACTGGTAAAACTGCTATTGCAGAAGGTCTAGCCCAGAGAATCGTAAGAGGAGATGTTCCGGAAAATCTTAAGACAAAACAGGTTTTCTCGCTAGATATGGGTGCACTGGTTGCTGGAGCTAAATATAAAGGAGAATTTGAAGAACGCTTAAAATCCATTGTCAATGAAATTATTCAATCCAATGGAGAAATTATCCTGTTCATTGACGAAATACATACTCTTGTCGGTGCTGGCAAGGGAGAAGGCGCAATGGACGCGGCAAATATTCTTAAGCCAGCTCTAGCCCGTGGCGAGTTGAGAAGCATTGGCGCTACAACGCTTGACGAATATCAGAAATATTTTGAAAAGGACAAAGCTCTTGAACGCCGCTTCCAGAAGGTAATGGTTGATGAACCCGATGAAGAAAGTGCTATTGCAATTCTTCGTGGCTTAAAGGAACGGTACGAAAACCATCACCATGTGCGAATACTAGATGAAGCCATAATTGCTGCCGTTCAACTATCGGAACGCTATATTACCGACCGATTCCTTCCCGACAAGGCTATTGACCTCATTGATGAAGCTGCTGCAAAGTTGCGCATGGAGATTAATTCAGTTCCTCAAGCGCTTGACGATATCAACCGCAAAATAGCACAATTGGAAATTGAACGCGAAGCTCTGAAACGCGAAGGTGACGACAACAAAGTGAAACAGATTGATGAGGAACTTGCCAATTTAAGCGATGAACAAAAGGAATATACTGCTAAATGGCAAGCCGAAAAGGAACTGATCAATAAAATACAGCAAAACAAGGTCGACATTGAGCAGCTGGGCTTTGAAGCCGATCGTGCTGAACGAGATGGCGACTATGCAAAAGTAGCAGAAATACGCTATTCCCGCATCAAGCAAAAGCAGGACGAGAATATAGCCATACAGGACAAGCTGCGCAATATGCAAGGAGACAAAGCTCTGATAAAGGAAGAGATAGATTCCGAGGACATTGCAGATGTGGTTTCACACTGGACTGGTATTCCTGTGAGCAAAATGGTACAAAGCGAGCGGGACAAGCTGCTTCATCTCGAAGAAGAACTGCATAAACGCGTTGTTGGACAGAACGAGGCCATTAATGCAGTTGCCGATGCCGTACGCCGAAGCCGCGCAGGCTTAAACGATCCTCGCCGTCCTCTTGGTTCATTCATTTTCCTGGGTACGACTGGCGTTGGTAAGACAGAGTTGGCTAAGGCACTCGCCGATTACCTCTTTGACGATGAAAATATGATGACTCGTATCGACATGAGCGAGTATCAAGAAAAATTCTCTGTCACAAGACTCATCGGCTCGCCTCCGGGATATGTTGGATATGATGAAGGCGGACAACTTACCGAAGCAGTTAGACGCAAGCCCTACTCCGTTGTGCTATTCGATGAAATCGAAAAAGCTCACCCCGATGTATTCAATATACTGCTTCAAGTGCTTGACGATGGACGATTAACCGACAACAAAGGACGCGTCGTTAATTTCAAGAACACAATTATCATCATGACTTCAAACCTTGGTTCAAGTCTTATAAGAGAACGCATGGAAGGACTCACTGACGATAATCGCAATGAAGTCATTGACGCAACTAAGTATGAAGTGCTGGAGATGCTTAAAAAGACAATACGCCCGGAATTCCTTAATCGTATTGATGAGATAATAATGTTCACTCCACTTAACGAGAAGGAAATTCTTGAAATAGTAGGTTTGCAAATCAAGAGCATACAAAAGATGCTTGCAAAGAACGGCATCACCCTATCCGTAACCCAACAAGCACTTGAATATCTTGGTAAGGAAGGATACGATCCAGAATTCGGAGCAAGACCAGTTAAGCGAGTAATCCAACGCCTAGTACTGAACCAATTGTCCAAGGACATACTGGCACAAAAAGTAGACGGATCTCGTCCTATAGTAATCGACATCAAGGACGGCAACCTGCACTTCAACAACTAATATATGTGACTCCCTCAGCATTTTCGAGGGAGTTTTTTTATCACGGTATTCAGTACATCTGGAAGATGTAATCTGCGTAACCGCATGCGTGGTTAAGCGATAGCGTAACCTCCGGACATTATGACCACCTAACCTATGCACCTGAAAGGTGACACTTCGTCACAAAAAAACGCCCCTCAGGGCGTTTTCTCAACAGACACTAACTTTTATGTCTTTATGTTTTCGGCCTCAAAAAGAAATCACAAAACGACTTTGCTTGTTTTTCCGCCTTGGCGCTTGATGTAAATACCCTTTTCTGGATTCATAACACGAACACCTTGCAGATTATAATATTCAACACCTGCATTTTCTTCTGTCACAATCTCATCTAGTGCCGAAGAATCCTTGCCATAACTTAAACCTTCATTTGCAATAGATTTCACAGATGAACCTGGATAAAACTTCAAGATACCAAAACAATCTTTATGCCCACATACATATATATTGGCTGTTTTTCCGTCGGGATTCACACGAGCCTGAACTGAACCTACATAATAGTCTACAGCGCTTGTTGCATCCCAAGACGCAACTTCTGAGCCGTCAGCAAGATTGTAAACAGCAACAGAAGTACCACGAAAACCAGTAGTTGCACTCTTAACAGGAAGTACGATATATTCTATTTCACCTATCTTGAATACATCCATACCTGGAGTACCAACAACTCCAGGTACAAAAGATGTATTCTGTTCAAGTTGAGAAGTTTCAGCGTTCCAAGTGAAAGGAGCGCCTCGTCCACGCCAACGAACATAAGTCTTTGCAGCTACACCAGCTTCGTCAGCAGCACCTAGAATTTCATCTGCAGTTTGGAAAGTAGCAACATTTGTAGATGCGTCGAATGTAACAGAAGACATCAAAATCCAAGAGTTTTCAGCATCATAATAGATTTTACCATCACCGTCAAGAGCGATGTACATAACTGGCATTAGAACAGAATTAGTAGCTGGAATGTACAAATAAGCTCCACCATCAGTAATGTTACCTACTATTCTGGAAGGAACATCAACACGACCTAGTGTTACATCTGCTGAGGGGAATTCATCAATGTGAAGAAGTTGCATTGCATTACGATCTGAAGCTGGAAGAAGAACCCAGTTCTGGCAAGTTGAAGCAGTTCCAGGTCCTGGTCCAACATTAACCAATAAGTTGCCTGCATCATCAACCATTACAGCAGTCCAAAGTACATAGCTAGTAAACTTTTCAGCTTCAGTTCCCGTTTCAGAATCTATAACCTTATCAGTTTCACCTAGTTGATTGTCTGCACAGAATTTATTAACATCATAGCTAGCTACCAAAACACCATCTTTCCATTCTTCGATAGTACCGGCAGTGTTATTAGCTCCATAAATAACATCGCCGAAACCGTTAACTGTACGAACTGAGCATAAACCAGTTGAAGGGTCAAAAGGGATAGCCCACATTTTTGATAAACCGACGGGATAACTAATATATGTCTCAATCGTTCCAAAGTCTTTCCATGTATCTGCGCTTTGATACATCGAAACACTTTCAGCTGGCACTTCAAGTGTAATATTTCCTACACTAACATTATAGAATACATTCGTTCCACAAGATGGAGGTGTAGGATTTAATGATGTAATACTTGTCAAACCACTGCAATTACAAAAAGCACCCTCGCCAATGCTTGTAACACTATTAGGGATTGTAACACTTGTCAAAGCACTGCAACCAGAGAAAGCCCACATCCCAATGCTTGTAACACTATTAGGGATTGTAACACTAGTCAAACCATTGCATCTAGAGAAAGCATAATTTCCAATGCTTGTAACGCTATTCCCGATTGTAACACTTGTCAAGCCACTGCAACCATCAAAAGCAGAACTACCAATGCTTGTAACACTATTAGGGATTGTAATGCTTGTCAAACCACTGCAACCATCGAAAGCAGAATATCCAATGCTGGTAACACTATTAGGAATTACTGTGTTTTTACAACCGGTTATTAATGTATTTGTTGATGTTTCTATTATTGCATTACAATTATCTCGAGAATCATATACTGTATTTCCCGATTCAACAA
>JAFOXR010000008.1 GCA_017391675.1 Muribaculaceae bacterium
CTTGCAGCACACGCACCTGGCGTGTTCTCTTCAATCACATCTATTCTGAAGCCTTCAGTTTCATTGCTTACCTTAAATTCATGCAGCACCTGAAGAGTATTATCCGATGAGTTGTTATCAACCAGAACAACTTGTAACGGACGATGAGTTTGTTTCCTCACCGACTCCAAAGTAGGCTTAACCATCTCAGCCCTATTAAACACAGGTATGACTATCGATATCAACATTCGCAATACACAGTTTCTAATAACAAAGATAAATAATTTTACATGAAAAATGCTGTTTTTCACTAATCTTTTGTAATTTCGCACATAGTACAGAAGCGGAACAGCAATGAAAATTCTATTTGTAGGCGATGCCAGCAACTTTCACAACACACTAGCTCATGCCCTCAAGGATATGGGCCACACTTGTGTTGTCATTTCCGATGGCTCGTTATGGCAAAAGACCGAAAGGGATATAAACATTGAGCGAAAGAATGGTGTCTTTGGCTCCATAAAATATATTTATGACATTCTTTCTGCATTGCCTAAAATGAAAGGATTTGACATCGTACATCTCGTTAATCCGCATTTCTTCACGCTTCGCCCTGACAAGCTGAAATGGATTCTACGCTTCTTGAAAAAGTACAACAAGAAAGTTTTCCTTTCAGCTCTTGGCACCGACATTCAATACATAAATGCGTGTAATAACGGCAAGACATTCCGATACTCCGACTACCTGCTTGGAAACAGGCCTTCTCCTTACGCGCTATCCGAAGAATCGTCGGGACAAAAGAATTGGTTCCTTCCAGAAGTTTCGGCGTACAATGATTTCTTCCTTAAAAACATTGACGGGGCCATTGCATGCCTTTATGAATATTACATGAGCTATAAGACTGTTATTCCCGAAAGGCTAGGATATGCAGGCATTCCCATTGACACACAGGAGCATCAGCCTCATTTCATTGAGAGCGAACCTACGAAAGTAAGGTTCTTTATCGGCATTCAGAAAAAACGCTCAGTTCTCAAAGGCACCGACAGACTGCTTGCCGCACTAAAGCGCGTGTGCGAACGCTATCCCGACAAATGTGAAATGATGATTGCCGAGAATGTTCCTTACAAGGAATATGTTAAGATGATGAACAGTTCTCATGTATTGCTTGACCAGATATATTCCTACACTCCTGCAACAAATGCGCTCATCGCAATGGCGCAAGGTATGATAGCCGTTTCGGGTGCAGAACCGGAGTATTACGATTTCATTGGCGAAACCAGCAATCACCCCATCATAAACATCAATCCTCTCGTTGACGACGACATCGACAGGAAACTTGAATGGATAATACAAAACAAGCACGCATTGCTTGAACTGTCGCGCATGAGCCGAGATTTTGTACTAAAGCACAACGACAGCCGTATCATTGCGAAAAGGCATATTGATTTTTGGAATAAATTCAACGAATGATGACACTGGAAATACTAGTATGCACCATAGATGAAGGCATCAAACGCGTAAAGAACTTAATATTGCCTCCTATTGAAAATGTAAGCTACCTTATTTCGTGGCAGCATTCATCATGCACTCTCCCACAAGTCCCAAACGAGCTTTGCCGGGAGGATATTAAAGTGGTACATCTCAACGGAAGAGGTCTGAGCCGAAACAGGAACAACGCACTTCGTCATGCTAGTGGCGACATATGCCTGATAGCCGATGACGACTGCTCCTATCTTCCAGAATATTTCACAAAAATCGTAGATACTTTCGGCAACGACAAAGCCCTTGACCTGGCTACATTCAAGATGAAGTTCAGCTATGAAGGGAAAAGCTATCCCGACTATGCATTCAATCTCAAGTCCTTTCCCAAAGGATACTATACCACATCTTTCGAGATAGCATTCCGCCGCTCTGCCATTCAGGGAAAACTTTGGTTCAATGAGATGTTCGGGCTGAGTGCTCCTGTTCTGCAATCGGGAGAGGAAAACATTTTTATCATTGATGCCATTAAGTTGGGGCTCAACTGCTCTTTTTTCCCTATTGTTATCGTAGAGCACAATCACCCCACCACATCATCTTCAAGAGTTTGCAATCCAGGCGTGATTATGGCAGAAGGTGCATATATACACATAGCCTATCCATTCACGCAAATTCCGCGTTTACTATTAAAAGCAAAGCGACTTAATGCTAGCAACAATCTTGGATTCTTCACAAATTTCAAGCATCTCATCAAAGGCATCAACTACTATCTGAAACATAAAAAAAGTGGTAACATCAACGACATTACCACTTAGTATTCTGTTAGCATCAGACTCTTACATGTATTTAGCTAGAGTTGATGAAAGTTTTTCTATATCAATTACACGCTCTACAAGTTCACCCTTTCTGTTAAGCACGAACAATGCAGGGAATCCTCCCACATTATACAGTGCCAGATACTTTGAGTTCACTCCATTCTCATCATACACTGTTATCCAAGGCAGATTCTTAGCTGCCTGACGCCATTGGAACTCATCAGTATCATAAGCGATCTGATAGATTTCCAGACCTCTGGATTTATATTTGCCATATTCATCGGCAAGTATCTTATTGAATGCTGGAGAAAGTTCATCGCTATAAACCGTAAAGTTAACAAGTACCACTTTACCCTGAGCAGCCACATCACTTAATTTCTGCACTGCACCATTATTATCCTGAAGTTCAATATCAATCAACGGTACTTCATCAACAACCACAGTATCCTGTTTAACATTCACCTCATGCAATTTACGGCTATTCATAGCCAACGCTACCAGGTAGTCAGTACGAGGGTCACTCGACTTGAATGTATTATATGCATTAGCCACTGCGCCTATAATCTTCATGTCTTCTTTATTGTATGGATTAAACAGCGGTTCATCTCCTATATACTTGTTTATAATATAGTATGCAACAATACTGCTAGGCTCCATAAGAATCTGTTCTGACAGCTCACGCTTCCAGGCTTTCATATCCTCTTCGCTTGCTCCGTGCATATACATAGCTTTCTTGTCTACCTTCATCATATCTTCAGCATGAGTTGATCCACTCAATGAATAACCCGTTGCAAAAGTTTCCATATTACTTTTTATCGCAATATTGTCAATGCTGTCAATAGGGAAACATATAGCCTTGTCCATATATCTGAGTCGATAAATCTCGGCATGAGCAGGAGCTGGCAACGACACTGCGAATTTTCCGTTTTCATCGGGTGTCACCGAGTCGGCGATAAGCCACAACCCGTTATTAGCCACCTCAAGAACCATCTGAGTTGAATCATTCGCGCCCTCAATATGTCCTGTAACCTTAAAACTATTCCCTCCACAAGCGGCAAACAGAACCGCTATCAATGCTAAAAAGTATATTCTTATCTTTTTCATAATTGCTTTTAGTTTTGCGGCTTCAAAGTTAGTGAATATCTCCCAAAACAACAAACGCCTTATCGCAGATTAGCGACAAGACGTTTATTCTGTTTCAAGTTAAAATGATTTATTTAACCTTAGCTGCCAATTCAGCACCTGCCTTGAACTTGATAACTTTCTTTGCAGGGATAACAATCTTAGCCTTTGTTGCAGGGTTAATACCTGTGCGTTCGCCCTTTTCAACTACGCTATAAGTACCGAAACCTACCAATGCAACCTTTTCACCCTTTGCCAATTCTTCTGCAATAGCTTCCATAGTTGCATCTAGCGCTGCCTTAGCTTGTACTTTTGTTAATTGTGCCTTTTCAGCAATCGCATTAACTAGTTCTGTTTTGTTCATAATTCTAGACTATTTATATAAATATTATGGTATTATCGTCACAAATATATACCATTCTAAGTTTAAAACAAAAAATATTTACAAAAAAATGTTGTATTTAACTCAAAAAAAGCGCTATAGGCCATTTTTTCGAGGAAAAAACGCACTTTTTGCTTAATTTTGCATCACATTTACGGCTATTTGCGTTATTATATTAATCAGCATGGCAACAATAAGCCCACTGGCAACTAACATAAATAATTAATTAACACGATTCTATGTTCAAGAATATTCCTGTAGTCACTAAGAATCTGCTCATCATAAACATTCTCATGTGGCTAGCACAAATAACACTACCCAAAGCAGGGATTAACCTCACCGAACTTTTGGGGCTGCATTTCTGGAGTGCAAGTGACTTCAATCCTGTCCAGCTTATCACTTATATGTTTATGCATAGTGACAATGATTTCACTCACTTGTTCTTCAATATGTTCTCCCTGCTAATGTTCGGTCCGCTATTGGAACGCGCACTGGGCAACAAGCGTTTTTTATTCTATTACATTACATGCGGGCTCGGAGCCGCATTCATACAGGAAATCGTGTGGCAATTCACATGGAAGGACATTTTCGCGCCATATTTCGCAAACGCTGGGGGCTGGACTATGGACCAAGCCTATCAAGCCATAAACACCGCTATCGCCAACGGAGAAAACATTCCGGCACTAAACGCACTGCTCACCATCGGAGCTTCGGGTTGCGTGTTCGGCATTCTGCTAGCTTTCGGTTTGCTATTCCCCAACCTGCCGCTATATATAATGTTCATACCCATACCTATCAAGGCTAAGTACATGGTGATAGGATATGGAGCAATCGAACTGATGTTTGGCGTAACAGGTACAATGGATTCAGTAGCGCATTTCGCCCACTTGGGAGGAATGCTGTTTGGACTTATTCTATTATTATTCTGGAAAAAGAAAGGAACATTCGGTGACACATATTTCTGACATAAAATACCGTTTCAGGACAGCAAACATGGTAATGAAGCTCATATACATCAACATTGCCGTGTTTCTCGTGTTGCGCATAGCTGGCATAGTGTGCTATTTCTCTGGCGTCAACATCATGTCGTTTCTTTCGGTTGTGGAATTGCCGTCATCTTTCAGTATGCTGGCAAGTTCTCCATGGACTTTACTCACTTACATGTTTGCCCACTACGACATATTCCACATTCTGTTCAATATGCTAGTGCTATACTGGTTCGGCAATATATTCCTTGATTTTTTCACGCCAAAACAATTCTGCGGACTTTATATAATAGGTGGCATTTGCGGAGGTCTGCTATACATGACTTCATACCTTCTATTCCCAGGGCTATCAGGCTCGTCAGGCTGGCTTATAGGAGCTTCGGCTTCCATTATGGCAATTGTACTGGCTACTGCCGTACGCGCTCCACACTTCAGCCTCAACCTCCTGTTTTTCGGTCCAGTTTCACTCAAGTGGATAGCAATATGCTATGTCATTATCGACCTACTAAGCATTGATGGCACCAACATGGGCGGACACATTGCCCATTTAGGAGGAGCTGCCGCAGGAGCTGCATTTGCACTGCTTATGGCTAAAGGAACCGATATTTCAGCGCCATTGAATAGATTTATCGATTTCATATCCGGCATAGGCAAACAAGGAAACCCTTTCAAGAAATCTCGCAACAAAGGAGCCGCAAACAGTTCTTACCAAAGACAGAATAAGGCTCAAGGCACACAAGCCTCTACCATAAGCAAAGAAGATGAGCAGACTCTCGATATCATACTTGACAAAATCAAGAAATCGGGATATTCATCTTTGACAGAAGAAGAGAAACGAAGACTATTTCAAGTAAGCAGCAAGAAACAATGAGCATATTCAGCAGCATAGGAGGACGATTATTTTCTATAATCAAGAATACGCTAATCATTATCACATGGATTATTGGCGCTATCTTGATTATATCGGCATATTGCGGATACTGCAACCCCAAAGACAGCGCGAGGGTTGCTATCCTAGGCATGATTTTCCCGATAATGCTTTACTCCAGCATTGCCATTCTAGCCATATGGCTGATTTTCAGAAAATGGCTTATGGCGCTGCTTGTAATAGCTTTTATGGCTGCATGCTGGGACCCTATACTCACCTTCTCTCCTTTTAATATAGGGAATAGCGCCACCACCGCTTCCGACAAGACCTTCAAGGTGCTAACATATAATGTGATGAATTTCGCTTCGGAGAACTCTCAGAAAGACACCGGAAACGACAAGGCACTGCAATACATTCTCAATGAAGATGCCGATATTGTTCTGCTCCAGGAAGCTTCGGCGCAAGTAAAAATGGACGAGCTCACTCCATTGAAGAACATGTTGCCTATTCTTGACAAGAAATACCCTTATCGTGACAAGAATATCCATGACTTGATAATACTGTCTAAATACCCTTACGAAGTCACAAGCTACCACATCACAGAAAATGCTCCCAATAAATCCATTGCCTACAAAGTGACTATGGATTCGGTCACACTGCATTTTATCAATGTTCATCTTGAGTCCATAAGATTGAACGACAGTGACAAAGCTCTATTCCGCAGCATCACCGACATATCCAAATCGCCGAATAACATAAGCGAGAAGACAGTCGAAGATGTGAAAAGCACTCTGCTCACAAAACTGGCAAAGGCTTTCAAGCGAAGAGCCAACCAGGCCGAGGACTTGAAAAGATACATTACAAGCTTAGGAGATGAAAATATAATTCTTTGCGGAGACTTTAACGATACTCCTTATTCATACTCCTATCTCACCATAAAAGGCGATGATATGGAAGACGCCTACAAGAATTGCGCTTTAGGGCCTGCAATCACCTTCCATGCCAACCGCTTCTACTTCAGAATAGACCACATACTATATAAAGGTAAGAATATTGAGGCGATAGACATCAAGAGAGGTGACGAGAAGCACTCCGACCACTACCCCCTCACCGCCACTTTCAAATGGAAATGATTTACAACAGAAAACAACAAACAATACTAAAACTATACAGAAATGAACAAAACATTATTAACCGTAGCAAGTGCAATAGCTGTAACTCTTTCAGCTTGCAACTCCAACAAGATGGAACAGAACCCATTCCTAGCGGATTACACTACTCAGTATGGTATTCCGCCATTTGATCAAATCAAGTATGAGCACTACCTTCCTGCTGTAGAAAAAGGTATTGCCGAACAAAATGCCGAAATCGAAGCTATCATCGCCAACCCAGCGACTCCCGACTTCGAAAACACAATCCTAGCCCTTGACAACAGCGGTCAACTACTTAACAAAGTGGCATATGTTTTCTTTGCATTAAGCGAAAGCGACAACACTCCAGAAATGCAAGAGCTTAACCCTAAGATTTCTTCTCTTTTAACTGCACATAGCGACAACATGGGCATGAATGCCGATCTTTTCAATCGCATTCACGATGTTTACAACCGTCGCGACAGTCTAGGCCTAAACACTGCTCAGCTACGCCTTCTTGATAACTATTACAAGGATTTCGTTCGCTCGGGTGCGCTTCTTGACGAAGAAAAGAAAGCTGGACTAAAGGTTGTTAACCAACAACTATCCGATGCATTCATCGCATTCAACGAAAATGTTTTGAACGGAACCAACAATTGGGAACTTGTAGTTGAAAACGAAGCAGAACTAAGCGGTCTGCCTGAAGGAACTATCGCTACTGCTGCCGAGGAAGCTAAAGCTCGCGGAAAAGAAGGCAAGTGGGTGTTCACCCTACATGCTCCTAGCCGCCTTGCAGTGCTAACTTATGCCAACAATCGTGACCTACGCGAAAAAATATGGAAAGGCTACACTTCTCTAGCAACTGATTCGGCTTACTGCAATTACGACAACATCAACACTATCCTTAAGCTTCGCACTCGCAAGGCTCGCCTTCTTGGTTTTGAAAACTTTGCCGATTTCGCTATCGACAATGTAATGGCTAAGACTACAAAGAATGCCGAGGACCTACTTTACAAGATTTGGACTCCTGCTATCGCTAAGGTAAAAGAAGAAGTTGCCGATATGCAAGCCTACATCAATGCCGAAGGCAACAACTTCAAAGTAGCTCCTTGGGACTACTATTACTATGCCGAAAAGGTTAAAGCACAAAAGTTCAACATCAGCGAAGATCAAGTACGCCCATATTTCAAACTTGAAAATGTGGTTGAAGGTTTGTTCTTTGTTGCCAACAAGCTTTACGGCATAACTTTCACCGAACTTAAAGATGCTCCTAAATACAATCCTGAAGTAACAGTATATGAAGTAAAAGATGCTGCAGGCGAACATCTTGCAGTATTCATGACCGACTATTTCCCTCGCGCGACAAAGCGTCAAGGCGCATGGATGAGCGAATTTAAGGGTGCTTGCAACTACGATTCAATCAACGAACGCCCTATCATTTACAATGTGGGTAACTTTACTCGCCCTTCAGGTGACATGCCTGCACTTCTTACTCTTGACGAAGTGGAAACTGCATTCCACGAATTCGGTCACGGACTACACGGAATGATGACTCGTGCTGCTTATCGTGGTCAAGCTGGTACTAATGTAGACCGCGACCTTGTAGAGCTTCCATCACAAATCATGGAACACTGGGCATTCGAGCCAGAAGTCCTTGCAGTATATGCTAAGCACTATAAGACAGGCGAAGTTATCCCAGCCGACCTTATTAAAAAACTTAATGCTTCGGCTAAGTTCAACCAAGGTTTTGCTACAACCGAGCTTGCAGGCGCAGCTCTTCTAGACATCGAATGGCACAAGGTGAGCCACGATCAGCCAGTAAATGTTCCTGAATTTGAAGCAGCTGTAGCTAAGAAGCTAAACCTTCCAGAAGAATTGACATTCCGTTATCGCAGCACTTACTTCAAGCACATCTTCGGTAGCGACGGATATGCTGCAGGCTACTACACATACCTATGGGCTGAAGTACTTGATGCCGACGGTTTCGACCTATTTGCTGAAAAGGGTATCTTCGACAAAGCAACAGCCGATGCATTCCGCACCAACATTCTTGAAATGGGCGGCAGCGATGACCCAATGAAACTATACATTCAATTCCGCGGCCAAGAGCCAAACCCTGACGCACTTCTTCGCAACCGTGGATTGAAGTAAACTTATACACAATTTAAGTGAACAAAGAGAGCGAGTCATATTTCATGGCTCGCTCTTTTCATATATGCAACAATGCTCAAAAAAACCGCAACACACCTCTCTCATCATATCTAAAAAGAGTCAAAAACTGCATAAATTGCTCCCATAAAGCACAATTTGCCATTAATTAAGCGGTTAACTGAAAAAAAATAACTACCTTTGCACGAATTTTACATGTAAAAAATATTTTATGATAACACCTATCAAAAAAACCATCGAACTGGGTGACGGACGAGTGATCACCCTTGAAACAGGAAAGCTTGCAAAGCAAGCCGATGGAGCGGTTGAACTGCGCATGAACAACACAATGCTTCTTGCGACAGTAGTTTCGGCTAAAGAAGCCGGAGAAGGGGTTGATTTCATGCCTCTTCAAGTTGAATACAAAGAAAAATTTTCTGCATTTGGTAGATTCCCTGGCGGATTCACCAAGCGCGAAGGCCGTGCTAGTGACTATGAAATCCTTACTGCACGCCTTGTTGACCGCGTGTTGCGTCCTCTTTTCCCGGACAACTATCACGCTGACACTTTCGTGAACATTATCCTATTCTCAAGCGACGGTGAAGATATGCCCGATGCTCTTGCTGGACTTGCAGCATCTGCAGCTATCGCAGTATCTGACATTCCTTTCAACGGACCAATCTCTGAAGTTCGTGTTGCTCGCATTGACGGTAAATTTGTCATTAACCCCACTTTCAAAGAATTAGAAAAAGCTGACATGGATTTGATGGTAGGTGCTACTTACGAAAATATCATGATGGTGGAAGGTGAAATGGACGAAGTATCTGAAAGCGACCTATTGGAAGCATTGAAGACTGCACACGAAGCTATCAAGGTACAATGTAAGGCTGTAATGGAATTTGCCGAAGCAGCTGGAGCTACCACTAAGCGCGAATACTGCCACGAAATCAATGACGAAGACTTGCGCAAGCAAGTGTGGGACGCTTGCTACGACAAGGCTTACAAGATTGCACAAGCAGGCAGCGCCGACAAGCATTGGAGAAACGACTCTTTCGCAGCTATCTGCGATGAGTTCATCGAAGCTCTTCCTGAAGAAGAAAAGGAAGAAAAGACTCCACTAGTAAAGCGCTACTACCACGATGTAGAAAAAGAAGCTGTTCGTCGTTGCATTCTTGACGAAGGTATCCGTCTAGACGGCCGTAAAACAACTGAAATACGCCCTATCTGGTGCGAGACTGACTACATTCCAGGACCTCACGGATCGGCTGTGTTCACTCGCGGTGAAACTCAATCACTTGCTACAGTGACTCTAGGTACTAAGCTTGACGAAAAGATGGTTGACGATGTGCTTAACCACAGCACTGAACGCTTCCTTCTTCACTATAACTTCCCTCCATTCTCTACAGGAGAAGCTAAGCCACAACGCGGTGTAGGCCGTCGTGAAATAGGTCACGGACACTTGGCATGGCGTGCGCTTAAGAGCATGTTGCCAACTGATTTCCCTTATACTTGCCGTATCGTTTCCGACATTCTTGAATCAAACGGTTCTTCATCAATGGCTACCGTTTGTGCAGGCTGCCTAGCGCTTCTTGATGCAGGTGTGCAAATGAAGAAGCCTGTTGCAGGTATCGCTATGGGTCTTATCACCGACAAGGGCAATGTTAAGCACGCTGTACTTTCCGACATTCTTGGCGACGAAGACCACCTAGGAGATATGGACTTCAAGGTAACAGGTACCGAAAACGGTATCACTGCTACACAAATGGATATCAAGTGTGACGGCCTTTCTTACGAAATCCTTGCTCAAGCTCTTGAACAAGCTCGCGCAGGACGCCTTCACATTCTTAATATCATCAACCAAACAATCCCTGCTCCACGCGAAGACTACAAGCCTCATGTTCCTCGCATCGTAAGCATGACTATCGACAAGGACTTCATTGGAGCTGTTATCGGTAAGGGTGGTGAAACTATCCAAGGAATACAAGAACAAACTGGTGCTACAGTTTCAATCGATGAAGTAGACGGCAAGGGTATCATCGAAATCGCTGCTGCCAACAAGGACAGCATCGAAGCAGCCCTAGCACGCATCAACGCTATCATCGCTGTTCCTGAAGAAGGCGAAACTTACACTGGTACTGTTAAGAGCATCTTGGAATTCGGTGCATTCGTTGAATTCATGCCTGGCAAGGAAGGTCTTCTTCACATCTCAGAAATAAGCTGGGAACGCCTAGAAAGCATGGAAGCAAGCGGCATCAAGGAAGGTGACACTGTGACTGTGAAGCTTATCGAAATAGACAAGAAGACTGGCAAGTTCCGTTTGTCAATGAAATCGCTTCTAGAAAAGCCTGAAGGCTGGGAAGAACGCGCACCTCGCGCACCTCGTCGCGAAGGCGGTAACCGCGACAACAATCGTGGACCTCGCCGTGATGACAACCGCGGACCTCGTCGTGACAACAACCGTGGACCTCGCCGCGAATTCACTGGACAACGCTTCGAACATCGCAACAACGATGAACAAGCACAACAAGCTCCAGCAGAACAAGGCCACGAAGAAATCATCTAATACACGCTACATTTACTGTAACTGTATATTTAACCAACAGAAGGGTGCAATCATATGATTACACCCTTCTGTTTTTCATTATTGCAAAATCATTTCACAAAAAAAGCAGTATGTTAACATACTGCTTGATTCAATACAATCCAAACTACCTATCAGAAAATCTCTGGGTGGGATTCGCTGTTTGTTTCATTGAACTTGCTGAAAATCTTATCTGCGATGGCTTTCATTTCTTCTGCAGGGATTTGTTTCTTTTCTGCAAAGAAATTCATGTCACTTTCGCTATTGATAGGCAATAGGTGCACATGTGCGTGCGGCACTTCCAAGCCCATCACTGCAACACCTATTCGCTTGCATGGCATCACGGCTTTCATGCTTTCTGCCACACGGCGAGCAAATTTCATCAATTCGGCATATTCTTCTTGAGGAAGATCAAAGATATAATCCACTTCGTGCTTAGGCACAACTAGAGTGTGACCGGCTGCAACGGGATTGATGTCCAAAAAGGCATAGTGCTTGTCGTCCTCTGCTACTTTGTAGCTAGGTATCTCACCTGCAATGATTCTTGAAAATATTGAAGCCATAGCACTAACTATTAGATTGCGATTTCTAGAATTTCAAACTGCATTACACCTGCAGGAACCTTGATTTCTACCACATCGCCCACCTTGTGTCCCATAAGGCCTTTTGCTATAGGTGTAGAAGTTGAAATCTTCATCTCACGAAGATTAGCTTCTGAATCGGCAACGATTGTATACTTTTGAGTAGCTCCTGTCTTTACATTCTTTATAGTAACAATGCTCATCAGCTGAACTTCGTCAGCAGTAAGCTTGCTTTCATCTATAATACGAGCGTTTGCAACAAGGTCCTTAAGCTGTGCAATCTTCATTTCAAGCATACCTTGAGCTTCTTTTGCTGCATCATATTCGGCATTTTCAGAAAGGTCACCTTTGTCACGGGCTTCAGCAATAGCACGAGAGATTTCGGGACGCTTAACATTTTCAAGGTAAGCAATCTCTTCCATTTTTTTCTTGTAGCCCTCTTTTGTCATGTAGCTTATAGCCATTATATCTAAAATTTAAAGATTAGTAAAAAATAAAAGAATCTCCACTTGGTTAAAAGTTGAGACCCCTCTTGTTTCTTGTCATATTTCAATGACAAAGATAGGGAGTATTTTTGTAATAAACAAAGAAAAGCCCTTAAAGTTTAACTTTTAGGACATATTTACTCCTATTTATCACTTTTTTCATGTGTCTAAAAATCAGCAATTTATTTGTGACGGCTCATTAGAGCACGGAATTTGACGGCACTATAGACAGCGGTAAACACAAGCATTGCTACAGCCACAAGCACCAGCCCATTCTGCATTGCTACAAGGGTTACAATTGATGTGGACAATGCCCATAGTCCCCACTTAAAGCAGGCAGCATTAAGTCGCAGATTGAAGAAGTGATAATAGCAGAACATTACTATCAATGTGGAAATGAAATACCACAATATGAATGCTCCTCCGAATCCGTCTAATCCATAGAAATGATAGGCTGTGATATAAGCTCCCAAGAATACGAATATATCCATCACCTCTATAATGAAGAACATTTTTCCACGGCCTTTGGCAAGCACAACAAACGACATGCACCACGAGAATACACGGAATACCATACCCACGATACCTATTGTGATAAAGTTTTGTATTATGAAAAACTCATCGGTGTAAAGTATAGTGATTATCAATCGCGCAAAAAGTATAAATGCAACTATCACAGGAGTGAGTACCATGAGCGCTATGTTTATTTCCTGCGACACGAAGATATTAAGCTTCATGTTGCTATGAGCAACCTTCGAAAGTCTCGGAAAGTATTCAACACAAAGTGCGCTCAGAATCAGTCCTGTGTAGCGTGCTATAAGCGTGTAGCCGGCTTGATAATAGCCCACGGTTTCGGTATTGGCAACATTGTTCAAGTAGGAGATGAAAATATAGTTGGAAGTTTGCGACACCACATCGGTAAGAGTGATGAAGATTCCTAGCTTCAGGAAGTCCTTGCCTATAGCCAGCGTGTCTTTAATCGTCAATGTGCAGCCCTGCAATCCAAGGCCTTTCTTTCTTATGAAATAGCTGAAAATAAGCACCGATAGCGAGTAGCACAGAATACTTGGAACGATACTTTGTTCGCCTAAAAAGTAATATAGCGGAATAGACAAAATCAAGCCCACTAATGCTCCGTAGAATGATGCCTGCGCGAGTTTCTTGAGCATCGATGTGCCCTGCATCACGGCTTGCTCTCCTAAAGTAAGAGAATTGGCAAAAACGGCTATAGCCAGTATTACATATCCCCACACATGGGACCGGTCGCCAAACGACATTTCACTAAGCCATGGGGAAGCAATTATCATCGCTATTGCACCGAGCGCTCCCAGCCACATTGCCCAACGGCGAGCAGCTACCGATATGCGATTGAGTTTGTCAGGATTGTCACTAGCCATTGAGATGCTGCGTGTGGCACTAGTGCGCATTCCAAAATTGGCTATATTCACAATCATGTCGATAGCCGAGTTGAAGATTGCAAACAACCCCATACCTAGAGGACCTATCCATAAGGCAACAAGCTTGGTGCGCACAACCGAGCATAGTATATTGAATACCTGTATGCTTCCGAATACGCCCATTGCTTTCACGATCGTGCGGGATATGTTTGTTTCTCCTCCCCTTGACATCAGAACACGATCTTATATGTATTGTACACTATTGCCCGTCCTCCCATATAGCATTTCTGCTTAGCCAATCCTTCATTCAAGTACCTGCCGTGATCTTCATTAGAGATACCGAAATCGAAATACTTGCGGTCCTTGAATGTTTCATTAATCAAATGGTCAAACAAATAAGGCAGCACATAATTATCCCTGCCTTCCTGAGTTGTCGCAATATACTGGACATGTGCAACTCCAGCACAATCATAAATAAGCGCACCCCCAAGCAACCTATCCTCACAAACAGCTTCAAACAGTCTTATATTCTTGGGGAAACGCTCCTTTAACAAGGATATTTCATTTAAAGAGTGAACTGGTACAGTATCATATTTCGCTCCCAGAAGACTTGACAGCGCATTCCAAAACGGCTCAAGATCTTCCGTTTCCTTAACAACAATATTCTTCTGCTCTGCTAGCCTCACTTCTCTCCTGTAATTGTAACTGAACTTAACAGGATTCTCCAGAGGTATCGTTGATGAAACATTAGTTTCAATCAGCGTTCCATTATGGCGGAAAATTGCATACAGGTCCTCCTCGGCAGGATAAGTGTGGTAGATATGCGGCACAGCCTTATATATAAGTTCATTTATGCCTATTGACGGCAAGAATGATTTCATCTCATCGAATATCTCAAGCATATCTATGATTGTGAAATGCTTGACAGGCGTGAGCCAGCCTCCATAGGTGAGTCCCTGATGCGAATAAAGAGTGCTTCCCACACGGTTGGCAGGCAGCAATGCTATAATATTCCCTTTAGATAATGCCACAAGCGAACAGTCCTCAAAACGGTCGCTATGATAATCCATATACTCACGATTATGCAGGAATGTTGCGTTCTTGCTCTTGGCAACGAAAGCATTCCATGCATCATGAAGTTCTGGTGTATACTGTTTAAGTTCAATCATATAATTTGTTATTTCACCCACAACTGCGGATTCAACTTTTCACGCTCCTTGCGCACCTCAAAGTGCAGAATCGTACGGTTATCATCTTCTGGATCAGAGAACACCTTGCCTATTGACTGACCGGCTTTTACCGATTCTCCATTAGACACATATATTTCGCTCAAATTCACATATATCGTCAGATAATTGCCATGGCGCACCATCACCACCGTATTAAAGCCATCTTGACGGAATACTGCCGAAACCTTTCCATCAAATACGGCACGGGCTTTTGTGCCTGCTGGCGATTCTATATCAATGCCGCCATTGTCGGTCTGGACATATTTAAGTTCGGGGTGCTGCTGGCGGCCAAATGGGCGCACTATCCTGTACTGTCCGCTCACTGGGAACAGAAGACGGCCCTTATTGCTCTCAAAGCTGCCGGACAACTTTCGTTCAACATCACTCATGCTATATCCCGACGAATGTTTCACCGCAGCAGCAATTTCCTTGCTTCCCTTTCCTGCATTTTCAGCATTGCTGCCTTCGGCTACAGTTGTCTTGCTGCCTGAGCCCGATTGCGACGGCTTGCCTGAGTCCGAAGTCTTTTTCTCGCTCTGTTTCTTCTTTTGTTCAGCAAGTCGTCTCTCCTCTTCTTGCTTAGCCCGTAATGCGGCCTTACGCTCTTCCTCGGCTATTAAGCGGTTCAGTTCTTCATCTAGCTTGCGGGCTTGGCGTTGCTTCTCGGCCAGCACTCGTTTAAGTTCTTGTCCTTCGTTTTTCAAAGAAGCCACCACATCGGACTGCTGCTTCCGTTTCTTAACCAGCACCAGGCGCTCGTTATTCTGCTTTGCAAGAGAAGAAGCTCTTTGTTTATAATAAGCATCAACCGTGATGTGCTGCGTTTTCAATCGTTCTTGCATCTTCTGAATCACCACCGTCTGCTTTTCTCTCCATTCCGAGAACTGCTTGAGATAGCGCATTCGGCGGAAAGCCTGGTTAAACGAACTTGCCGAGAACACGAACAGCATACGGTCGAACGATGACGAACGCGCATTAATGCTACGGATTGCACGCGAATAATTATCCTTAAGCTTCTCTATCTCTTTTTCGGAATTCTTTATTGAATCATTCAGCAGTTTAAGTTTTCGGCTGATGGTTTCCAGTTCCCTTGTCAAGTCATTAATATTCTTCTCATGACTTGAGATTTCCGATTCAATAAGATTCAGCTGATTCAACGAACGCTTTGTCCTAGCCGTATTGCTTTTGATTTTCTTGTTAGTTTCGCTTATCTCTTTCCGCGTTGCTTCCTGTCGGCGCTGAATGCTCTTTGCCGTTTGCGCATAGGAAACGGAGTCTCCTGCAATAAGCAGCAGAACAAGTGCCATTACTATTTTCAGAAAGCGTTGCATCTTATCTTATTCCCCTATTTTATCGACTTAAGCACTTCCACAAATTCCTGAAGCGTTACCTTCTTATAGGATTTGCTTATGTTCAATTCTTCGTCTACTGTTGCGTTCCATTTCGCCCTTGAGGTATTCATGTCAAACTCAAGCGACACCCGTTCGCCATTGATATCGGTTTCCATTCTTAGCACCGATGCCAATCCGCCAGAATGGCCTCCATACTCTGCCACATAGCTCTTATCCGATTTCGACGGATAGATGCTCAGCTTTTGCAGTTCCCTATCCTTATTCAACGAGAACACATAACTGAAATCCTTCTGCTTTTTACGCGGCTCGACATCAAATCCTTCGCCCGACGATTCCGCTTCAAATTTCTTAATGTTATCAAGCGACAATGTTCCATCATTCAGCGAGAATATCCTTGACAGGAAAATATCCTGCAATGCGCCTACATTCATAGGCACCACATGAGAAAAAACATCTAGGCTCACCGAAGTGTATACCTTATTGAACTTGTTTATCACCACTGCCGAATCGTTATTAATAAACACTTTCGCCAGCTCAATGCCAAGCACAGGGCGTATAGATATTGAGATATTCTTGTCCTTCAGCATCTTGAGCTGAATAGAACTTGACAGCGAAGCCTTCCCCGACAGAATGAGTTTTCCCGATGCCGTATAAGTATTCCATTGCTCATACGAGGCTGCGACATCGCGCAACACTGCAGCAGCA
>JAFOXR010000065.1 GCA_017391675.1 Muribaculaceae bacterium
AAATTTCTTTTCCATAATCATTGTTTTTTATTCCACACTGTTTCAAACTCCTTTTCAGATATATAATCTGATATATCCCATTCTACACTATCCAAAGGTTGGTCACACAAAAAATACTTTTTACATTGTTGAACAACCTTTGAAAGTTTTATAAACTCGTTTTTATTTTTATCTAGAATTATTTCTCTTTCAACATATCCATTTTCTATATGAAAATAATACATTTCATTATCTTCTTCCCAATATTTCTTTATAAAATACTTTTCCATAACCTAAGGTTTTAATTTAAATTTACTAATTCCACTATCAACAATTCTATTATGAATATTTAAAGGGGCATTATTTAGAATAACAAAATATTAATAGTAATTATTTTTACAAAAATAGCCGTTTTACAACACATTATGAATAAATTAAACATGTTGTAAAACATAACAGACCTCTTTTCTCAACCAAAAGCAGTCTGTATATTTCATTAGTTTTTCTTCATCAAGGACCTTCTACCCGAAGGTTATTTCACTTCGGGGCGGAGATGGTAGGTGTTGCGCAATGCTTCAAACGAGTCGGGTGCCGATTTCAACGCTTGGGTGTCTTCCAGCGGATTATAACTCTCCATTATTCTGTCCAGCGTAACATTCTCAGCTCCATTAAGTGGTGCTTCTGTCACAGGGATTTCCAGTTCCCAACCGAAATGCTCTGCTAAAGCTTCCAGTATCATTGCCGTGGCACGCTTTTTCCCTTCGGCCGAATATCCTGCAATGTGAGGAGTGGCGACAAAAGCCTTTTTGAGGAGTTCTCCGTTAATTTCGGGTTCGTTTTCCCAGCAGTCGATAACTACATCTTTAAGCGAAGAGCTGTCCATGAATTCAACTAGCGCAGCATTGTCAACCACAGGACCGCGGGCACTGTTTATAAGCAGGCGGCAATTCTGCAGTCCGTTGATAAATGGCCGGCTAGCCAGGTGATAGGTGGCATCAAGACCTTGAGCGGTGAGCGGTGTGTGGAAGGTGATTATATCGGCATCGTTCATGAGCTTGCTCAGTGGCAAGAGTTCGGCACTGCCAGTAGCACGCCTCAACGGAGGGTCGTTAAGCAGCACTTTAAATCCCAGTTCCCTAGCCCAACGAGCCACAATGGAGCCTACATGCCCCACGCCCACAACGCCTAGCGTAATGCCAGCCGTATTGAAGATGTATTCTTTCTTGAGCCAATGACCTATTGACGACATTACATACTGCGCCACTGCCGGAGCATTGCAGCCGGGGGCATTCTTCACTGTGATGCCATGCGCTTGACAATAGTCCATATCAATGTGATCGGTGCCTATCGTCGCTGTGCCGATAAACCGGCAGCGGCTTCCGTCGAGCAGCTTCGCATCGCATATGTTGCGCGTACGCACCAGCAGAATGTCGGCGTCCTTCACCGCATCGGCCGTTATGTCCTGATAAGGCAGATATTCAACATCGGCATATTTTTCCAAAATGCCCTCTATATACGGGATATTCTTTTCTACTACTATTCTCATAGGATATGATTCTTAATACATCACGCGCCACACAAACACCGCCATGCAGATGAGCGCAAAAAGCAGATAAGGAATGTATCGGCGCAAGTAATTCTTTATTGTGAAAGTGTGTGCCATCTGCACTGCAAGGCAGATGTTAAGCACTGGCTGATACACCAGCGCATTGTTATAGTCGATTGCCATCATCAGCATAGTGAAGAAAGACAGTACAAGGAAGAAACCGTTATATGCCCTCACCTGCATCTTGTAGCGTATTATCTGGAGCACATTCACTCCTATAAGCACTGCGGTGAACAGCACTGTAACAGCCAACGACACTATCATGAATCTGGACTGCGACAAGTCTAGCCCGTCCCACACATTCAGCAGTTTGGGAGCCATGAGCGAGTCAAGTGACACCATGCCTGTACCCAGCACGATCCAGAACGGAGTCGCCAGGCCGAATACCATAGCCAGCACGCTACGCAATGACACTGCACGCATCTGCATGAATCCTATAAAGAATACCGGCAAGAGGTAGACAAATGCATACTGGAACATGCAGCAGGCCGACAGTATGGTGAACGACAGGTACACCCTGCGCTGAGGATACGGACTCAGGTAGGTGCTGAACATAATCCAAGCCACCACCATCACCACAAGGCTCAGCATCGTGCCGTCATAGAGATGAGTGATTATATAGGGATTGGCAATCGCAAGCAGAAGGTATGACGAGGAGAACACATAAGTCATATTCCTAACGAAGGAAAACGACCTGTTGAGAAACGACAGCAAAGCACACACGCCCACCATTCCTGCTGCGTTAAGCAACAAGGACACGACTGGCGTAATGCTTAACACCGCTGCCGAGGTATAGCATATGCCCGATGTGCTGCCCTGCAGCGGTACACGCCCGCTAAAGGAAGCTATCCATGCCGCGACAACGAAGAGAACAGCCGTCAATATGAAGAATTGACGACCGTTCAAAAACTTGTTTATGTCAGTTTCCCGAAACATATTCATTCTGCTGAAGCATGTGGGGCTAGCACACGCTTTTCGCCCCTATGCTCTGTCTTTTCTATTTAAGATCGGCACCTATATCGCGACGGAAATACATTCCGTAGAAGTTTATCTTCTTGATGCTACCGAAAGAGCGTGCCAAAGCCTCGTCCTTAGTTTCGCCATAAGAAGTTACTGCAATCACACGGCCGCCGTTGGTAAGAAGTTTTTCGCCGTCCTTCTTAGTACCGGCATGGAACAGAATGCTGTCGGTCACATTTTCGGTACCCGAAATTTCCTTACCCTTCTCGTAGCTGCCAGGATAACCGCCGCTCACCATCATCACCGTAACGGCATAGCGAGGATCTATCTCAAGGCTGCAATCGGCAAGCTTGCCTGCGGCTACTGCCTGGAAGAGTTCCACCAAGTCGCTCTTCAAGCGTGGCATCACCACTTCTGTTTCGGGGTCGCCCATGCGCACATTGTATTCAATCACCATAGGCTCATTCTTCACATTGATAAGACCTAGGAAAATGAATCCCTTATATGTGATATTTTCGGCTTTCAATCCATTTACAGTTGGCTCTATGATGCGGGTACGCACCTTTTCCATGAACACTTCATCGGCAAAGCACACTGGAGAAACTGCTCCCATACCGCCGGTATTCAATCCTGTATCACCCTCGCCTATGCGCTTATAGTCCTTAGCTACAGGCAACACCTTGTAACCATTGCCATCGGTAAGGAGGAATACCGAGCATTCTATACCCGACAAGAATTCTTCAATGACTACTGTAGCCGAAGATGCTCCGAACATTCCGTTCAGCATCTCGCCCAGTTCTTTTTTAGCTTCTTCAAGAGTAGGAAGAATAAGCACACCCTTACCTGCTGCCAGACCGTCGGCCTTAAGCACATAAGGAGCCTCAAGGCTTTCCAAGAAGCGGAATCCCTCTTCAATAGTATCCTTGGTAACGCTCAAGTGGCGTGCTGTAGGAATATTGTGGCGATTCATGAACGCCTTAGCAAAATCCTTGCTGCCTTCAAGCTGCGCACCTTCCTTTGAAGGTCCTATTACCGGAACCGATGCAAGTTGTGCATCGTTCTGGAAATAGTCATATATGCCGGCTACCAGTGGATCTTCATTACCCACAACCACCATATTCACGCCATTTTCAAGCACAAAAGCCTTGATTGCATCAAAATCGAGCGGAGAAAGCGCTACATTCTCACCGAAGGCATGAGTACCCCCATTACCTGGAGCGATATACAATTTTCCCAATCTCTCGCTTTGTCTCAGTTTCCATGCAAGAGTCGCTTCACGACCTCCCGAACCAAGCAATAATATATCTATAGTTTCCATTATAATGTGATTTATTTTCTTGTTTAATCTTCAATATCCTTATTCTTCCAGCTGTTGCGTCGTCCGCGCATTATAGGTCTTTCGCTCTCCTTAGGCAGAGTAGGTTCGCGGAAACGCACAACTTTCTTAGTGAATTCCTCGCTATGGTCCTTTCCGTCGATAGACGACAGGCGTGCGTTGTCACGCTGTTCATCATCACGGCGGCGCTCCATGTAAGGCTTGCGGTAGCGTTCTTCCAACGCATTCTTAGGAGCTGGAGCATCACTGCGACGGCGACGCGCTCCACGAGGCTCTTCATCGCTCTTTATTATCGTGCTGCGTCCTATGCGCTTCTTTTCATCGCCTGGACGGCGGTCCTGCCGTTCGCCATCTCTCTTTCCGTAAGCCGAACGGCTGCCACGCTCGAAGCGGCGTTCCTTACCCTCAAAGCGATTAGGACGGCGTTCTCCCTCGCGACGGCGTTCTGCTCTAGGCTTTCTTTCACGCACTTCGTCATCTTCATTCACAAACTCTTCTTCCACGCCAAGCGTAGGCTCGAAGCGTGAACGCAAGAACTTAGGCTTGCTTTCGCCCCTGAAGTTCTCGTTCTTTACCGAGCGGCCTTCCTTGCGGAAATTGCTGTAAGTGCCTTCAAAAATCACGAACTGGCGCAATTCGCATTCCAATGCGCCGTTAAGTATAGGATATTTAAGCGACGGCTTCAAGCCTATCTTGTCAAAGAGTTCGTTATTCTCGCTTATAACCCATGCGCTGTATCCCTTGAACACATTCTTCAGCTTGCTGCCTATTGTGTCATACAGGGCTTCCATATCCTCTACGGCAATACGCTCGCCATAAGGAGGATTGGTTACCAATATTCCACCGCCTTCGGGCACTTCTTCAATTTCTTGCAACGGCTTCACTTCTACCTCAATGTATTTGCCCACTCGAGCACTCTTGATATTGCTGCGAGTTATGCCGATAGCCTTAGGAGAAATATCCGACCCGTAAATCTTGCAGTCGAAGTCGCGCTCGTTGCTGTCATCGTTATATATCGATTCAAAAAGCTCTACATCAAAGTCGTCCCAACGCTCAAACGCAAAACTGCTACGGTACACGCCAGGATAGATGTTTGCGGCAATCAACGCTGCTTCAATCAAGAATGTTCCGCTACCGCACATCGGGTCATAGAAATTGCTCTTTCCGTCCCAACCGCTCAGCTTAATGATACCAGCAGCAAGCACCTCATTGATAGGAGCTTCGGTCTGCGCCACACGGTAACCGCGCTTGTGAAGCGATTCTCCCGAACTGTCAAGCGACAGGGTAACCTCATTGCCCGAAATGTGAACATCAAAGATTACATCGGGTTTGCTAAGGCGAATAGATGGACGCTCACCATACTTCTCGCTGAAATAGTCGGCGATAGCATCTTTCACTCTGTATGTAACGAACTTTGAATGGCGGAAATCCTCGCTGTACACAGTGGAATCAATCGAGAAAGTACGCTTCACCGACAGCACCTTGTCCCAATTGTATTTCTTCACCTCTTCGTAGAGTTCGTCCACATTGGAAGCATGGAACTTGTATATCGGTTTCAATATTCTTAAAGCAGTGCGGCAACAGAAGTTAGCTCGGTACATCGTCGCCTTGTCGCCCTTGAAGGCAACCACACGCCTACCAGGCTCCACATCTTCGGCACCTAGAGCTTTCAATTCATCGGCAAGCACATTTTCCAGACCTTGGAAAGTCTTTGCTACCATTTCAAACTTATCACTCATCTCTTTCAATCTTAGTATGTTGTTTGCTTTTTGCTTGTACTAGTCTCTCACCAGATGCCACATCGGCAGTCACCCAGATATTACCTCCCACAACGGCATTATCGCCTATGCTGATGCGGCCAAGTATTGTGGCATTGGAGTAAATCACCACATTGTCGCCAATGATAGGATGTCGTGGAATGCCCTTTATCAGGTTGTCATTCTCATCGGTAGGGAAGCTGCGCGCACCCAGTGTCACACCCTGATACAATTTCACATTCTTGCCTATGATAGCAGTCTCGCCTATTACCACACCTGTACCATGGTCTATTGCGAAATATTCGCCTATAGTAGCACCCGGGTGAATGTCGATACCTGTTTCGGAATGAGCATATTCTGTTATCATTCTAGGTATCACCGGCACTCCTGCCACAAGCAGTTCGTGCGCTATACGGTAGTTGATAATGGCCTTTATGCATGGATAGCAGTATATGACCTCGGCAGTTGAAGTAGCAGCAGGATCGCCTCTGAAGATAGCTTTCACATCGGTGTGGAGCACTCGGCGCAATTCGGGCAAGCAAGCAATGAAATCCATTGCCACGCGGCTTGCCGTCGCCCTGATGCTTTCAAGCATGGCAGAATCGGCACATTCGTTGCCCACAAGTTTCCCTGCCACAATCTGGTTTTCCAGCACCGTCTTCAGCCGTTCGCACTGCAGGCCTAAGGTGTATTCCAGATTATAGCCGTTCACATCGGCACCACCAAAAAATCCTGGGAAAAGCAATGAGCGGCACAATCCTATCAATTCCGAAATCATGATTTCAGAAGGCAACGGTTCACAATCCATACGCATGTGACACATTCGTTGCAAATTCTCTTTGCAAGCCAGCGACTTTACGGTTTCTTTCAACCGTTCTTCCTCTTGATAAGTTGTTATGCCCATTTCCTTATAAGAACACTCGGTTTCACAATATTTCTGAATTGCGCTCTTTCGAAAAAGAACACTTGCGCAATTTCTCAACAAAAATACAATAAAACTCCCGAATTCCATAAGAAGTTGTTCAAATTTTTTACGATATCACTCCCCCTACGGATTAAAACCGCTGCAGATATTGCCTTGATGAGCTTAAAGCCCACTGGATTGAGCTTTTTCAGCGCTTGTCTACTTCCTATGCACACGGTTACTTTATAAGGCTATAAATCATCAGTTTCTTGTCTATAATTTGTCCTTTTTTGTAGAAAAAAATCACATAACAAGACATAAATTTTGATATTTTTAAAATATATCTTTACATTTGTAAACTTTATACCTTAAAACTCACATAAACTGAAATATAAATCCTTAAAATACC
>JAFOXR010000066.1 GCA_017391675.1 Muribaculaceae bacterium
GACCATTTGCTTCTCTTCTTCTGGAGTCATTGCTTTCGGTTCCATAAGCTCATGCACTATTCCTTGACCGTTTTTAAACATAAAACACTTTCCAATTTACAAACTTAATAAATTCCCCCGACATTTATATCAACAACCTCGTTTTTTTTCTTCGGCAAAGCTCGCAATGCTCTTTTACTGGACTCAGTCCCTTCATCACATAACAACAAAAATGTTTTCCTGAACCTTGCGCAAGGTTACAAGCGGAAAAGCTATTGCTGGCGTTAATGCATTACACGCTGCAGACTGTATCAACCATAAATTCACAAAAAAACCGCAGCCCTTACGGACTGCGGCGTGCTAAAAAATATCGTTAAGTTTCGCTCTCTTGAGAGTGGTTACTTATTCTTCATATTTTTTCACGATAAGACTAGCATTGTGTCCACCAAAACCGAATGTATTGGATAGAGCAGCCTTTACTTCACGCTTTTGAGCTTTATTGAAAGTAAAGTTCAAGTTGTAGTCTATCTCTGGATCGTTGTCACCCTCAACATGGTTGATTGTTGGAGGAACGATTCCGTTTTCAATTGTTTTCACACAGAATAGCGCTTCAAGTGCACCTGTTGCTCCAAGCAAGTGTCCAGTCATTGACTTAGTAGAACTGATATTCAACTTGTAGGCATGTTCGCCAAACACTTCCTTGATAGCCTTAGCTTCCGACACATCGCCTACTGGTGTTGAAGTACCGTGAACATTGATGTAGTCAATGTCTTCTGGTTTCATTCCAGCATCTTTAAGAGCGTTGGTCATCACTAGAGTTGCTCCAAGACCTTCTGGGTGAGTCGCTGTAATGTGGTAAGCGTCGGCACTCATACCTCCACCCACAACTTCAGCATAAATTTTTGCTCCACGAGCCTTAGCATGTTCCAGTTCTTCAAGAATCAAGCAAGCTCCACCTTCACCTATCACGAATCCGTCGCGTGATGCGCTGAATGGGCGTGATGCGGTAGCAGGGTCGTCGTTTCTTGTAGAAAGCGCATGCATTGAATTGAAGCCACCTACACCAGCTGGATAAACAGCTGCTTCAGCACCTCCAGTTACGATTGCGTCTGCCATGCCAAGACGGATATAGTTGAACGAGTCTATAATGGCATTTGTTGAAGATGCACAAGCCGAAACTACACCGAAGTTAGGGCCACGGAATCCGTGTTCCATTGAGATGTGTCCTGCTGCGATATCTGCAATCATCTTAGGAATAAAGAAAGGATTGTACTTAGGTCCTTGCTCTGCTCCGTGTACTGCAAAATATCCCGCTTCTTCTTCAAATGTGTGTAGACCACCGATACCAGCTGCGAAAATAACGCCCACGCGATTGTGATCCACATTCTCGCTGTCGATACCCGATTCAGCTATAGCTTGTTCAGCTGCAACTAGTCCGTATTGTGCATACAGGTCCAGTGTGCGGATTTTTTTGCGGTCAAAATACTTTGACGCATCAAAATCCTTCACTTCACAAGCAAACTGTGTCTTGAACTTGGAAGCGTCAAAATGAGTAATAGGACCGGCCCCACTTACACCATTCACGGCGTTATCCCATGTAGAGGCAACGTCGTGACCTAGTGGAGTAATAGCACCAAGACCTGTTACTACGACTCTCTTTAATTCCATATTATTTATTATAGGAATATAGAAATTTATTTATTTGCTTCGATATATGAGATAGCGTCACCTACAGTAGCAATCTTTTCTGCTTGGTCATCTGGAATTTGGATACCGAATTCCTTTTCGAATTCCATAATCAATTCTACTGTATCAAGTGAATCAGCACCTAGATCTTGTGCAAATGTAGCTTCTGGCTTTACTTCTGTTTCATTAACACCTAGCTTATCAACAATTATTGCTGTTACTCTTTCTGCAATTTCAGACATAATTATAAATTTTAATTAGTAATAAATTGATTTTTAATTTGCGCTGCAAAGTAAGCGATTATTATTCAAATATGAAAAGTTTTGCATATAGAATTTATTGAAAATTGCACACTATCTTGTATTGTGTGCAAAAAATAATGCCCAGTTTACATTTTTTAAGAGTTTCCTACTTATTTTGAACTGTTCTTTGCAGAAAAATTTCCGCATTCATCTTTCATAAAGGTTGCATATTCTGACGATAATTTGTTAAAATACAATTTGTTAAAAATGTTAAGTTGTATCATTCTGCCATTTTTATTGAAAATAGTTTTCTTTCTTTTAGTTAAAATCATTACCTTTGAATAACCATACAAACCGAATTATGAAAACTAGACTATCTACATTGAAAAGCCTGATGCTTGCCACAGGCATTCTATTGATGCCTGCAACGGCTATAGCACAACAGGTTCAAAACGCTTCCTATCCCGACGATCCCGCTACAGTGAAACCTGCTACCGAAAAGCAAGGTCTTGTAATAGAACGCGTCATGGATAAATCAACGATATATCCAGGCACTAGCCGCACAGTACAGATATACATACCGAAAGCCTACGACGGCAAGACTCCTGCATGCCTGCTAGTGAGCCTCGACGGAGCTGTATACTACGGAATGGCCAATGTGATGGACAACCTGATTGAGACAGGTGAAATGCCTGTCACTATTGGCGTTTTTGTCAATCCGGGTGTCATCAAGGACAAGAACGGAAAAGTGATACGCTATAACCGAAGCAATGAATTCGACCGGATAGACGGCACTTTTGCGAAATTCCTGGAAACCGAGGTTCTCCCTATGGTAGAGAGCATCACTCTGGACGACGGACGAAAGCTTGCACTCTCAAAGAAAGCTGCCGACAGAGCCATTACAGGTGCTAGCAGCGGAGGCATATGCTCATTTGTTGCAGCATGGGCGCGCCCCGACTTGTTCAGCCGTGTTTACTGCACAGTGGGCACATTCGTTTCCATGAGAGGAGGCCACACAATTCCTGCCCTAATACGCAAGACCGAGCCCAAACCCATACGCATTTTCCTTCACGACGGAGAATTTGACGCATGGAACCCATTGTTCGGCGACTGGTTTGAATACAACAAGCTCACAGAAGCCGCTTTGAATTTTGCCGGCTACGAATACACCTACAAGTGGGACCGAAGCAAGCACAACATATATCATGGAGCGAAAATGTTCCCCGATGCGATGCGATGGCTTTGGAAAGGCTACCCTAACGCTCCTAAAAAAGGCGTTTCGCTCAACAACATGCTCAAAATCGTGCTTCAGGAAGGCAAGGATTGGGAAAAATGCTGTGCCGACTCTGCTGCCTCAATTTTCTCCCAAAAAGCCTTGACTGGCAAGTTCCCTAAATCGGCTAAGATTTCGCAAGAAATATCATTGGCCGACGGCCGCAGTTATGGAGTGAATGCTGCGGGTGAAATATGGCTGAAGCCCAATCAGGGGAAAACCGTCAAGCTATCTACTCTGCCTGGCGCAGGAAATCAA
>JAFOXR010000067.1 GCA_017391675.1 Muribaculaceae bacterium
ACAAGACGAAGCGTTGAGTCGTTCACCTGCTTGAAGAACATTTCCGGATCGCCGTTCACAGGAATAAGCTTCATGGCATTCTTGCCAAGATGCTGTATTCGGCCTTTTACATTATATACGGTATCGTTGCCCTCACAACCGCCTTCCAGATATACCATGTCCAACGAATACACATTTTCCAGACTTTCGGCATTTAATGTGAGTTCATATATAATGCCAGGTCCATCGGCAGCAGGAAGATTTCCTACATAAGTTTCAACAAGCACCTCGTCCTTATCGGCAGCAACGGCATGTTTCTTTTCATTACCCGGCTGGCATGCCGTCATCATCACAGCTGCAACAGCCATTAAAGCGTACTTCCTCATAACGGATTTATTTTACTTTCCATTCAAAGCCGTCCTTGGTGTCCTTCACATCAAATCCGATTTCTGCTAGGCGGTTACGGATAAGGTCGCTTGTTGCCCAATCCTTGTTATCCTTAGCAGTCTTGCGAATTTGCAAAAGCAAGTCTACGGCCTCTTCATAAGGTTTCAAATTCACATCGCCACCAGCTGCCACATCACGCACGCCCAAGATATCAAACAAGAACACCTTGAACACGCTCTTAAGCTCGTCAAGATCGGCTTGAGAAATAGCTGCCTTCCCGTCATTAACAAGGTTGATAGCTCGGCAAGCGTCAAATAGGTTAGCAATCACGGTAGGCGTATTCAAGTCATCGTTCATTGCCTCATAGCATTTGCGCTTCAACTCGTCAACGCTCAAGTCTACAGTAGTTGAATCGCCAGCCTTCAGTTCGTTCAGGCGTTTCCAGCCGTCCATCATGCGGTCATAAGCCTTTTCGGCTGCCTTCAGAGCATCATTTGAGAAGTCTACAGTACCGCGATAATGAGCCATAAGAATGAAGAAACGGATAGTCATAGGAGAATAAGCCTGCTCTAGCAGCTTGTGGTTTCCTGTAAAGAATTCATCAAGCGTGATGAAGTTTCCTAGCGACTTACCCATCTTCTGACCGTTGATAGTAATCATATTATTGTGCATCCAGTAGCGCACTGCATCGTGACCAGAGTGTGCTACCGACTGAGCAATCTCGCACTCGTGATGAGGGAACATCAAGTCCATACCTCCACCATGCACATCAAATGTATCACCAAGATACTTTGTTCCCATTGTAGAGCACTCCAAGTGCCAGCCAGGGAAACCGTCGCTCCATGGCGAAGGCCAGCGCATGATATGTTCGGGCGCAGCTTTCTTCCACAATGCAAAGTCGGCAGGATTACGCTTTTCCGACTGTCCGTCAAGCGCACGGGTAGTGTTAAGGAGTTCGTCTATATTGCGGCCCGACAATTTGCCATAATTAAAATCCTTGTTATACTTTGGCACATCAAAATACACCGAGCCATCGCTTTCGTAAGCATAACCAGCCTCAAGAATTTTCTTGATATACTCAATCTGCTCGATAATATGTCCCGACGCATGAGGTTCAATGCTTGGAGGCAGCACATTAAGTGCATCCATTGCCTTATGATAGCGGTTAAGATAGAACTGCACCACTTCCATTGGCTCAAGATTTTCCAGACGAGCCTTCTTGGCAATCTTGTCATCGCCGTCGTCGGCATCATGTTCCAAGTGACCCACATCGGTAATATTGCGCACATAGCGAACCTTATATCCCAGGTGCAACAGATAGCGATAGAAGATATCGAATGTTATCGCTGGACGCGCATGTCCCAAGTGTCCGTCACCATATACCGTAGGACCGCACACATACATTCCCACATGAGGAGCATTAAGCGGTTTAAACTGTTCTTTTTTACGCGATAGAGTGTTGTAAATATATAATGGGTGTTCCATAATCCTATACTTTAAACATTTATATTCCATGTAATGATTATTTTTTTTAAGAAAGTCCGCCATTTACACCAAACGGATTCAATGGAGCATTACCGCCATTGGGAAGCTTCGGCTTTATTTCTCCGAAAGTCTCTTCATACTTGCGCACATTGTCCTGCAACGCAAACAGAAGCTGCTTAACATTCTCCGGCGTCATGACTATACGGCTCTGCACCTTTGCCTGAGGCAAATTAGGAGCCATGCATATCATGTCAAGAAAGAATTCCGACGGACCGTGAGTAATCACAGCCAGGTTGGCATACTTTCCTTGAGCCACTTCGGGCGACATTTCTATACTTATCTCTTTTTTCTGTTGATTTGAATTATTCATAACAGCATATTTTTATTTTCAATATTTCATAAAATCATAATACTTCGCTTCGGGCCAACTTAGGTCAACAGCATTATACCGCACTCCTGCAACTTCTTCGTTCTCCCACACAGGAGCGATGTAATAGCTCAGATAAGTTTCGAGCCAGTAAAAAGTCTGTGCTCCCATCAAGTCCTGAATCTGATACATCGGTACGATTCCGTCCTCTCCTGGTATTCCAGATGTAGCCAAGAACAAACGGCGTGGCTTCTCAGTATATTCAAGCATGCACCTCACATTGATATAGTTACCCGTACGCCACACGCTCTTAACCTTCACTTCGTCACTCTTAAACCCGTCCAGTTCGGCTTGCGGCAGAATCTCAATAGTGTCGGTTGTCACCTTTGAAAAGCCTTTCACCTCCACCACTTTAGTGTTATCCCCCAAATCGTTCTCAACTATATAATTAAGGAGCAGACGCTGTCCCTTCACCATTCCTGGCCTATTCATATTGCTGGCAGTGAGTGTCACAAGCGGAGAGTCATCATAAGCCTGATACGAAAAAACCGACCTATCGCCATTATCGCCCTCGTAGGTCACCATATCATAACAGAAATCGCCATATTCAAATGCTTCCTCTTCGTTGCATGATGTCATTGCTGCCACACACAGCACGCACATCGCCACTATATAAAGTATTTTACTCTTCATTGTTCCTGTCACTTTTTAATTACATCGTTAACTATTCTTCCGTCACGCATATACAGCACCCTATCGGCATCACTGGCCAAGGTCTCGTCATGAGTAACTATCACAAAAGTTTGCTGCATCTCATCGCGCAACCGGAAAAACAAATTATGCAGCTCCTGCTTGTTCTTTGTATCCAGACTACCCGAAGGTTCATCGGCAAGCACTACTGCCGGGCGATTCACCAGAGCACGGGCAACAGCGGCACGCTGCCTCTCTCCTCCCGAGAGTTCTGCAGGTTTATGATCTAGCCTTTCACCCAAGCCCATATACTCAAGCAGTTCTTTCGCTCGGGCAGATGCTTCTTTCTGCTTCATTCCGCCTATCAACGCCGGCATCATCACATTTTCCAAAGCAGTGAACTCTGGCAGCAACTGATGGAACTGGAACACAAAACCGATGTTCTGATTACGGAATCTCGCAAGGCTACTGTCCTTCATGCTCAGCACATCTTGTCCGTCATAGAGCACCGAACCGCTGTCAGGCGAGTCCAGGGTACCCATAATCTGGAGCAATGTAGTCTTGCCCGCACCGCTCGGTCCCACTATCGTAACCACCTCGCCACGGTTAATGTCAACATTCACATTGTCAAGCACCTGCAATGCGCCATAGCTCTTGTTTATGTTCCGTATCTTTATCATTTCCAGTTCACACCTGAGACTATTTGCCGTCTCATTTTCAATTTAAATAGCAAAAATACAACTTTTCTGCGAGAATATACCCTTTTACTTTAATTTATTGTCAACAAAAATCTTTTTTAGATTTCATTCATAAACCAAACAGGGCATTTTATTGCAAAATTTGATGCAGTTTAAAGATATTCTATCGTCATTTTGATATAAAATTTGCCCAATCACAAAATTTTTGCTATGTTTGCCCCCGAATTGCATAAAACAAGAGAAATGGCATTAATAATACCCAAAAAATATAAGCAAAAGCTATTGCCCGAAACAACGGAAGTAGCAATCAAGAAAATTAAGGAAACTTTCCAGGAAAAGCTGTCACGCAGGCTCAACTTGCGTCGCGTAACCGCTCCGCTATTTGTCCTTACCGGTACTGGCATAAACGACGATCTCAACGGAGTTGAACACGCTGTCACTTTCAATATCGACTGCATGGGCGGACGCCAGGCCGAAGTAGTTCACTCGCTTGCAAAATGGAAACGAATGAAATTGGGCGCCTACGACATTCCTGCAGGATACGGACTTTACACCGACATGAACGCCATTCGCGCCTGCGAAGACCTTGACAACCTGCATTCTCTATATGTTGACCAATGGGACTGGGAACAGTCTATCAAGGAAGAGGACCGCACACTGGAATACCTGAAGGATACGGTAAAAAGCATTTACAGCGCACTCAAGGAAACCGAATATTTAATATACGAAGAATTCCCTCACATCACTCCACGCCTGCCTAAGGAAATCAAGTTCATTCATTCGCAGGAACTGCTTGACATGTTCCCCGACCTCCCAGCTAAAGAACGCGAAGCCGAGGCAGCAAAGAAATATGGAGCAATTTTCCTTATTGGCATCGGAGCGCCGCTAAGCAACGGAGAACCTCATGACGGACGAGCACCAGACTATGACGACTGGATTACTCCAAACAGCGACGGATTCCAAGGGCTTAACGGTGACATACTATTATGGGACGACATTCTGGAAACCCCATTTGAACTGTCATCGATGGGCATACGGGTAAGCCCGAAGTCACTCATGCAACAGCTTGAGGCAAGGAATTGCACCGAGCGCACATCTCTTACATTCCACCGCACACTGCTAGCCGGCGAGCTACCTCTTTCTATCGGTGGAGGTATCGGACAAAGCCGCCTCTGCATGTTCCTGTTGCAAAAAGCTCACATCGGAGAAGTGCAGGCCAGCATCTGGCCCGAAGAGCAAATCGAGACATGCCGCAAACACGGCATCATGCTAGTATAACAACCTCACAAAAGCGCAATCATTCAAAAAATCATCGGGAATTGCGTTTTTTTCGTTCAATATTTTGCAGAATATAAAATTTATTGTACCTTTGCACTCGCAAACGCAAAAGTGCGTTAGTTTCATAAGCAATATTTTGGTGCGTTAGTTCAGTTGGTTAGAATATCTGCCTGTCACGCAGGGGGTCACGGGTTCGAGTCCCGTACGCACCGCAAAAGCCTTGAAGAAATCTTCAAGGCTTTTTTGTTTTATCATAGCTACGCTACCCGAACAACATTCCCGCTAAGAGCGTTATAGGTAGCGAACATAAATTCAACGGTCATGAACATATTACGAGCCATATTACTTGTAGGAATAGGCAGCGCCGGAGGAGGCATATTGCGTTTCCTCATCGGCAAGTGGATACACAATCTCATCAGCACATCTTTCCCGTTAGGGACGATGATTGTGAACATTGCAGGCTGTTTTATCATAGGCCTTGTTTACGGCATCTTCAGCCGCGAGACATCTGCCGACACAAACATGCAGCTTCTTCTTGCCACCGGCTTTTGCGGAGGATTTACCACCTTCTCGTCATTCATGCACGAAAACATGGTAATGCTGGAAAATGGCAATCTCTTGCAACTGGCTGCATACACAATCTTAAGCATAATCCTTGGCATCACAGCTTTATACCTAGCAGTATATCTGCTAAGAAATTAGCCATCGGAAGTCAAGATTTACGCCCGCCTCTTGTGCAAGCGACTTATTTAAAGTAACTTTGCATGCCTCTCTATAACTGAGGCACGCAAAATGAATTATTTTACAATTTAAACATACGATATTTATGGAAACAATCAAACCAGGCAAATACATCGAACTCGCCTATGAAGTATATGAAGTAGAAAAGAAAGAAGAAGCTCTGATGATGAAATTCACAGAAGAACACCCCGACCGATTCATCTTCGGCGTGGAGAAAGATGTGTTGCCCGATTTTGAAAAGGGATTGCAAGGCCTTAAAGCCGGCGACACTTTCGACATGACTTTTGCTCCCGAACAAGCATTCGGAAAGCACGAGCAAGAATATGTAATGGAGCTTGACAAAGCTATATTCTGCAACGAAGAAGGCGAATTTGACAGCAAGACAGTATATGTAGGCAATGTGATACCTATGATGACCGAAGACGGATACCGCGTTCACGGCATCGTTCTAGATATCACTGATGAAAAAGTATCGGTAGACTTCAACCACCCGCTAGCTGGCAAAACCGTGCGCTACAAAGGCAAAGTAGTGACAGTACGCGACGCCAAAGCCGAAGACATGCAACCACAGCATTCATGCGGTTGCGGATGCGGTCACGACAGCTGTGGAGATGGTTGCGGAGATGGTTGCGGAGGCTGCCACTAAAAGCCCTCTCTATTAAAAAAACTTAAATTCCAGACATTCCTTAACAGGAGTATTTGGATTTATTTGCAATAATCGTACATTTGCTATGTGTTTTTCATAGTATTAAAATAAGATTAAGGTTTCAACAGACTTCGTAGTGATTACGAGGTCTGTTTTATTTTGTATTAATAGCAAATCTACAAGCAGATTAAGGATATTTTCGTAACTTTGCAAATTAATTGGTTTATGGACAGAACCTACTCAAAAACGGTTTTGTTCTAAGTTTTAAAAGCTAGGCATAAGCGACTGCATTTTCAACGCAAACATGCCACAATAAACTAACCACAAAAGGACAATGAAGTCAAGCGAAAATACAGACAAAAACAGAAAGAAAGAAAATGAAGAAATCATACAGAATGCCGCAAACAGCGACTATAAGTATGGCTTCGTGACCGACATAGACATGCACATTATCCCCAAGGGGCTTAATGAAGATGTGATAAGATACATTTCCAAGACCAAGAACGAGCCCGAATGGATGCTTGAATTCCGACTGAATGCCTATAAATATTGGCTCACATTGGAAACTCCCACTTGGGCACATCTTGACATTCCAGAAATAGACTTCCAGGATATAAGCTACTTCGCGGCTCCAAAACAAAAAGAAGGGCCTAAAAGTCTCGACGAAGTCGATCCTGAAGTTCGCAAGACATTCGACAAGCTTGGGATATCGCTAGAAGAACAGATGCGCCTGTCGGGTATTGCCGTAGACGCCGTAATGGATAGCGTGAGCGTAAAAACCACCTACAAGGAGAAACTTGCCGAACTGGGTGTAATATTCTGCTCAATGTCCGAAGCCATTAAGGATTATCCCGATTTGGTAAAAAAATACCTTGGCAGCGTGGTGAACTATCGCGACAACTTCTATGCAGCTCTCAACAGTGCAGTATTCTCCGACGGTTCATTCGTATACATTCCTAAAGGTGTTCGCTGTCCGATGGAGCTATCTACCTACTTCCGCATAAACGCTAAAGATACAGGACAATTCGAACGCACTCTGATAGTTGCCGACGACGATGCCTATGTGAGCTATCTTGAAGGCTGTACAGCTCCGATGCGCGACGAGAACCAGCTTCACGCTGCTATCGTAGAAATAATCGTGGAGGACCGCGCAGAAGTCAAGTACTCTACCGTGCAGAACTGGTATCCAGGTGACAAGGACGGAAAGGGCGGAATATACAATTTCGTCACAAAACGCGGTCTTTGCCGTGGCGACTTCTCCAAGTTGTCATGGACGCAGGTAGAAACAGGCTCGGCAATCACATGGAAATATCCAAGCTGCGTGCTGCAAGGCGACAACTCTGTGGGCGAATTCTACTCGGTAGCAGTAACCAACAACCATCAGCAAGCCGACACTGGAACAAAAATGATACACATAGGCAAGAACACACGCAGCACTATAGTATCTAAGGGTATCTCGGCAGGACTAAGCCAAAACAGCTACCGCGGGCTGGTAAAAGTGCTGCCTAAAGCCACCAACAGCCGCAACTTCACTCAATGCGACAGCCTGCTGCTCACCGACACATGCGGAGCACACACATTCCCTTACATCGATGTTCAAAACGACTCATCGGTGGTTGAGCATGAAGCTACGACTTCCAAGATCAACGAAGAACAGATATTCTACTGCAACCAGCGAGGCATATCAACCGAAGACGCAATAGGTCTTATCGTAAACGGATACGCTAAGGAAGTGATGGCAAAGCTCCCAATGGAATTTGCCGTTGAAGCACAGAAACTGCTTTCAATATCACTCGAAGGCAGCGTGGGATAAACACAACATAAAACAAGCAAAAAACAAAGGAAAATGGAAAATAAGCCAAACCTACTTAAAATAACTGACCTTCATGCAAGTATCGAAGGCAAAGAAATTCTTAAAGGTGTGAATCTTGAGATTCACCCAGGAGAAGTACATGCGATAATGGGTCCTAACGGCTCGGGTAAAAGCACACTCTCGGCTGTACTTACTGGCAACCCTGCCTATACAGTAACTGGCGGTAGCGCCGACTTCGGTGGCAAGGATCTGCTTTCGCTTTCGCCTGAAGACCGTTCGCACGAGGGACTTTTCTTGAGTTTCCAGTACCCAGTGGAAATTCCTGGTGTGTCAATGGTCAACTTCATGCGCGCAGCCGTAAACGAGAAACGCAAGTACTTCAATCAAGAACCTCTATCGGCAAGCGATTTCCTTAAACTGATGAGGGAAAAGCGCGCTATCGTGGAACTTGACAACAAACTAGCTTCACGCTCGGTAAACGAAGGTTTCTCTGGTGGCGAAAAGAAGCGTAACGAGATTTTCCAGATGGCTATGCTTGAGCCTAAACTGTCTATCCTCGACGAGACCGACAGCGGATTGGATATCGATGCCTTGCGCATAGTTGCAGGCGGAGTGAACAAGCTAAAGACCGAAAACAATGCCACTATCGTTATCACTCACTACCAGCGCCTGCTTGACTACATCAAGCCCGACTTCGTGCATGTGCTTTACAAAGGCCGTATCGTAAAAACAGGCGGACCGGGACTGGCTCTTGAGCTTGAAGAAAAGGGGTACGACTGGATTAAGGAAGAATGTGACAAGAACCAAGAGTAATTAAGTCGCCTATGTCGTCAATTAAGCAATATACCGACCTTTACAAGGGAAATACCGAGGTCATATGTTCCTGCTCAAACGGCGTGATGAACGCGATGAGGAACGAAGCGCTCAAGTCTCTTGAAGAAAAACGGCTTCCCGTAAAAGGTGACGAGAATTATGAAATCACCGACTTGGAAGCCGAGTTCACACCAGACTATGGCGTGAACATAAACAGATATGATTTCGGAGCCGACACGGCCAACGCATTCCGCTGTGATGTGCCAAACATGAGCACATGGCTGTATTTCTCGTTCAACGACACTTACTACAGCAGCCGCACCGCTTCGATATCATTGCCCGAAGGAGTGATTATCGGTTCATTCAACCAGATAGCAAAGCAACACCAAGAACTCATGAGCAAATACTACGGCAAGCTAGCACCAAAAAGCAATGCCGCAGTTGCTCTGAATACGCTTCTTGCTCAAGACGGGCTATTCATATACATACCAAAGAATATCACGCTGGAAAAACCCCTTCAGCTCGTGAATATTCTGAATGCCACTGTTCCAGTAATGGTAAACAGACGCATTCTCATCGTTCTTGAAGAAAATGCCCACGCTAAAATGCTAGTGTGCGACCACACGCAGAACCAGGAAATTGACTTCCTCAACACTCAAGTAATCGAAGTGTTTGCCGGCAAGAATTCGTCATTCGACCTATATGACCTTGAGGAATCGGGCGAGCGCACTCACCGCGTATCTTCATTGTGGGCAAAACAAGAAGAAGGCTCCAACCTGCTTGTGAACGGCATCACTCTAGTGAACGGTCACACGCGTAACGACTATTCGATAGAAGTAGCAGGCGAACATTGCGAAACGCATCTTTACGGTATGGCTATAGCCGGAAACAAACAGCATATCGACAACCACACCGAGATAATGCACAACGCAGGGCACTGCAGCAGCAATGAGCTGTTCAAATACATTCTTGAAGACAAGGCTCGCGGTGCATTCTGCGGAAGAATAAAGGTTGAGCCTAACGCTCCTAAGATTGAGGCTTATCAAGGCAACCGCAACATATGCATGTCACCTGAGGCAAAAATGTATACAAAGCCTCAACTTGAGATATACACCGACGATGTGAAGTGCAGCCATGGCTCCACAATAGGACAGCTCGACCAAGATGCCATTTTCTACATGCAGGCACGAGGAATCTCAAAGAACGAAGCACGCATGTTGCTCATGCAGGCTTTCATGGCCGATGTGATAGCAACGGTGCGTATGGATTCGCTGAAGGACCGTTTGCGCCACTTGGTGGACAAGCGTCTTTACGGGAAACTTGCGCTATGCCAGCAATGCTCTAGCGACTGCCACGATATAGTAAACAACATTGAGCAATAAATATAGCTCAATAAATGATATTTTATGCTTAACGAAAAGGACATCATCAACATTCGAAAAGAGTTCCCCATTCTTGACACAAAGATTGAGGGAAAACCTCTCATATATCTTGACAATGCCGCTACTTCACAGACTCCCGATTGTGTAGTAGACACCATATCGTATATGTACCGCAACCTCAAGGCGAATGTTCACCGCGGAGTTCACACGCTTTCTCAACTTGCTACCGACAAACAGGAAGAGAGCAGAGAGAAGGTGAGACAATACATCAATGCGGCAAGCACCCAAGAAATCATTTTCACAAGAGGGACTACCGAAGCGATTAACCTTGTGGCATCATCATTTGGCGGCACATTGACTCATGGCGACGAAATCATCATCACAGCCATGGAGCACCACGCAAACATCGTGCCTTGGCAACTGCTTCAACGCAACAAGCGAATACGCTTGCGCATTGTACCGATTAACGAACAAGGCGAGATTAAGATAGATGCCTATAAGGATCTGTTTACCGAAAACACCCGATTTGTTGCAATAAGCCATGTTTCCAATGTTCTTGGCACAATAAATCCCGTGAAACAGATGATTGAAATAGCACACAGCTACGGTGTGCCAGTACTGGTAGACGGAGCACAGGCTGCAGCCTGCATGAAAATTGATGTCCAGGACCTTAATGCCGACTTCTATGCATTCTCGGCTCATAAAATGTATGGCCCCACTGGTGTTGGAGTCCTTTACGGAAAGAAGAAATTCCTGGAAGTCATTCCACCTTACCAAGGAGGCGGAGAAATGATTGGAACCGTAACTTTTGAAAAGACAACATTTGCAAAGCTACCTTATAAGTTTGAAGCCGGAACGCCCGACTTCGTTGGCATAGCCGCTTTCGGCACAGCCATTGACTACATTAATGGCATTGGCATTGAAAATATCGCAGAGTATGAAGACCGCCTGCTTAAAGCTGCAACCGAACAGATGATGAGTATTCCTGGAATGCGTATCTTCGGCACATCGGAAAACAAGAGCGCAATCATATCTTTCCTTGTAAACGGCATCAACTCCTACGACATGGGAACTATTCTGGACAAACTTGGAGTAGCAGTGCGCACAGGTCACCATTGCGCCGAACCGCTCATGCACAGGCTAGGCATCGACGGTACCGTGAGAGCATCTTTCGGCGTATACAACACAATGGAAGAAGTGGAGCAATTCGTCAATGCCGTTGAAAGAGTAGCAAAAATGTTCTAATGCACATCGTCATGAGTTCTGCCAATAAAATACAAGCCGACAGCATCTCAGCTATCGACTTTGACCTCGCGATAGACCGCGACTGCTTCGCTCAGACCACTATACAATGGGCATCGCCACGCTGCAAAGTTTTCTACTGCTTCAAGAACGACGATACAAGAGAAGATGGAGAGGACCGATGCAGCGAGGAAACATTCGCAACTATATGCAACGAACTTGCCGAAAACCTGCATCAGGAATTGGCTGAAAACTTAGTTTTTCCTGCCATAAAATGCTCAATAGTCCTCCACCTGAAAGACAAGAGCCAAGTGTCTTTCACTGAAAAGAGCATAACAGCGCCTACATTAAAAAAATTCATCAACCTTCTATCCGAAAAGATTGATGAATTCACATTCCTTACTGCCTTTAAATATCATATTTGATCATCGGTATCGTCCCATTCCTGCAATGACGATTCCAGTTCATCAATCTTGCGCTTGTAATAACGGTACAATCTCGCTCCCACAATGCCTCCGAGAACACCGCCCATGATACCGCCTACGATGAAGGCCGTATTCATGCAATAGAACATCAGCATAACAGTAATTAGTCCCAGCACCAAGTCTATTGACACGCCATAATGGTAAAGCTTCCTGAAACGGATCGTTTCACGCAATGATGTGAGTACGGAATCCCTGCTGACATTAATTCTTCCAAGTACAACATATAATACAATTTCACGAATCCAGGTAAACCCAATGAAAACAACAGTCATCACCCTGAGCAGCATTTTCACCGAGTCAGTGCCCTGAAGCCCCACAAAAGAATACGCCCAGAAAAAGAATGGCAACATTAACGGCGCTAGCACAATCCCAAGCAGGCAATGCCTTCTCAAAGTACTCAACGGCGACTTTACCTTACCCGCAACAACGGCATCGGTAAGTTCCCTTATCTTTTCGTCCTGAACCTTTACATGTTCATCAAGCTGTCTCCATTTATTTCTAATATCATCTATTTCCATAGTCATTCAAATTTAAGAATTAGCCATTTTACTAAGTTTTTCTTTTGCTCTTCGCAATTTCGACGCCACATTATTTCGGCTTATGCCCATAATACGGCCTATCTCATCATAGGGAATTTCATCAAGCCACATCAATACCAGCGCCTTTTCCAGCCTGTTCAGTTGGTCAATAAGCTTGTACATTTCCTGCAACTGGCGGAAATGTTCCTGCGTGTCATCATAGCAATACAGGTTTTCTCCTAGCTCATCATGGCCGTGATGTTTCTTTTCCTTATTGGAATAAGTGATGCAGGTATTCAGGCACACGCGATAAATCCATGTCGAGACTTTCGATCTCGCTTCAAAAGCGTCCATGCCTTGCCATATATTAAGCAACACTTCCTGACGCAAATCATTGAAATCGTCCATACATGATGCATACATATAGCATATCTTGTTTATCAGCCGGCCATTTTCCGACACATACTTTTCAAAATCTGTCCGCCTTTCGGCTTCAGCCATTTTCATATTCTTCTTTAACGGTTTATTTCTATACTATAAGACTGCCGTTTCCCGTAAAAGTTGCACCAACAATAAAAAAGTCGGCATTTTTTTTATACCGACTTGCTATCTCTATCGTTTCTGTACCTCGCTCATCACTCGCAAGAAGTTTCCTCCCCATATCTTGGATATATCCTCTTCGCTGTATCCGTCTTCAAGCAGTCGCACTGTAATATTTATCAAATCATTGTCACCTCGGCAACCTTTTACTCCGCCACCGCCATCAAAGTCGGTACCTATTCCCACATGGTCTATGCCGGCTATCTTTATCACATGATACAGATGATTCATGAAATCGGTAAGGCTAGCTTCTTCCTTGTCCTCTCGCAGGTATTCATCGACAAAGCACACTTGCACCACGCCTCCATTTCCTGCCACAGCACGAAGCTGTTCATCAGTGAGATTCCTGTCATGGTTCATCAACGCCCTTGCCGAAGAGTGAGATGCGATTATAGGTTTACACGAAAGTTTCACTACATCCCAGAAGGTTTTTTCTGACACATGCGACACATCTATAATCATGCCGCAACGGTTCATCTCTTCCACTGCTTTCCTGCCTAGAGGGCTCAATCCGTTCCATTTCACAATCGAGTCCGAAGAGCTGTCGCAATAGTCATTGTTGCGCGAATGGCACAGCGTTATATAAGTCACTCCCTGCTGTTGAACGCGCTTTATATCATTTATCGAATTACCTACTCCATAAGCATTCTCTATACCTATGAAAAAAGCCTTCTTCCCAGAATCCTTTATCCTATACAAGTCTTGAGGCGTAACGGCTATCTCGGCTTTATCCTTGTTCATTTCCACCTGGCGATGAACTCCTGCAAGCAATTTATTCACTCTTTCCACAGCCTTCCTACGATTCTCGTCGTCGCATTTACCCTGAGCTACCCAGCATGCCAGATACTGACCGTCAACGAAGCCCTCCTCCATTTTAGGAAGACTCACTTGAGTTCTCTCCCTGTTGCCTATGTTATAATCCCCCTTGAACCTCAATGGCGTATCGGTGTGCGAATCCAATGAATATATCCTGCTATGTATTTCCTTTGCTTTACGATAGGTAGCTGCCTTCTTCACAAAGAAATGGAACAAGCGGGCAGAAATCTCATCTCCTTCCACAGTGAGAGCTTCGGGGTGAAACTGTACACCCCACACTGGATATTCCTCGCTAGACTCTATTGCCTCTATAATCGAGTCGGTAGCCCAAGCTGTAGCTTTATAGCCAGGAGCTACGGCCTTGACAGCCTGATGATGATGCGTATTGGTCATCATCTCTGTTATGCCCACGACCTTAGCAATCTGCGAAGCAGCATCAAACTTCACCAAGTGAGTGGGAACACTGCTTGGTTCCGATTGTCGGTGACTCACGGTCGTGTCGGGATACTGAGCAGGGATATCCTGATATAACGAACCTCCAAAAGCTACATTTATAAGCTGTTCGCCCCTGCAAATGCCCAACATTGGTATATTCATGTCATGAGCCATCTTGATAAGAGCAATATCATACACATCTCTCACAGGATTCACCGAACCGAGTTCGGGTATCGGTTCCTCTCCAAAATAAGACGGGTGAATATCCTCACCGCCTATCATCACTATACCATCTATCCGTTTCAATATATCCCGCAACACAAGGCTATCTTGAGTAATAGGTATAAGCAATGGTATGCCTCCAGCTTTTATTACCGAATTGGTATATGTCAGTCTAGTTGAAGAATTGTTTCCGGGATTGGAACATGACACCCCTATCAATGGCTTGTTAGTTGCAGTTTTTATCTGACCGAACAGCATCGCTGGCATCATAGCCAACACACATAATATAATACGCTTTATCATTTATATTTTCAGGTTTAGCATGAATGGATTAATAACTTCTACAAAGTTAATAAATACAGCCTATTTATTAACAAAAAAAGAAACGGTGTTTCGCAACAGCGTTTCTTTTTAAATCTACAATCTATAAAAACATATATATTTCACTCTACATACCGACGCTTAAAGTCGTCATATAGTTTTTTGACATCTCAAATTTATCATGTTATCGCAAATATTCCAAATTTATTCAAAATAAAATTTTAGCCTCCAGAATAAAATCATACATATATTTCTGAAAATCAATCATTTACATATATAATGTTTTACAACATACTCAAAAAGCACACTTATTAACATGTTTTCTCACCGCAGCCTGGTCCATTAGGAAAGTTTTTTGTAATTTCGCGCTTATATGGAACTAGCACAATTACCAAACGACCCGTTTATGCTTCTCAGCTTCATAAACATGAAACTGAGGGACTGCTATAACTCACTTGACGAACTCTGCGAAGATATGAATATCAATCGAGATGAACTTGTGAACAAACTTCAGAGTGCAGGTTTTGAGTACACCCCCGAACAAAACAAATTCTGGTAATTGTGGAAAAGACTCTCATCGTTATAACAGGACCTACTGGCATCGGCAAAACCGATACGGCTATAAATGTGGCAAGGCATCTTGGCACTGAAATCATATCGGCCGACTCCAGGCAGATTTACCGAGGCATTCCCATTGGCACTGCATGCCCCACAGCCGAAGAACTAGCTGCCGTAAAGCATCACTTCATCAACATTCTCAATCTTGATGAATATTACAGTGCAGCTCAATACGAGAGCGATGTACTGGAACTGTTGCCCAAGCTGTTTGAACGCCACGACTGTGTGGTGATGTGCGGAGGTTCGATGATGTATGTCGATGCTGTGTGCAATGGAATTGACGACATTCCCACTGTGAGCGATGATGTGAGAAACGAAGCCTACTCTATACTGGAAACGGAAGGGCTGGAAGAAGTAGCACGACGAGTTAAGGAGGTTGATCCCGAATATTACGAGATTGCCGACAAGCAAAATGCAAAACGCCTAGTCCACGCGCTAGAGATATACATGCAGTCGGGCAAACCGTTTTCGTCTTTTCGCACAGGAGCAAAAAAGGAACGCCCATTCCGCATTCTCAAATACTCACTTGAGATGCCCCGCGAAGAGCTGTTCGCACGCATCAATTCCAGAGTGGACAAGATGATGGAACTGGGACTTGAAGAAGAAGCGCGCAGCGTGTACCACTTGCGCCACCTCAACTCACTGAACACCGTTGGATACAAGGAAATGTTTGCCTACTTTGACGGCACAATGGATTTTATTACAGCTCGAGAACGAATAAAAAAGAATACTCGAGTATATGCAAAAAAGCAGATGACATGGTATGCCAAGGACCCCGACATCATATACTTGCACCCTTCAACTGCGGTCACTGAAATACTCAATCAGTTATAAGAAGGAGAAAATACATAAACAATCCAGTTATGAATAATATGTTTTATATAGAAGGAGAACCTGAAATTGTATCCGATACCAGAAAGATGATACTGGAGACATTTCAAGATTTGGAATTTTACGAAGACACACACACCTATATCCTCAACGGCTTAGAGCTTTTATCGGCATCTCATATTGCGCATCGCTTTGAGAGCCGGCCATTTGATGCCGCAGTCCAATCGGAAAGATACGCCACAAGATATGGCAAAACACCCGAGCACTGGCAACGCGAATGGAAACTCAACAGTTTCAGAGCAGCATCGCTAGGTACAAAGACTCACGAATTCGGTGAGAGTCTTGCCTATCTGTACGCTGGACACCCCGAGTTTATTCGCCCAACAATACTGCCTCAATATTACAAGGAAGAAAATTATCTTGCACCCATTCACACCAAAGAAGAAGCTGCCAAGAAATTTCTTGACGAACTGCCTGCCAGCTATCACCTTGTACTGAATGAAGCACGACTATATAGCGGTAAGAATCTCGACTCCGAATTAAAACTTGACATTAAGATATGCGGAACATTCGACATGCTGTACTACTATGACGGAGAAGGCGATGAGAATAAAGCCGGATTTGTGCTTTTTGACTATAAAACAAACAAGAAGCTATACAACGATTTCAACAGGCAATGCAACATCTATCTGAAATATCCGTTTAACACACTCTATCAGGAGGCATTCGGCGAATATACAATTCAGCTGAACCTGTATGCCCTCATGCTAGAAGATATAGGACTTAAACTCATTGAAAGAAGCATCATATGGCTAAAAGACGACGGCACCTATGAACGCATTCCAGTAGAAAACTACAGCAACATTATAGAAAGAAATTTAGCCAATAAAAAATTTAGGGTTTCTGACTAAAATATTATTTCAAGAAAACACCTGCAAACCTTCATCTATATAGACTTCTATCTATATATGGAAGTTCTGATTTAAAAAGATCACTCATATATGATACATTCTCCTTAAACAAAGCTACTATTTGATTCTTTTTTAGCGTTTTATTATCTACAAATGTTACATTGGTAACACCTATAGCAACTGCAATTCTTTTTCCTGTTATAGCATTAATGTTTTCTTCAATCAACAATCTAGTAAGACATAATCCATCTTTAACTTTAAACGCATTATGGGCACTATTTCCATACTCTAAATAATGATTCATTATATTTTCATTTAATCTCGTTAAAATAGGTCTTGAATTCCTTGAAAAATATCTACAAGCTACATCTATCAGTGACAACTTTTCATCCCTACAATAACGAGTCCTATAACGAGCCATAAAATGCATCGTATATTCTTCAATCTTTCTTGTCCATACGAAAGGATCCCCATTTCTATGACTATATGGAGTACATCCCCACTTTACAAACATACATCGACCTTCACATGTTTCTAGAATTGAGAAAAAATCAAAAAAAGGTTTACTTATTCCGCTCTTATCTTCGACCCAAAAATATAAGATATAACGATTCCCTCTTTGCGGTACTGAATACTCAATCGTTTTATAGTATGGGAATTTATTACATTTTCTCAGTTCTCTAATAACTTTTGCTTTTAACTGAGAACATTTTATTGTAATCTTATTCAAATCTTTAAAATAAGACTCATACTTTTCGTAATATGTCATCGTGGAAACAACCATATTATTCAATATTTGTTATTTGCGATTTATATAATCAAAAGCCAATTTCAAAGTCTTGTACCATTCTTCATAGGACTTTATATCGATCTTAATATTGATCGTTTTTAAGCCTTTTAATCTATTCGTTATAACTTCAAATTCCACCCCTTGTTCTGCTATTGTATCTATATGAATTATTTTATCATTATACTTTTCACTCAATTTTTCTCTATAAGTTACACCTTTCGTAAAAGAGATATTCGCTGAATATAGTAAATATTCAGGCACAGGAACATCAAACTCTTTTTCCCCATATATTATGATAGTTGATTTACCCAATTTTTTCAAACAGTCAGGTACATACTCATGAAAGTTTGATAAAGCAATTCTATTTTCCCTATCTTCTTCTGTTTCATTCACTTCATCTGCTAAATTCATATCTTCAGCAATTTCTTTAAAAAAGTTCCTATTCAAAACCTTACATATTTTTTGCAACAGAGAAATGTCTATACTATTCCTAGAAAAAATATTATATACATTTGTTCGGGTACAACATATCATTTCCGCAAAAGCCTGTACTGAAATCTGTTGTCTACATACTTCAAACTGTATCAGTTTACCAATTGTTTCATTTTTTCTGTTCATATTTCTAATTTTATTTAATTTCATCAACAAAAATAGTGTATATCGTTTTCTCATCGATTAAATATGTGTACAAAAAAATTTTACATTTTAATACTACTATTTGAAAAATTGTTTATAATCATTTACTTTGCAATAAAATATAAAATCAAATATTTATGAAAACCTCTATTTCAAACACCTCAAAAAAGATTTCAATACTTTTTATTAATTTTTTCGTCATTTTCGCTGTTTCTGCTATAAACAATGACATTACAATGGTATCTTATGAACAATCATGGCTTGATTCTGAAGGGACTATTGCCCTAAAGAACAATACCAACAAGGAAATACATAATGTTGTATTCCAAATAACATATTTGGACATGAAAGATACCGAACTTGATTATCAAATTTTCAATAAAAATATCTCTATTGCTCCTGGAAAGACTAAAAAGCTTGATATTACCGCATATGAGCACAATAGACAATATCACTATTATAAGACAAAAGATAATTGCGGGAACCCTACATTTAAAATAAAGTTTTTACTGAAAGATTATAATGTTAAATCTCCACAAAACGATGAAACTACAGAATCTAGCTTCCCATTCATAGTACCTATTATATCGATTATTCTTTTTATTGTTTTTATTAGTATTTGTGTTGGTATATATGTACTAGTTGCAATAATGGCTAAAAAACGAAAACGAAACGCAGCTCTTTGGGTAGTACTAAGCATGGTTGCCTCACCGTTTTTAATCATAATTATATTATTATGCATTGGAACAGAAGACAAAGAAGAGTACTAATTCTCTTATCTGAACAAGAGTTAGGAGGTCGCTTAAAAATTAGCGTAGAATTCTAATAGAATGCGGAGTGAGGGGGATTCTTTCCGAGAAAGCGGCAAGCCGATAACGAACCTCTGGGTTCTCATCCAATGCTCCCTCCTTGCGGAGTGAGGGGGATTCGAACCCCCGATGCGCTTTTGACGCATACACGCTTTCCAGGCGTGCCTCTTCAGCCACTCGAGCATCACTCCATTAAAACGGTTGCAAAGATACTATATTTTTTCTTTGTGACCGACATTGGTTCTGAATATTTTTAATAACCTCTTATTCTTCGAGACTTTAGTTTTTTATTGTTGAGTATCGTAAAATTCCAGGAAACCTATCTTACCTTTCCTGTTCCATGGCATTGATGACAACGACCTGTGCCGTGACAAATTCCACATGTATGAATGTGTGTACTCTTAACGGTGTTTACAACTCTTTTACCCGTTCCACCACAACTATTGCATCGTCCTGTTCCATTACATATAGGACATTTATAAGAAGTCGCAGGATTTTGATAATTATGATTCCCTCCTGTTGAGCCACCTGAATAATCAAAAGTCGGTCCTGTTAAACTTGGATCTACCGATGTTTTATCTATCAGCAAACCTGACGACGATTGATTTATTGGTTGTGCACCCTCCATCACAAAAGATATCCATGGTACATTCGAAACATCTCCAATATAACTTCCCAATGTTTTATCATATACAAGTATTCGAGCATTGTATTCATTCTTGCCAGGCAAAGGATTAAGCATATCATTAAAAATAGCTATGAACTGGCCTGAACCATTCCAATATGTCGATAGACTTTCATTATCAGCACGATATACAGGTCCATCAGCCTTCATATTCTTACCATCTCTATAATAATGCGGCACCCCCTTTGCTCTATCTATAAATAAAACAGGAATAAGTTCATGCCCACGCGCATTTGTACAGGACAATGTATAAGTGGCTTTGAGTGCTTTTCTCCCATTAAAATCAACATTATAATGAAGCTTAACATTATCAGCTGACGCAGATTGCGCTTTAACTGTGAAAGTGAAGAAAGAAACGATTATTAGAAATAATATTTTTTTCATGACACTAAAGGCTTAAGTGGAACTCTTTTTTAATCAATCGACTTATTGCATATAAGAACTTTCCGGTTGCTTATCTTTTCACAAATTATTCAGATATTAAATAATGCATGTGCATTTAAATCGGTAATTTGAGAACACTCGTTTTCACTCACTCCTATATGCGATGCCACACACCGGCAGATATGCGGTATATTTGCACTCTCATTGCGTTTTCCACGATTTGGAACGGGAGCCAAATAAGGAGAATCGGTTTCCAGCAAAATTCTTTCAATACCAATTTCTGGCAGCACCATAGGGATTTGAGATTTCTTGAATGTAACAATTCCGTTTATACCGAAATAGAAATCACCATATTCTCTAATACGCTTCACTTCCTCAATGGTACCAGTAAAGCTATGAAACACACCGCGTGGGAGTTCGCCAGAGAAACTTCTAAACACTTCCAGTATAGTATCCAGCCCCTCGCGGCAATGCAGGATTACAGGCAAATTCATTTCCGATGCCCAATGCAGCTGAATATCGAGTGCCTGCATCTGTTCTGCTCTGTAAGTTTTATCCCAATACAGATCAATTCCTATTTCCCCGACAGCAACATACTTATGCTGCGCGAAATGCTGTTCCACTTCGGCCAGTGATTCTCGGAAATCGGCATTGACTTCGGTGGGATGGAAACCCATAGCTACCGAAGTGGCTTCGGGGAACATTTCATGCAAGTTATGCATAGGACCGATCGTAGACAAATCCACATTGGGAAGAATCATGTGCTTCACGCCACTGTCAAGCGCACGGTTCACCGCATCGGCCCGATCCTCGTCAAACTCCTCCAGGTACAAATGAGTATGCGTGTCTACCATGATTATTTATTTCTCTTCATAAGATAATCGGCAAACGCTCTGAATGCCTGCTTACCTTCTTCTGACATGTTTATTGCCTCAAGCGTTGCCAAAGCCTCTTTGCTGTACTGCTCAATACGCTCCTCAGCAAGAGCCTTTACTCCTACTCTTGTATAAATATCGGTAACTGCAGCAATCTTCTCGGCCTTATCGGGCGATACGGCATTTATCCACTGCAACAGTTCGGCATGGTCATCACCGCTTGACATTTCTATAGCTTTAATAAGCATGAATGTCTTCTTGTTATTCATGATATCTCCACCTATTGCCTTGCCAAAAGTCTTTTCATCGCCATAAACATCGAGCAAATCGTCTTGAAGCTGGAACGCCAGTCCAATCAATTCGCCGAATCGATAAATCAATGCAGCATCACTTTCTTCGGCTCCAGCCACTATTGCGCCCATCTTGCATGCACAGCCTAGAAGTACCGAAGTCTTCAAGCGTATCATATTCAAGTACTCTTCTTCCTTTACATCCGTACGCTCCTCAAACTCCATGTCATACTGTTGTCCTTCATAGATTTCCATAGCTGTAGCATTATAGAGATTCATCGCAGCAGGCATAACCGCTGCCGGAGCTTTAGCGATGTACTGTGCCGACATAGTGAGCATAGCATCTCCCGACAGGATTGCTGTGTTCTCATTCCACTTCACATGCACCGTAGGCTTGCCTCGACGGATATCCGCCTTATCCATGACATCGTCGTGAAGCAGAGTAAAATTGTGGAACAGTTCTAGTCCTATTGCCGGGGCAACCGAATCGGCTACATTTCCGCCAAAGGCATCACACGCCATAAGCACCAATGACGGACGAACACGCTTTCCGCCCAAGCTCATGGTATATTCAATAGGTTCGTATAATCCAGCAGGCTGCAATGGATATTCAATAGCAGCTACCGCATCGTTCACTTGTCCTAAATACTCATTGAAAGACAACATATCTATATCTGTTTTTATTATTTTCTATTATAATATTCTTCAAATTGCGTCCATTCTTCAGCCGAATAAATAAGTTTCAGCTGTCTAAGCTGTTCAGCAAAAAGTGCTGTATCCGTTTTCCCGCGCATAAGGTCGATACGCAATGCAGTACCCATCTGTTTTGGTGTAGCTATTCTTATATACAGTCTCATTCGGCGCTCAATAGGCAAACCATCTATATAGCTTTGCACACCTTCGGCAAAGCGTTTGCCGTAGCCGCCCCCTCTTTGCTGCGCATAAACCGACCGCAATAACGATACACGCCTATTGAGTTGCACAGCATCTATCACTGTATCACTCTCCAGGACTTCAACAGTGACTTTACCAAAATCACGCCCGAAAATCTCGGGAGTTATCAGCGTATCCAATGACGAAACAGCCTGAGCTATGCCAACCGAATCCATCACCTGTGATTTGATAATGCGAGCACTCACAGCACTTCCATCGTTTTCTAGCCTTGCGCTGCAAGCCATAAGTGCTACCGCAGAAAGGACTGCCATATAGAATAACAGGTTTCTCATAAACTATTCAAACAGTTCTTTTGCCAACAATTCATCGTGCATGACCAAATACTCACGGAAAGCGGCATCAAAAGCCTGTGCAGCCACAGTATCACCCATAAGCAGATATTCGCTCTGCACAGCCTTAGCCTCTAGTATCATCTGCTCCATTTTTATCGGATTATTGTGATCGGTTGCAACCAAGGCCTTAGCCGCTGCAACGGCACGCTCTCCTGCCACTTCCCTATAATCGGGGTTTGATTTACAGGCACTCACCAGCAGGAGCAACAGCAAAACAGGCAGGCATAAATTTATCTTATTCTTAATCATATCACAAAATTACAAGAAATATCGGCAATTATGAATTTTACACAAAAAAAGTGCAGATGTTTCACAACACCTGCACACAAAAAACCTTAAAAATCTAATCCTATGAAAAAACTTGTCCAAAAGTACTATTCTATCCTTAATTGCAGTCGCTATTTGTTCTAAAAAAATGTTAGCATTAACATTTTTAAGCAAGCTCATCGCCTTGCCACAGCTACTGCAAGTATATTTTACCAATATTTCGTCTTTTTATCTATATAACAATCATCTGCAAGAAATTCCTGCGGGTAATTTAGATTTTATATTTATTTCACAATACTTTCCCATTTTGCCTTTTATTACTATCTTTATGCGACATTGTCAATAACGCTATTTATGGAAAAATTCCAATTGAATATACTTGGCTGCGGTTCTGCCACTTGTACAACCCAACATCTGCAAACTTCACAAGTGCTGGACATTCGTGACAACCTGTTCATGATTGACTGCGGAGAAGGGACACAACTGCAAATGAGAAGAATGAAACTGAAGTTTGCCCGGCTAAACAATATTTTCATCAGTCATCTGCATGGCGACCACTGTTTCGGATTGCTTGGCATGCTTTCCACTCTTGCATTGCTAGGAAAAACCGGGACAATGACCATACATATATTCAAGGAAGGTGCTGAATTCTTCAAGAATGCACTTGACTTTTTCGCATACGACATGCCCTTTGAAGTAAAGTTCAATGTTATACCTAACTCTAAGGCTGTAATCTATGAAGACGATGCCATCACAGTGACAACAATCCCGCTGAATCACAGAGTGCCTACCGTAGGTTTCCTTTTCAGGGAAAAACCCAAGAACAGGCATATCAACCGAGAAATGACCGATTTCTACAATATCCCTATATACAAGCTTAACGACATTCGCAAGGGTGCCGATTTCGTAACGGCCGACGGCAAGACCATAGCAAACGAGTTGCTCACCAGACCTGCCGACCGCTCTATCAGCTATGCCTACTGTTCCGATACTAAATTCTCCAAGAAAGTGATTAATGCAGTAAAAGATGTTGACTGGCTGTATCATGAATCTACCTATGCCGACGACAAGTATCTTTCGGCCAGGAAACGCGGGCACAGCACTGCACGCGAAGCAGCAACTGTTGCTCATGAAGCAGGCGTGAAGCACCTTATCCTAGGACATTTCTCATCACAATACAATGACAATACACGCTTCAAGACCGAAGCTCTTGAAGTTTTCCACGATGTAACCCTTGCAAAAGAGGGACTTCGCATTGACCTGACGAAATAATTTTCAAAAAAAGCAGCCACCGCTGCAACCTTTTGCTACATTCATTGCATCTAATACTCAGAAAACGGGGCAATGACACTATTGTCTACCCTGTACAACTAATGTATAATAATAAAACAGAACAATATGAAAACTAGAATCCTATCATTCGTTACAGCTGGAGCTATTGCTCTAAGCATGCCTTTATACGCTGTAAACGACAGTATTTCTCAAGCTGCAGAACAGCGCATTGAAAAATCGGCAAAAGAATTGGCTGCCGAAACTGTTGAACTTGCCGCATCGGCCGTAAAGGACGCGAAAAAGAGTACTAAGGACCTGAAAGAATATGTAGACAGTCGGCTTGACGACACTATTATCCTGGGGGGCGAACCTGTAACCAGAGCGCAAGACCGCAATGAATTGATTGAATTTCATAATGCTGAGCATGAAAGGGAACAGGAAATCATTGAGCAAAGTTTTGACTTCGTGGAAAGACTTGGGAAAGGCATTACATTCCTTATTGTAGTTACTGCGATACTCATTATAGTGTCTTCCTACCTTAAGCGCCGACAGAAATACAAGATTATAGAGAAAGCTATAGAGAACAATTATCCTCTACCTCCAGGATTCTTGGGTAAAGATGTTCGCCCTACAACCGTTCAGCACATACATTACACTCAAGGCTATCCAGCCAACGGCAATACGAACATCAAGAATGTCACCGAATTTAAGGTGAACGATTGGGCAAACTTCCGTAGCGGAATCAAATGGTGCGCGTGGGGACTGGCTTTCTTGCTGTTCTTTTTAATTATCGATGCTCCTGTGTGGGTATTCGCCATCATTCCTCTAATCATAGGCATAGGAAAACTATATGCTAGCTACAAGATTCAGCAGTCAATAGACAATGCTAACAGCAGTGCTAAAGAAATGGACAAGAACGAGCAAACAACTCCACCTCCATTTCAAAGCAACAATTCAAATGTGAACAAGGACTAATCATTGCTTAACTAACTGCGAGAACCGATGCTAAGCAAATTTGACGAAATGAAATTGATTGCCCGTTGCGCGCTGGGAGATGACCGGCGCGCATTCGGCACACTCGTCGAGGCTTACCAGACGGAAATTCGCCGATTCTTTCTCAATATCACTTTTGGAGATGCCGCTCTGAGCGACGACCTTGCACAAGAGACTTTTATTAAAGCCTACACCAGCATCAGGAGTTTCAAAGGACTTAGCAAGTTCAGTACATGGCTATATCGGATAGCGTACAACGAATTCTATTCCTATAACCGAAAACGGCAAGAAGAACGGCTTGACGACAACCAGAAAGCTATCAACAGCGATGACCAGCTGGGCACCTACGAAGACAGCAGCAACTCGCGCCTTGATATAAATACTGCCCTGCAGGCTCTTAACGAAACAGAACGCAGCATAATAACGCTATATTATCTCCAGGATATTCCCATAAAGAAGATTACCGAGATAACCGATCTGCCTGAGGGCACGATAAAGTCGCACCTGTCAAGAGCCAGGACTAAAATGGCGCAAGTGCTTAAACAATAAGAACGACAGGCTGGATTTCTTCAATACAAGTAAAATAACTATCTTTGAATACCAAACCTATATGAAAGAAGATTTTGACGACATAGCATTCAAGAAACTGCTTCAAGAAAAAGCACATAAGCCAGGGGAAAATCCTTGGTTCACTCGCAGAGTCCTCAACCGACTGCCCGAGAAAACTGAAGCAGGCAACTTCTATACAATAGAGCGATGGACCTATATCATCGGCATGGTTCTATGCATTGTATTCTGGGGCGCACTGTATGTCACCGGATTCTTTGATGTTATCACAGTAAGAAGTCTGATATATATCATTGCCTTGACAATAGGCTCTTTTGGACTGATGATACAGACCATACGGACAATATTCACCGCATAGCCTAAACACATAGAATAACAGCCTGCTTAATCAACGGGATTAAGCAGGCTGTTTCATTTCCCAACAGTCTAATTATGTCCATAGACAAAAGAGGCCCGGCAATGCCGAGCCTCTAATATGCTTAAGTATGTCCTTTTTATTATAGAACAACCTTAGTAGCCTTGTTACCTTGCTTCTTGATGAAGATACCATTTTCTGGATTAGCAACCTTCACACCTTGCAAGTTGTAGTATTCTACTGGACCATTAGCTTCTGCTTCTACGCTTTCAATAGCAACCGATGCCTTACCTGCTGTGATAGTCTTAATTGCAGGTGTTTCGCTAGTGTTGTTATCAGTTGGTACTGTGAACACACCTAGATAGCGGCCAGAAGCTACCAAACGGCCAGCTGGGTCAAATGCCATTTGTTCAATACAAGCTCCATCCTTCACAGTCTTAGCATTAACACCAATACCGTGTTCATAGCTGTACTTGTGAGTCAATACAGGAGTTGATTCGTTCCAAGTTACTGCGTAGAATTGTAGAACACCATTGTTATCGTTAGCTACAAGCATCTTGCCGTCCTTAGTTACAGCAATTGCACTACCTGCGATACCTGCGATTACATTCTTATTTGCTTCAGTACCTGAATTGAACTTAACATTGCCGTCAAAGTCAACGAACATCAAAGCTGGAGAAGTTTCGCTATTACCTATCTCAGTCTTAGCTTGACCTACCCAGATACCTTGTTCTACTGCCACGATAGTAGCATCATCAATCATTTCAGCTGGCAATGCGATAGTCTTGCTAGGAGCAGCACCCCAAGTATGAGCTTCGCCTGCATTGTAAACATTGATTACATACTTGCCTGCAGCATTCTTTTGATAAGCATAAATTACCTTGTTAGCACCTGCACCTACGATAGAGATACTTGCTGTAACGCCACCAACTTCTACGCCATCTTTCTTGAATGTACCGCTAGTTCTTTCACCTTCGAAGAATTGAGTGAAGCTTGTAGCCATATCAGCTGGTTCAGCTACCCAAATACCAGAGTTAGCCGCATTAGCATCTGCTACATATACGCAACCTTCAGCATCTAGAGCGATACCCATATTCTTACCGAATGTGATACCACCTGCATAAACATCTTCATTCACGCGGTTAAATGCTTGGTCAAACAGAACAACTCCGTTAGTATCCTTGCTAGTACCAGCACAGTTAGATACATAGATACAACCATAGTTGTAAGATTCTGGAGAGTTGTCTACAGTAGCGTAAGCTCTATTCAATACATATTCTTCCTTATCAAGAAGAGGAAGAATGTGAGTTACCTTCTTGCTTGATACTTCTACTGCCCACTTAAGTTCTTGACCTTCTGTTCCAGGTACATCTTTAGCAGCTACAACCATAGAGTTTTCGCCTGCTATGATATTATTCAATGCGATTTCACCAACAGAAGCACCGGTTTTAGCATCATAGAACTTCAACTTACCGCCTTCAAGACAATCTTCATTTACAGTATAAGTGAATGTGTAGTTGCCATCGGCAGCTTCAGCCTTCAAATTGTAAGCATAAACATTGCCATAGTATACTTGTTCTACATCAACTGTAGTGAAGCTGCTCACCTTATTATCTTTATGCAAGAATAGAGTGATATCATCATTTTCTACATGAGAGCTTACCATCAACCAGTTGCAAGCTGCTGCATCAAGTTTAGTATTAGATGTTTCAATCAAAGTAGCCTTGTCTAGACCTGCTTCTACATCATACAATGCAACACCTACGCTCTTGCTGTCAGCATCAAGTTTAGCAACAGCCATCAAAGAGTGCAGACCATACTTGAAGAATGAGAATGCATTTTCCTTAAGAGCAACTACATCGGCACTCATTGCACCAACCTTTGTAGGAGCTTGCGCATTAGCTGCGTTAAGAGCAAGTTCAAATGGAGTAACAAGAGAACCGTCAACAACGATAGCATTATCACTGCGAGGAGAAACTACGATTCTATAGTCATCACCTATCAAGTTCTTCTTTAACACTTCTTTATCCTGGTTACGGCTTTCTTCAATCAAGCCCTTGCGAGTGATTGTGAAGATAGGCAAACGAACTTCGGTGCTACTACCTGTAGTTTCAGCTGTTGTGATAACCTTACAGTCTTCCAATCTACCGCTGATAGCCAATGATTGACCAATATAAGCATTAGAGAAGTTACCAGAAATAGCACTTGTTGTAGGAGCAAACCATATTTCAGGATCTCCAGTTGGAGTTCTTGTTGTCAAGTCCTTTTCCCACTTGTAAATGCGCCAGTTACCATGAACGCCATCAGCATCAAACGAAGTCTTTTCAAGGTTACATGCCACTAGGATAGAGTCACTTGTGAATGCGATATCCGAAATCGACATTTCTTCGCGTTCGTCAGTAATATCACCCACGCCATTAGTACTCAATTCACTATACACTTCTTGAGTCTTAGCGTTCAAGATATAGATATATGGTTTCTTGTCTGCATCATGAGCCAATACATATACAGAATCACCATGAGCTAGCTCGCGACGGATAGTCTTACCTTCCAAAACAGCAAATGCCTTGTTATCAACATCCTTACGCATATCATACTTTTCAGCTACGCCAATCCATCTTGGTTGATCAGGATTTGGATAGTTGTAACATGGAGCTGGCTGATAGTCAGTCTTTTCCATGTAGATAACAGGATAAGTAGTTTCATGACCTACTACTGTGTATTTAGTGTGTTCACGACCATATTCTTCGTCAAGTTCAAATACTGACTTAAAGCCAGGAGCTTTAACATCGATTGTATAGTCGTCACCTGGTTCTAGTTTTTCAAACATGAACACGCCATTCCATTCAGCATCACCCTTATAAGTCTTCAACACTTCACCACCCTTGTAAAGAGTTACTTCAATGTCGTTGATTGGACACCATTCATCAATTGAACCTGGTTCATAGTTGTAATACTTGTGAATTAGGCGTTCGTGCATATTCTTTGCAGAACCCATGATGTAACCGGTCTTTTCCTTTTCCCAACCGAAGTATTCAGCCATACCGCGAGCATAACGCACACCTTCTTGACCGCAATAGTCAGGATTCAACGCACGATGCACTGCAGGCATGTATTCGTGAGCATAACCTTCTGAAAGGAAACCTGGGCAGGTGTTTGGTCTTAACACGCCTAGATATCCGGCCTTACCGGTATTTTGAGAAGGCGATGACCAACCATAGTATAAATTGAAATCACCTGTCACATAAGGAGAATTACCCGGTGCCATTCTACTATGAGCCATTACATCAATACCATTTGATGTAAGGTAAGGCCAACAGTCATGAGCCATTTCACTACAAATTTCTTGAATTTCCTTTGAACCGTAAGATCCGGTTATCAAGTAAGGACATTCAGCAGGAGTTGTATAACCTTTGTGGATAAGCACTGTAAAGTTCTTTTCTCCAGCATTAGAGTGAATAGAAATGAAATAATCGGCATTATGAGCATTCGCTTCAGACGCAATTACCCACAAATCCTTATTATATACATTTGCTTGAGCATCGGTGTGAGGATATGGACCATTCTTCACACGCGACATCATGATATTTGTTGTAGGCATACCCCAGTCTATAAGAGTTTGACGCAATTTCAAGCTCTTCCAAAGGTTGGTATTTGATTCATAGAAACCTGTTGTGTCACCTGTAGCGTGATTGATAGTAGCCATATTACGGTCACCACCTGTCCAGCTACCATGACCGGGGTTAATATAGATACGAGCCTCGGTGATAGATGCAGCGTTCATTGAGCACACTGCCATCATTCCTGCTACTAATGATAATAATATTTTCTTCATAGCCCTATCTATTATTTAATGTTAATAATATAAGTTGCACCATTTATATCACTAAACGCAATCTTTTTACCTTCAGCGCTAGCATATGGAAAAATCGCAATCATTGTATCTTGAGTAAGAACTTGGCGAGCACCACTTATTGATTGAGCTACAATACAACCACTAGTTGCTGTATGGCCGTCATCTGTAGAATTAAAACCAACTAGAGTGCTGTTGTCATACCATTGTGGGGCAAGCAAGTTACCCATAGACTTAACATTCTTACCATTGATATCACATACGAAGCAGCCAAGACCACCTACATAGTAAACCACCTTCTTACCATCTGGAGATACAGAAGGCCAGATATATGTATAATCCTTACCGCTTGGAGCAATGATATTAGAAACACCATTCACTGTCAATACCAATTGACCATTGCAAGAAGATGCAATAGGCTTCAATGTTTTAGTAGAAGCAAGAGTCTTTGCACCTGCAGCTGTTACAGGCTTCATTGCAGCAAGTTCACCATTTACAATTGCAAGAGCCTTACCACCTTGAAGAGACATTGCATTAAGGTTGCGACATTCACTCACGATTTGAGTCATTGCACCAGTCTTAAAGTTCTTGTGCATAACTGTTGATTTACGCAATTTATTCACGAATTTGTCTTCGCGATACAACACTTCTGTTCCATCAGCCGAGAATTGAACATTCAATCCCGCAGCAATCGCTGTTGACAACACTTCAGTTTTACCTGATGCCAAATCATACTTCATAAGTCCACCTTGTTGGTCGCCGGTCAAAAGGACATAATCGCCCTTTGGACTGATACCTGCTACCAAACCGCCCACGTTTGGAGCATCTACCTTTTGGACAGACGCCACATCAAATACTTGCGCAAATGCTGTGGTACTCATGAAAACTACTAATGATAATAGTACCTTTTTCATTTTTCCTTTAGTTTATTAGTTTATAGTTAATTGTTATTTCACATACTTAATTGTGCGAACTTCATTATCAAGCACAACCTTGATAATATACATTCCGTTAGCCAAGCCTTCCAATGAAATTTCTTCGCTTGAAGCCTGACCGGCATATAGAGATTCTTCGCTACCTAGCATTGATACCGCCGAAACTTTTATTGATGTTTCCTTATCGGCATTGATAACAACCTTGTTACCAACCAATTTAACATCTGCTGCTACAGCCACATTATCAATTGCACTTGTCTTAGAAGAATATACAAACGAAACCACATTACAATAATCTGTGCTCACCGACTTACCTTCACCGTCTTTATAAGTTACACGAGCCTTCACATAGTAAGTCTTACCATCTTCCAAAGGAGTTTTCTTCGTTGTAAATGTAATATCGGCAGCAGGAATTGCAAACACAAAATCCTTAAGTACCTTTCTACATCTTGTAGTACCTGCAAAGTCGGTTGTACTATCAATCAACACTTCCACTTGTTCTACACCTTCTTGTGGCGTAACCAAAAGCGAGTTGTTTGACCACAATGTTCCACCATTTGTTGGATACTTGATAGTAGGCACTACACAAGTCATAGCCTTAGTGGTGAACGACACAATAGGTGATAAATTACCATTGTAGCTCAAGCGTGCATAATAAGTAGCTTGTTGTTTAAGCGTACACATTGGTGTTTGATAACTACCCGAGCTGGAATTTACAGTCATCACAATATCAGTAAACTTTTCATCACTTGCCACAATCAAAGTTGCCGAGCCCTTAGATACAGGCACATTCCACTTGAAGTTTACCTTTGGATCCAGACCTGTTGCGCCCTGTGCAGGGAACGACAATACCGGCAATTCGTATGTCAGTGTTCTAACATCAGAAACACCATCATTTTTGCCATCTGCAATTGCGCGTACACGCCAATAAGTAGTTTTATTCTTATCTATTGCCTTATAGACTTTATCCGACGATAATGTAGTACCGGTAGTTTGAACTGTTTTAAGAATATTGGTGAATTTTGAATCAGCAGCTACATCTACTGCATACATCTTAGCACCTGAAACTGCATTCCACTTGAAACTAAATGTCTTGTCTAGTTTTGCTCCGGTTGCAGGGTAAGTAACAGCCGGTGCACTTGCAGCCGATGTGTAGCTCTTCTTATAGATAGCTGCGTCCCATTCGTTACCGAAACGGTCATATACACACACAGCAAAATTATATCCCACACGGAATTCTTCAGGCACAGTATAACTATTGTTATATGTGAATGTCACTAAATATTTCAAATCCTTATTAAAGTTTGCAACATCAAGACCGGTTGGAATAGCATACACTGTGTAACGCTTGTTCTTTGTTGCCGACATTGCGGTCCATGTCAAATTTGTACCATCAAAGTTTAAGCCACTCACTTTACCCGGATTTGTTGTAGTTTTCCAAGTCATGGCTGGAGGTAATGCAGGCAATTGATATAATGAGTTCTTCAGGTTGCTCGCTAATGTTGTTGTACCGGTTATTCCATACAATGATTTAGAAGAGAAGAAAATTGAACCAAATGACCCATTAAGAGAACTTGTGCGGTTCAACATTATTTGGTCTTCTACTTCACCAAAAGTACTACAAGAACCTGTTGATAATCTTTGAGTGCTATGAACTACTTCACTATATATAGGAAGCATTCCGGCACCATCTGTTGACGAAACATAAGATATATCTTGCGACACAAACAAGTGACGACCAAACTTATTGGCTATAGTACCCCACCAAGGCACCATCTTACCATAATCGGCTGTATTATATCCTATTGCCCAATATACCTGAGGGGAAATATAGTCAATAATTCCATCTTTCAACCAACCCATAATATCAATATATTGGCTATCGTAGCAATTTTCAGAACCTGATGGACATGGATCAATACCATACTTATCAGCTAAAGCCTTTGTATTGAAAGTTCCACCTGGAGGTGCTTGACCGAAACGGATCCAAGGTTTAACTTCTTGGAACATTTTATAAAGTTTTGACATCAAGTTGTGCACATTAGCACGACGCCAGTCTTCTTGCGACAATGTACCACCACTATTTTTATAAGCGTTATAGTCAGCCAAGTCTTTATCTAAAGCAGCACGATTATAATAGTAGTCATCGAAAAGCATACCATCGATATCATACTTTTCTGTGATTTCTTTACAGATTTTCACGATGTGATCTTGAACTTCTGCCTTACTTGGATTAAGGATACTATAACCATCAGGGTTCTTTATCAACCAACCCTTTTCATAGTATCCGGTAGCATCACCTGCACCGGTACTACTAGAACTTGTGTTAAAACGATACGGATTCACCCATGCGTGGCATTCCATACCGCGCTTGTGACATTCATCAACCACAAATGCCAATGGGTCCCATGTTGGAGCCTTTCCACGAGTACCGGTAAGATATTGTGACCAAGGTTCATAACTTGACTGATACATTGCATCACTCATACCGCGCACTTGGAAACACACTGCATTGAAATTGTTTACTGCCAGTGAATCCAAGATTTTGACCATTTGTTCTTGTTGTTTTTTTGCATGAGTTGCTGTGTAGCCCTTAGTTGTAGGCCAATCAATACCCCATACTGTAGAAATCCATGTAGAACGGAATTCATTTTTTGGTGTTTTTAAGTTGGTTTCAGCATTCATAGTAAATACTGTCAGCGCCAACATCGCCACTAAAACACTTTTAATTTTTGATTTCATTTCAAACAATTTATTATGATTATTTTATTATTATTTTCTTAACAATGGATTCTCCATCGCCCTCGACTTTCACATAATACATACCTGAAGATAATTCAGGAGCAACCACAGCACTACCACCATTAACCTCTAGCGTCTTATTATAAAGCATTGAACCTGAAACATTATATATACCCACATTCACAGTATCAATACCTACCGCACTCACCATGAAACGACCATCGATAACAGGATTCGGATATACGGCTATTTTAAATTCACTTTGAATGGCTTCGTCCACGCCGCTGCTGTTATTTATATATTCTGCCCACATTTGCAGATTTATTGTATTCTCACCCTTTGTATAAGTATTCTTAAATGGGAAGAATGATATTTTCTTCAAAATAATAGGATATATTCCCAATTCATTTACATCACCAATAAGTGGCAATATATCGATTGTATGACGAGTATCGGCAGCAAATCGGCCCTTTTCGGGGATTTTCACAATATGTTCCTCGGTATCATTTATTGTCAGATTTGAGCGAACATCTATTTCCACTTTTTGTAGAATTGTAGTTGTTGTAAAATCAAGATATAAATGGTCGGGCAGGCTGTAGAACACTACATCTTTCGCCATAGAGAAGCTAGCGTTTGTAGTGCCTTCATAACCAAATTTTATCACACCATCGGCACTCAATGTGGCATCTGATGCCAATTTTGTGCTTGTCATTGTCCAGCCATCATACGCCAAGAATGATTTCCATTCTTTAGCTATTTCCACTTTCACTGTAGTTTCGTCGCTGAAGTCGCCCAGAGAGGCTGTCACTGTAGTCATACCTTCCTTCAAGCCTTTCAACACGCCATTTTCTACCGAAACGATAGTTTCGTCACCCACTGTGTATGTAAAGCGAGATGCGTTGCATACTTTTTGCTCACCGTCAAGCATAGACACTATTTCTATCGGATATTCGCGAGCATTATCGATAACTATTGACTTCAATCTAAATTGTGCGCCTTCACCCTTAATGAATATAGGAGCAGTCACTTCCACACCATTATAGTGAGCAGTGATTGTACCGACACAAGCATTAGCTCCCACTTCAATTTCCTTACCATCGGCACTCGGAGCGCCCACATTTTCAGAGCAAGTATAAGTAATTTCCACATCTTCCGAAATCAATTCACCATATTTATTGTATCCAAGCACCTTAGGAGCATAGTTTGAATAAACAGATGCTTCGTGCTTATAATCCATAAATTTCAATTCTGAGATAACACCACGCCCTTCTTCTTGTGCAGTTGAAAAAATCATCATTCCATTTGCTACAGC
>JAFOXR010000068.1 GCA_017391675.1 Muribaculaceae bacterium
AGTGGGGCAACCCATCCCGGTTCGATCCCGGGTCTGGGTACAAAGCGGAAAAGTAGCAATGCTTTTCCGCTTTTACTTTTTAAAATCTCTCTGAAAAAAAGAATTCTTGCATTTTTCTGATAAAATCCCATTGCCTATTATTGTTTGCTTGGCCTGAATTTGCTATTTTTGTGATTGCATGAAAAAGTTGATTCTAAAGAATATTCACATTTCCCTTCATTAAGCTACGAAACTGGTAGCAACAAGCATGGGTTGGAATAATTCATTTACATTGATATTGTGAAAAAAAGAGTGTAATACCTGGAAAATCATTAATTTATACAACACAACGATGAAAATAGTTATTGTAGTTTTATCTTTGCTAGTGGCTTGTGGTATATTTGTGGCTTGTAATAGTCTCAAAAATAAACCTGTTCCTCGTACGGAGTTTACCGATGAAGAGTATGACGCTCTTTATGAGTTAGAAATAGCTGGGATTGAAAAAGTGCTAGGGAAGAGTGCAGAGTTGGTAGGACATGCTATAATACCCTTTGCGATTGGGGGTGCTGTGGATATGTATTATTTTCCGAATGGGATAGAGGGAACAGGGTTTGCCACATTGGAGCTAATAAATCCAGATGGTTATGGACCAGTTGAAAGCTCAATAGGAACCTATGAACTGGTGGCATTTACAAGACTTCCGTATATGGAAAATCTAGAGGGCGATTTCGATAAAATAGAACGCCGCATGTGTAAAGTGTTTACCGCATTAGGATTCTATTCAAAGGAGGCTCGCTTGAATCCTCGTGAAACATGTGAGGTTCCTCAAAAAGAAGGGAAACCGAATATCTGTTTAATCTTTGATGAATATGCTCCTGACGGAAAACAATTTAAAATAGGAGATAGAAAGCATGGATTGCTTCTTGTAATAGAGGTGTTTCCTGAAGAAATGCGTTATGCAATGAGAAATGGCGGGCAGAAATTGCTGAATTTGTTGAAGGCAAAAGGGCATTATCCTTATTCGGATATGAATAGAGAACCTGTTGTTGGGGACTGTGATTAAAGCTAGTCATAAGCACAATATTAGCCGAATGTGTGCTTAAAAGTTGTTAAAAATAGCGATATTCGTAAATTATTTATTGAAAAACGATAAATAATTATTATGTTTGCATCGTAAAACCTTAAAATGGCTCCTGATACCGGTTGCGGATGCTGTTTTGGGGAGAATGTGTAACATAAATAAATAAAACGAATGAAAACAACAAAGTATTACAAACAGATGAAAGCTGTGATGATTTTCACTGTAATTATGTCATTATTTTGGCTTTATTGGACAATCGGCCGAACTTTCAACACCATTTCAGATGACGGCGTGCCATTGAGAGACGGATATGAAGTGTGGCAAATTGGATTTGTTGCAAGCTATAGCATATTCGCAATTGCGTTAATGGTTGTGCAATTTATATTCCTGATCAAACAAATGAAAAGCATCAAGAACGGAATGCTATTTGACAAATCTAGCGCAAAGTATTTAATAATATGGGGAGTGCTGTGGCTGTTTTATGATTTCTGTTCAGGAAATGTTGGACAAATGATAATCAACGGAGCATTTAACGAGATTGTAATACACGGAACCACTATCGGGTTCCCAGTAATTGCTATAACCTTTGCAATTCTTTATAAAATGGCAGCCAATGTGGCTGAAGAAAATAACTTGACAATCTGAGGCGTATGGCGATAGTAGTAAATCTTGATGTGATGATGGCCAAGCGGAAAATGTCGCTAGGTGAATTGTCGGAAAAAGTAGGGCTTACACTGGCCAATCTGTCAATACTGAAGACAGGTAAAGCCAAGGCGGTGCGTTTCTCTACGCTAGATGCTATATGCAAGGTGCTTGATTGCCAGCCGGGTGATATCCTGGAGTACAGAGAGGATTAAGCCTGGGGTGACTTGAATAGAAAAGCCGTGTTTGAAATCTGTGATTTCATGCACGGCTTGCTTTTTTATGTGATAGTTTGGAGTATTATTTGTTGTCAAACCATTCGTCAAGTTGTTTCTGTGCCTGTTCTTTCATTTCGGGCGTTACATTCTCGTAAACTGTATGTATTGCCCATGCCAGAGTGGCAAGGTCGTCGCCGTACCCCGCCAGAGGTATGAAATCGGGAATTATGTCTAGCGGCAAGATGAAATAGCCAAGTGCCCCGCATATCTTAGCCTTGTCGGCAAAAGATACCTTCTTGGATTTTAGTACATAGTAGAGCAACAGCGCGGGATTGATGGCCCTGCTGCCCGCTTTTTTTGCGACCTTCAGCACTTTCTGCTTGAGACTGCTGTCGGAATAGTATTTGCCGTACTTTTCTATGCCTTTGTATTTCTCGTCCATTTTATACCTTATATATAATATAAATAGGTTGCCTAATTTTTAGTTTAGACAACCTATTTGTGGTAAGGTTTAATCGGAACAGCCCCGACTTGTTGTATTATTTCAACACATATACCTTATATTCACCTGGCTTTAACGAAGTAGGAAACTCTTCGGTCGCTCCAGTGAAGAAGTTTGCCATCTTGTCGGCTCCGACAGGAGCTTCGCCAGTGTATTCAACCGGCTGCTCGGTGTTGCCGAGGTTGGCGAAAGTGATGACTGTTGAGCCTTCTGCACTGCGTGAGAATATGTAGAGGTCGTTGCTTACTGTTGCGTAGCGTACAATTTCGCCACCAGCAGTTCCTGCCTTAAGTGCAGCTTGTCCGTGCTTAAGTTCGTTCAGCTTCTTGTAGAATGTAAAGAATTCGTTGCGAGGTTCCCATGCAGGAGCTTCGTCTTTCTTGAAGAACTCGAATGCGCGGTTTAGGCCTGTTTCTTGTCCGGTGTAGATAAGAGGCATGCCTGGAAGAGTGTAAGAAAGTACGGCGAAGGCGTCGGACAGGTTGCCCAATCTTTCAAATTCGGTTCCTTCCCATGAATTCAGGTCGTGGTTGGTGATCATGTTCATGAGGTATGTATCCTTAGGGTAGTTCGCTGCCTGGTCGGCAAGAAGAGAATCGATAGCTACTGCGTGCTTAACAGGGAATGTGCGCATAGGTTCGCCTTCCTTTTTGAAGGTGTATTGTCCTGCAGTTGCGGCAATTTCGCTGAACAGGTCCTTCATTGGCCAGTTGTAGCCCATGTTGAACGCGTGCTTGTTAAGCTCAGGCTTGCTAGCTTCGGCAAGCATGAACAGTTCAGGCTTGACAGCATCGAGCTGAGGTCGTGCTTCGTCCCAGAAGTCGGTAGGAACTTCGCCTGCTACATCGCAACGGAATCCGTCAACATTTATGTCGGTAAGCCAGAACTTCAGTGCGTCAACCATGGCAGCACGCATTTCGCGGTTGTCGTAATTAAGCTCGAATACATCGGTCCAGTCGAATGGTCCGTACATTTTACCTTCTTCGTTTAGTGAGAACCATTCAGGGTGTTCTGTTACCCAAGCGTTGTCACAGCCTGTGTGGTTAGGCACCCAGTCAAGAATGACCTTCATTCCAAGCGTGTGGGCTTGTGCTACCATCTCCTTGAATTCTTCGATTGTTCCGAACTCAGGGTTGAAGCCCTTGTAGTCCTTTACAGCGTAGTAGCTGCCAAGCTCGCCCTTACGGTTGAGTTCCGAAATAGGGTGGATAGGCATAAACCACAGAATGTCCACTCCAAGTTCCTTGAGGCGTGGCAAATGTGTGGCAAATTCCTTAACTGATGCCGATGGAGTGTATTGGCGCAAGTTAACCTCATAGATTACCGCGTTACGGCTCCATTCTGGGTGATTTACTGTTGTGAAAGTGGAATCGCGTTCTACGACTTCGGTCGTCTTTTGCGAGTTGCAGCTAACTGCGAATAGCGAAGATGCAGCAACAAAAAGTGAAATTAATAGAATTTTTCTCATTGGTAATTTATTGTTGGTTTATATTATTAATGTGCAAAGATAATGAAAGACGGGCGAAGAACAAAATTCAATGTGAGAATGAACGGCTTAAGGTTAAAATGGGTTAAAGTGCCGTTTCCTGTGTCTATTTGGGCGAATAATCGTGTTTAAAAATATTTTGTTAATGAGTCTCTGTTTAGTTAAAAATAAAACCTTTTTTAATAAAATGTGATGCAGATTTAAAATAAAGTATTACATTTGTACTCGTGTAAATATGCATGAAAACAAAAGAGATAATTGGATCTAAAAAACTATAGTATTAATAAACAATTTTTAATTATGAAGAAACAGCTATTGCTACTGTTATTTTCCTTATTCGCGGTGGCTGGTTATGCTCGTGTTATTACGGGTACTGTAATTGCTGAAAGTGACCAATTGCCTGTCATTGGAGCAACTGTTATGGTACAAGGTACACAACGCGGTGTAGCTACTGACTTCGATGGAAAATTCTCTATTGAGGTTAAGGATGGAGACGTCCTTAATGTTAGTTATGTGGGAATGGTTCCACAAAAGGTGAAAGTTGGTAATCAACAAACTCTCAACATCGTGTTGAAAGAGAACTCACAAGTTCTTAGCGAAGTTGTTGTTACCGCAATGGGACAAACTCAAGAAAAGAAGAAATTGAACTTCGCGGTTCAATCGCTAGACGCTGATCAGTTGACAGCGGGTGCTTCTACCAACATTGCAAGTACATTGCAAGGTAAGGTGTCTGGTCTTCAAATCCAGACTGGTGGTGGTTCTCCAAACTCTAGCCAATCAATCACAATCCGTGCGATTTCTTCTATTAACTCTGGTCAAAGCAACGAACCGTTGATTATCCTTGATGGTGTTGCAGTTCGTGGTAGTGGTTCTACACTATCTGACATCAACCCTAACGATATCGAGCACATGACAGTGCTTAAGGGTGCTGCTGCATCTGCCCTTTACGGACAGGAAGCTGCCAACGGTGTCATCATGATCGTGACTAAGAGCGGTAAAGATGGTAAATTGCAAGTGAACGCAAGCGCTACATTGGAAGTTTCTAATGCAGTACGCGTTCCAAAAATCCAAAGCCGTTTCCAACCAGGTTCAAAGGGCTTCTCTGTAATCAACGCTGGTAGCGGTGGTTGGGGACCACTTTTGGGAGCTGACGATGTGACTTACGACAATGTAGGCGAATTCTTGGGAACAGGTTTGCTACAAAAGTATGACATCTCAATGACTGGTGGTACTGACAAGGCAAACGCTTATGCTTCTGTTTCTTACACTCAAAATGAGGGTGTTGTTCCAGAAGACCACAAGAACCAGTTCAATGTGTTCTTGAAGAGCCAATTCAATCCTTCTGAACAGGTGAAGATCCAACTTAGTGCATCTTTCAAGGAAAGTAGTGCTCGCGGTTTCGGTAACGCAATGTCTACTGTTTACGGCTGGGGTATTAACAAGAATATGGCTGACTACGAAACTCTAGAAGGTTATCCTAACTGGGATGCTCGCTATGATGACTGGAGCCAAGTACTAGATGTAGATAAGATCGGTGGTGCAGTATCTCCATACTTCGGTCGTTACAACGACAAGAGCGATACTCGCAACACTCGTATCATGTTGAACGGACAAATCTCTTATGAACCTATCAAGGATTTGGTAATCACTGGTAAGCTAGGTTACGATAAGGGTTATACAATGTATGACGCTTACACTGTTCCTCGTTTCCGTAGAGGTGATTTCGAAAATCCAGACAATGAAGCATTTGCTGACTATGCTTACCAGTTCGGTTCTTACTCATTCCAACCATCTCGCGCTGAACGCTTCAATGCTCAATTGATGGCAACTTATCAACGCGAATTGTTCAAGGACTTCAACTTGAATGTTCTTCTTGGTGTTGACTACTCAGAATCAAACTCTCTAGGCGCTCAAATGGCAGGTCAAAGATTCTTGCTAGAAGGTGACTTCTACAGCTTCACTAACATTGACCCAACTACATTTACAAACTCAGCATCATCTGACTACTACATGTATTTGACACACTCAAAGACTAACAAGTTCGGATACTATGGTGAGTTGCGTTTCGATTATAGAGGTATTGCTCAAGTTTCTGTAACAGGCCGTGTTGACGGTTCTTCTACATTGAAGCAAGTTGACTGTACATACTTCTATCCATCAGTAACTGGAGGTTTCATGTTCTCTGAATTGTTCGGACTTGCAAACGACTGGTTCTCTTATGGTAAGATTCGTGGTAACTGGGCTAAGGTAGGTAAGAGCGGTCCTGCTTACAAGTTCTCTGACACATTCAAGCAATGGTCAACATTCCCTGATGGCGGTTGGGGTAACGACCCAACAATCGGTAAGGCTTTGCAACTAGAGCCTGAAATGACTAGCTCTTGGGAAGTTGGTGCCGACTTGCGTTTCTTCAAGAGCAAGACTCGCTTAGATGTTGCTTACTACTCAACTACAGTAGACAACCAAATCGTAACAGTGCGCGTATCACCTGCTGCAGGTATGATTCTTCAAACTCGTAACGAAGGTTCTGTAGAAAACTATGGTATTGAAGCTACTCTAGCACAAGACATCATCAAGACTAAGGACTTTGACTGGACAGCTACAGCAAACTTCTCTCTAAACCGTGGTAAGGTTAAGTCATTGCCTGACCAAATCAAGCAAATCGACGGTGAAAACCTTGGCGGTATCTATCCTACTGCATTCCTAGGCGGTTCTACTACAGGTATCACAGGTAAGGACTACTTGCGTGATCCTAATGGTAATGTAATCTGTAACGAAGAAGGTTATCCAATGGTAGATACTCAAAAGCAAATCTACATCGGTAACCGTGAACCAGACTTCTTGCTAGGTCTTGGATCTTCATTCCGTTGGAAAGAATTGACAGCTTCATTCTTGTTTGACGGCCGTTGCGGTGGTGATGTTGCAAATATCACAGGTTCAAGCTTGATTTCAAATGGTCAAAGCCACCTATTTGACAAGTATCGTAACCGTGAAGTTATATTCAATGGTGTAGTTGCTGATGGCGTTGATGATCAAGGTAACACAAAGTATGTTAAGAATACTACTCCAATCATCCTTGACTCTCAATTCATCAACACTTACTTCTATCCAGTTTCTTCTAACTTTATCGAAGACGGTTCTTACATTCGTTTGAGCTATGTAACAATTGGATATGACCTAGGTAAGCTTTTGGCTAAGAATTGCCCAGTTAAGGGTCTAAATGTATCATTGACTGGCCGTAACTTGTTCTTGCTTACTAAGTACTCAGGATCTGATCCTCAAATCCAGGTAAGTGGTGCAACTGGTACAGGTGGTGGTGGTATTGACCGTTACGCAGTTCCAAGCACACGTAGCTTTAATTTGTCACTAAAAGCAACATTCTAAAAAAGTACAGAAACTATGAATAAGCTAAAATATATTTTATCAACAGTTTTAATAGGTTTGTTTGCTACAAGCTGCGTTGATATGCTTGACGACAATATCAACCCTGACAAGGCTCATGCCGTAACAGCACAAACCGGTTTGCCTGTGATAGTTTTCTATGCTCAACAGGCTACTTACGACCACGCTGAATATTATATCTATTTGTCACAATGTCTTACTACAACTGGTAAGAGTGCAATCGGTACATATTCATACAAGAGCGAGTGGGAGTTCTTGACTATGAACCGTCACCCACAATGGCGTCGTCACTTCTATGATATAGGTTCTAATGTAAACAACCTTATCGCTAACTCTAAGGATATGGGTTCTCCAAACTACGAACTAATCGCTCGTACAGTTCGCCTTCTTTCTACTCAGTTGGCTACTGATATGTTTGGTGAAATGCCTCTAACTAACGCATACCAATCAAACTCTCCAACTTATGACACTCAAGCTAGCATCTACGCTTGGATGTTCAAGGAAATTGACGAGTTGATCAGTATGTATGAAGATCCTGCTATTACTCAAGCTGCAGGTAACCAAACTATCGATGTTGTTCAAGACCGCGTATATGCTGGTGACTTGAACAAGTGGAAAGGTCTAGTTTATGCTGTAAAGGCTCGCCTTCTATTGCGTAACCTTCCAAATATTGATACATCGGCTGCTACTTGCCAAAAGATTATCGATGCTGCTGACGCTGCTATCAACCAATGGCGTTCAGGTGACCTTCTTTACGGTTCTTGGTTCGGTAATGAACCTCGTTACAACTTTGACGGTGGTACAAACGAACAAAACTGTGTATGGTCTTCAGCTCAACCAATCATCAACTCTTGGGAGTCTCGTAAGAACTTGCTAGATTCAGCTGTTCCTTCAAAGTTCTTTGTTGTTGATTGCTTAGGTTTGCATGACTATGGAACTAAAAATGAAGGCTCGTACGATATTTATCGTAATGGTTGGGAAGGATATGCTAATGACCCACGCTTGCAATTGTTGATGATTGCTCGTAAGGGACCTGATGGAGATGTTCTTTCAAAGATTCGCCATGTCGAAAACAATATCGGTATTGGTACTTCTTATAAGGTTGACCATTATCCAAGTTTGTATATGGGTGCTTATGCTGGTTCTATCTCAGGCTATAACCCAATCTTCACAATGGAAGAGCTTTACTTCATTAAGGCTGAAGCTGAGTACTGGAAGGGTAATAAGACAGCTGCTTGCGCTCTAGCAAAGGAAGCGACTCAAAACAATATCCAACGCCACCTAGACTTCTTCTTGGCTAATCATATCAATGAAAAATATGATGCTGAAAAGGACAATAAATATCCTGGTCATGGTGATGGTAGCGGAGCTGTAGGTTTTGAAACGGCAGCTAGCTGGAATGCTCAGGTAAATGCATTCTTGAATAATGAAGAAGGTATTGAAGAAAAGACAAATAATCAGGGTGAAGTAACTAAATATGTTCGCGTGCGTCGTGTAAGTGAACGCGGTAACAAACGCTGGTACTTCGAAGAAGCTACATTCGATTTGGAAGCTTTGATGACACAAAAGTATATTGCAATGTATATGCAACCAGAGCAATGGACTGATATGCGTCGTTATCACTTCTCTAACAAGCGTAACAACTATGGTATCGGTGATGCTCAAGAAATCGTTTATCCAAAACTTCGTCGTCCTTACAACTTGTATTCTGCATACTGGATTGACGGCTTGACTGATGAACAACAAGAAAATACTTGGGTACAACGCATACCTCAAGACCCTGATACAGAAGGTAAATACAACCGTAGTGAATTGGAACGCCTAGGCGCATACAATAACTACAAGTGGTTGCAAAAACCAATGATTTGGGCGCAAGATCGTGGTGTTCGCACTTCGTTGACTGCTGAATAATCAAAAGATTTAATTTAAAAAATAAGAAATAGTATATGAAAATATATAATAAATTAGGACTTTTTGCAGCTGCAACATTGTTGATGACATCTTGCGCTGTAAATGACCCGCTAATGGACAAGATGGAAGCTGGCGAAGTTGTGCCTACTGTAACTTGGGAGCTTGCTAGTACTGTTTGCAAGGCAGGTAATGAAGCGGGTTTCTTAGGAAAGTACTATACAACTGAGGAAGGCGTTTCTATCACACATTCCGAAGTGTGGGGTATGATTACTATGACTGAAAGTGCTGCAGCAATACAGAAGCTAATCCCTTCTCCTGCTTACACTAAGACTGTGAACTTGAATGATACAGTGCGTGGTTTCCATCTATTGAAGTCATTCCCTCATAGCGAAGAATATTTGAATGGTCAAGAATATCATTTGAATGCAGCATTCCCGACTTCACGCACTCTAGGTCCTGTAAATTGGACTAACCCAACTGCGTGGGACGAATCTAGCCAAAATAAGTTCAATGACTATTATCCTGCTGAATTCCAAGAAGAATTCAAGGCTCAAATGGTAACATATTTGACAAAGGACAGCATCTACTTGTCTGGCTTGCGTAATGTATATTTGAACTATGATTTCACACAAGAACAATTTGATGCAGTAAATGCGAAGTATCCGGATTTGACTCCACTTCCATTCTCTAATTCAGATGTTCAAGGTGAAACTAAGGGTGACTTGTGGTTTGATGTTGATACTGAAACAATCGTTGGCTATTACTATATAGTAGTAGAGAATGGTGTTATGGTTGAAAAGCAAATTGCAACTAAAGAAGAAGCTCCAGAAGGCATTTCTCAAGATAAGGTGTTCCCTGTGTATAAGGCTCCTCACTGGATTTACAGCCGTTACTCAGATAATACCGGTGGTGCTGTGACTGCAGTTCGCGCTGAGTATATGCCTATGTGGAAGGAATTGGTGGAAATGGTACCATTTGAAGCTTGGATTTATAACAGCAGTGAAAAGAGCTATGCGTTGGAATTTTCACGTAAGTATTCTATAATATCTCAATTCCGTGTAGTTGACTCTAAGGGCGGAGTGGGTAAGGATACTGAATACAAGACAGTTGAGCTAAACTAATAAAATGGCAAAAAAATATGAAAAAGATTAAGAATATACTAATTTTAATGTTGGCTGTCTTTGCAGTTTCTTGTATTGAAAAAGAACCTGAATATCAAGACTTCCCGGCTAAGGATGTTGACTTCACTTTTGCTGTGCAAGGTGATGAATATACTACCGATTATTACTATGTATCACCAATCCAGTTCACTAACACATCTGCAAAGAGTGGTTCCGTGTCATGGGATTTTGGTGACGGTAATACATCAACTGAGACAAACCCTGTACACCAGTATGCTAAGGCTGGTGATTACAATGTTACTTTAACAATTGATGGTGCTAGCTGTACTTATCCTCTTCAAGTAATGGACATTGCTCCTTCTATGAGCATTGTGTCACAAAGTGAAGAAATTGTAACTATTAACTCTACTGAAGTTACTTTGGATATTGAAATCCCTAACCCAAATAACTTGAAGTGTGAGTTTACATGGGTTTTACCAACAGGAACGACTCTTGCTGATGGAACTCCTATTACTGAATACAAGGGATATTCAAATCCTGATGGTACAATAGATAATCCAGGAGCATTAAAGTTCAAGAATGTAGGTTCAAATAAGATCGAGCTTCAAACTAAGTTTGATATCGAAGGTGAAAACCGCGCATTGTCTGCTTCTTATGTTAATATCCAAGTAGGTTACACTAAGGAAGTCCCTACATTATACTATGCTTCTTATGGAGGAAACATTAAGGCTTATAAGATGATTCCTGCAGCAAGCCTTCCTGAAGGTACTCAAAACTTGCCATTCGATATGGGTGTGTCAAGTGGTGTTACTCCTCAAGAACTTGTATTTGCTTCAACTGCTGACGGCGACTTCATTTATATCCTAGACTGTGGTAAGA
>JAFOXR010000069.1 GCA_017391675.1 Muribaculaceae bacterium
CCTTCTCCCAGTTGCTTCCATACCTGTGTCAAACTTTCCACATTTTTGCTCACATCGCCAGCATTTATTGAAATATTGGTTGCGCCATACTTTGACAATGATGTTCCAAACTTAGGCAGAACGAAATGAGCCGTATTCACATCGGTCAAGACGAACAGCTTATTGAAATCCATGCTTTCAAGCACTTGTTCCAGAGCCTGGTTTACTTCATTTGTGAAAATTATATTCTGTGCCATTGGCTTAATGATATTTATAGTGAAAATATGGGGTTTCCAGCAATTGAGGCAAAGCATCGGCAAATTGCTCCATTGAGTCAAACACTATATCGGCACCTGCCTCTAACATCTTTTCCCGAGGGATAGGTCCAGTAGTTATGCCTATAACAAAACAGCCCGCAGCCTTACCAGCCCGAATGCCTAGAGGAGCATTCTCTATCACAATGCACTGCTCTGCTGTGCAACCTGCCTTTCTCATGCCTTGGAGATAAGGTTCTGGGTGCGGTTTCCCGTTCTTCACATCATGAGCTGTCACTCGCTTGTCTTCGTCAAATATGCCAGGATAATCCCTGCTCACACGCTCAAGAATAGAAGCCTGTCCCGAACCGGTAACAAGCACTCTGGCTATGCCTTTTTCTCGTAACGCGTTCACCATACGATCGGCATGCGGCATAACCTCAACCTTACCTATTTCAAGGAAATAGCGGGCCTTGATTTCATACAGGCGTTTTGCTTCGGCATCATCTATACCCTTGCCATAAGTACGGTTGAACAGCAAGTTAATGATACCTGTTCCTGTCATTCCTTCATAGACATAAAATTCTTCCTCTGTAGCAGGAAGCCCAAGTTCATCGGCAAGCCTTTTCCATGCTTGAGTGTGATATTTCATGGAATCATAAAGGACTCCGTCCATATCTATAAGTGCAGCTCTGATGTTCAGCACCTCCAACCCAGGAGTCTGTTCATGCTGCGTAGTATATTTGTTTATTCTATATTCCATTTCAGTTTATCTTGCAGTTATGTGAAAACAACTCTGCTTGCGTTCATACTTGACATAGCAACGGCCCTGCTCGCGCATGTCAAACAGAATCTCCGCCAGTATATTCTTCAAATCCTCCGTATACATGATGTAATTAGGATCACAGTAGTTGAACCTTGTCCAGCTTATGTCAAATGTGGTTCCATACATATGACACGATGAGCCCGAAGCGTTCACATTTCTCCGTTTCAACTTGTCTACCATATTTTCGGTACGCAGCAAGCTCGTCACTTTTATCTGGCATTCTCTGCCGCCACGGGCAAGCACAGTATCGGTAAATGCACGCCCTATATCATGAAGCAGATCCGCCGCTTCTGGCACCAGGTATGGCATGGAATGCGTGAGCGAATCCAGATAATAATCGTCGCAAGTAGCGATCTTCTTCACAGGACGCTTCAAGTGATAAGCATCTTTAATCGAATATATGGGATTTATGCCTATCGACTGCGCAGCCTCAAGCTGAACATCGTTTTTATCGTTAAACACACGCGCCAGATAGCCGCCCACTCCACGAGTCTTCACCCTATGCACCACATCGTGCTGTGCAGCATCAGGCACTTCGGAACGGGACATATTAAAAATCCTCACAGGGCCATTCTCCGAATCATCGGGTGCTCCACATGCCACAAACAAAGCACAAACTGCAATAAAGTGCAGTACAAGAAACTTTCTTGAGAACATTTATTTACCCACAGTTTGAACAAGTAGCACTTTTTCTGTCTCACCAAGTTTCAACGCATCTTTCGCTCCTTCGTGGTCAAAACTCGCTCTTACCACAGTATTCAGTCCTTCAGAAGCACACCACAAATAGATATTGTTGCTCATTGCGCCCACTGTCATACCAGCAAAGACCTCGTTGGTTTGCTTTGCCAAATCGGCTACAAGAGCTACATTAAGCGGAGCCTTCTTTGCGAAATCCTGCATTGCAAACACTTCTCTATGATCACCGGCATTTACATGTATAAGCTTGTTTTCTTTAGGTTCATACTTGTAAACAGCTTTTGCCGTAACTACATACGCACTCATTTCCTGCTTATTCAAGGCAGTTGCGACAGTACGCTTTTCAGGACGATTGTATCCGCACGCAGTCCATAGCATATCACTCAGCTGCTGCTGGCTCAATTCAAAATTGCTGAATTCGCGCGCCGACTGACGATTGCCGATAGCTTCCATTAGAGGCATTCCGCCCTTACGGTTAGGTTCCGGCAACTGAATATCCTGAGCATTCATGCCGCATGAAGTCATCATTACTACTATACTTATAAATAGCGTTTTAATTTTCATATTCTTTGATAATTTATCTTTAAAGTATAATTCAAAGGTACTGCAAAGTAGGGAAAATAGCAAATTAATCATTAAATTTGTAGCAACATTGTAACGATGAATATTCTTTTAACAACAAATAAAGTACAAAACATATTAACATGAAAAAAATTATTCTCAGCCTTATAACGGCTTCAACCTTTATAACAGCAAGCGCCACTACGCCTCTATGGCTTCGTGATGTCAAGATTTCACCCAATGGGCAAGAAATAGCATTCTGCTATAAAGGTGACATCTATAAAGTACCCGCAACTGGCGGAAATGCTATTCAATTGACTACCCAATCGGCCTATGACTGCTCTCCTGTATGGAGTCCTGACGGCAGTAAAATAGCATTTGCCAGCGACCGCAACGGCAATTTTGATGTGTTTGTGATGTCCTCACAGGGAGGAAACGCAAAGCGTTTAACCACCAACTCTGTTTCGGAAACACCTACAGCATTCTCCCACGACGGCAAATCGGTTCTATTCAATGCATCAATTCAAGATCCTGCCGAAAGTGCCCTTTTCCCTACTTCGGCCATGACCGAGCTGTACGCAGTAGACACTAAAGGCGGCAAGACTCGCCAAGTGCTAGGCACTCCTGCCGAAATGGTATGCTACAGCAAGGACGGCAAATTCATGCTTTATCAGGACCGCAAGGGTTTTGAAGACGAATGGCGCAAGCACCACACATCGTCCATTACACGCGACATCTGGAAATATGATACAGCGAGCGGCAAGCACACCAATCTAACCGACCGTGCAGGAGAAGACCGCAACCCGATACTTGCTGCCGACGGAGAAACAGTGTATTTCCTGAGCGAGCGTAACGGCGGCACTTTCAATGTGTATTCATTCTCTATAAATACTCCACAACAGGTAAAAGCCGTTACTGCATTCAAGACTCACCCTGTGAGATTCCTGTCTTCGGGCAATAACACACTATGCTATACCTACGACGGCGAAATCTACACACAAGCAATAGGCAAAACACCAAGCAAGGTGAAGATTAACATCGTGAGAGATGACGAGAACAAGCCTGCTACCATGCGTAACTCCAGCGGTGCAAGAGGCGCTACAGTTTCACCCGACGGGAAGCAAGTTGCCTTTGTCATAAGAGGAGAGGTATTCGTTACTTCAGTAGACTATAATACCACCAAGAAGATTACCAATACTGCCGCTGCCGAAAATGGCATCACATGGCACCCCGAAAACCGCAAGATAGCCTACGCTAGCGAGCGCAACGGCAACTGGCAGCTATATACTGCAGAGATAGAGCGCAAAGAAGACTTGAACTTCCCTAATGCTACAACAATCAAGGAAGAACCTTTGCTAGCAAACAACAAAGTGGAACGCACCTACCCTAGCTATTCTCCCGACGGAAAAGAAATTGCATTCATAGAAGACCGCAACAAACTAATGGTATACAACTTTGAGAGCAAGAAGCTTCGCCAGGTAACCGACGGTTCATACTGGTACCGCACCGACGGCGGTTTCCACTACACATGGTCACCCGACGGAAAATGGTTTGCACTTGAAATAATAGGCAATATGCACGACCCTTATACTGATGTTGCAATAGTGAGCGCACAAGGAGGAGAAGTGACCAACATCACCGGAAGCGGATACTTCAGCTCAAGTCCTAGATGGACTCCCGACGGCAACGCAATCGTGTTTGCGACCGACCGCTACGGTATGCGCAGCCACGCTTCATGGGGTTCGCTCATGGATGTGATGATGGTTTTCATGAACCAGGACGCTTATGACAAGTACAAACTGAGCAAGGAAGACTACGAGCTTCTCAAAGAACTTGAAAAAGAGCAGAAGAAAAACAAAGAAGATAACGACAAGAAGGAGAAGAAAGACGATAGCAAGAAATCCGACAAAAAAGATGACAGCAAGAAGAAAGACGACAAGAAAAAGGACATTGTTGTCGAGCTTGACGGTATATGCGACCGCATCGTGAGAGTAACACGCAATTCTTCCGACCTTCACGACGCAATGGTAACCAGCGATGGCGAAACAATGTACTACACCACTGCAGGAGACAAGGACATCGATGTGTTCAAGGTTGACCTTCGCAAAAAGGAAGAGAAGAAAATAGGCACTTCAAAAGCAGGAACGCTTGATTGCGACAAAGATGCAAAGACTTTGTTCCTTCTAGGAGGACGCGGCATGAGCAAGCTAGGCGCTGGCGACAAAATGACACCTATCACCTACTCTGCCGAAATGAAAATGGACTTGGCCGCTGAACGCGCTTACATGTTTGACCATGTGTGGAAGCAAGAGAAGAAGCGCTTCTACCAGGAAAATCTGCACGGAGTGAATTGGGATTTGATGTATAAGGCATATTCTAAATTCCTGCCTCACATCAGCAACAATTACGATTTTGCCGAATTGTTAAGCGAAATACTAGGTGAGCTTAATGTATCGCACACTGGCGGACGATTCTACCCATCGGGAAGCAGTGAAACTACAGCCGATTTCGGATTGCTTTACGACTGGAATCACACTGGAAAAGGACTTAAAGTGTCTGAAATAATTCAGAAAGGTCCATTCGACCACAAGAACACCAAACTGACTGCAGGTTGCATCATCGAAAAGATCAACGGCGAGGAAATTGACGAGAACACCGATTACACGACTTTGCTTAACGGACTAGCAAAGAAGAAGACTCTAGTATCAATACACAACCCTGCCGACGGCACTCGTTGGGACGAAGTGGTGCTGCCTATCACAAAAGGCGCGCTTAATTCTCTTCTATACAAACGCTGGGTAAAACAGCGCGAAGCCGATGTAGAAAAATGGTCTAACGGACGATTGGGATATGTTCATATACAATCAATGAACGACGGTTCTTTCCGCACAATATACTCCGACATTCTTGGCAAATTCAACACCAAGGAAGGTATTGTAATAGACACTCGCTTTAATGGTGGCGGCCGCCTGCACGAAGATGTGGAAATTCTGTTCAGCGGAAAGAAATACTTCACTCAAGTAATCCGCGGACGCGAAGCTTGCGATATGCCAAGCCGTCGCTGGAATAAGCCAAGCATCATGGTTCAATGCGAAGCCAATTACAGCAACGCACATGGTACACCTTATGTCTACAAGTTCGGCAAACTAGGCAAGTTGGTTGGTATGCCTGTTCCTGGAACAATGACTAGCGTTTCTTGGGAAACACTGCAAGATCCGTCACTAGTATTCGGCATTCCAGTAGTAGGATACCGCTGCGATGACGGAAGCTACCTTGAAAACAAGCAGCTAGAACCAGATGTAAAGGTGGCTAACGCCCCAGAAACCATCGTCAAAGGCGAAGACACTCAATTGAAAGTTGCCGTCGAAGAACTTCTTAAAGACATCGACAAGAAGTAACAAGATACAACTTTACAACTCTAAATAAGAGGGCGAGTCAAAAAATGAGACTTGCCCTCTTTAGTTTTATAGAAATGTGCGTTGCGAGATATCAGTTTTTTTTTGCATTTACCTGTATTGAAGAATATAATAACCTTATTTATTTTTCGTTATTTTATTGATATAATGACTTTTGGAAAAGATGAAACATCTACGATACATTCTTTATGCTGTGGTTGCGTGCATTATGGTTATGACTACAGCTTGCATTGAGGACGATTTCACGACAAGCAGCAGCGACACGCTCACTTTCTCGTGCGACACGCTGGCTTTTGATACAGTATTTACCGAGTTAGGCACTCCCACAAAGAGGTTCACCGTATACAACCGCCACAAGAAGATGATAAACATATCTTCTATCAAAATGGAAGGGACTAGCAACGGAAAATTCTTTCTGAATGTCGACGGAATGACAGGCGAAGAATTTCACGATGTAGAGATACGCGGAGAAGACAGCATTTTCGTGTTTGTAGAAGCCTATATCGACCCTACCGACAAGAATAATCCGATAGAGATAACCGACCATGTGCAATTCCTCACTAATGGCGTACCACAGAAGGTTACTGTTACTGCATGGGGACAAGATGTGATACGCAAATACGGAGAAACCATTACTGCCGACACACGCTTCACAGCCGACAAGCCGTATGTTATTTTTGATTCACTTGTCGTTGAGCAAGGCGCTAAGCTATCAATCTCCCCTGGCGCAACAATATGCTTCCACGACAAAGCATACATGGAAGTGCGTGGTACACTGGAAGCAATAGGCACACAGGACGCACCTATCGCATTGCGAGGCGACCGCACCGATAATGTAGTGGGTGAAATTGACTTTGATATCATGTCGGGACAATGGGGCGGCATCATTCTTGCACCCGAAAGCTTCGGCAACGAAATGCAGCATGTGCTTATGAGAGGCTCGACCTATGGCGTTTATGCTGACTCTTGCGGAATAGCAGACCGAATGAAGCTGCATCTGTATAACACTGTACTGCACAATGCCAGCAACTCTGTCCTCACTTCTATTCACTCCTGGATAGAGGCCGAAGGTTGCGAATTCAGCGAAGCAGGAGGCAACACAGTAGCACTAATTGGCGGAAAACACAGTTTTGTGAACTGCACATTGACTAACTATTATCTCTTCAGCGCAATAGAAGGAGCAATTTTAGGACTCGGATATGTTCTCCCCGAAGAAGAACAGCAAGGCACACCATTAATGCAGGCCAACTTTGACAACTGCATCATATACGGTCTGTCAACCGACCTTAACATAGGTGATCTTACTGGCTCTAATGTATATTTAAGAAACTGCCTTTTGAAATCGGCTGGAGAAAATGATGACAATTTCATCAACTGCATTTGGGAAGGCGAACCGGAATTCTTCACTATACGGGAAGAATACATCTTCGACTACCGTTTGAAGAATGAGAGTATGGCAATAGGAACTGGCGACATGAACCTTTGTCCCGAAAAGGCATCTATTGACCGCTACGGGAACAATCGTTTTGCAGGAGAAAGCATTGACATAGGTGCGTATGTATGGGTTGAACAGGAAACTAGCGAATAAAATGGAAACTAGCATAAGACTTGACAACATGAGATTCCACGCTCACCATGGAGTGATGGAACAGGAACGGGCCGTGGGAAACGATTTTGAGGTATCTATTGAAGTGTTCTACCCTTTTGAACAGGCATTAACCAGTGACGACCTTAACGATACAATCAATTATGCGGCACTATACGACATCATAAGCCGAGAGATGAACATCCCTTCTTCTCTGCTCGAGCATGCAGCTGGCAGAATAATTACTGCAATAAATAAAGAATTTCCTAAAGTAACCGGAGGTTTTATCTCAATCACAAAAATGCACCCGCCATTTAAATGTGACATGCCTAACGGCGGTGCATCGGTCATCATAAAATGGTAGCCACATACTTCTTACAATAAGAATCAAAAAAAACTGCGATACCCTATGGATATCGCAGTTTCTGTTTATATCAATCGAAGCTTGCTATCATTAGAATGTGTAGCGAGCACCGAATTGCAATTGCCAGCATTGACTTGTTGCACGGTTATATTCCCAAGTCTTAGCAGGAGCATTACCATTCTTGTCACGATATAGAGTGAAAGTTGGCTTGCCTTCTGCATTCTGTCCTGCATAGTTAAGTATAGCACCATTGTTACATGCACTCATATTCTTAGCTACACCCCAATGAGAATTGAACAAGTTACCGATGTTCATGAAATCGAATGAAAGTTCAATCTTGTGGTTAGTCTTGCCAATGCGGAACTTGATATCTTGAGCAATGCGGAAGTCGAAGCGGTGTACGAATGGAGCACGAGCACCATAAGCTTCAGCATATTCACCCTTGTGATTCTTCAAGTAGCTGTCTTGATTTACGAATGCCCAGAAATCAGCAGCATCCTTTTCTTGTTGTTCAGGAGTACCTGCAAAGATAATATCATTTTCATCTTTTGGGATATAAATCAAGTCAGTAGAAATACCATCACCATTCATATCATTTGTCATGTAGTAGCTATATCCATAAGGAGAATAGCATGTATAGAACAAGTTCAAGTGAGTAGTTTCATGCAAGTCATAACCTACGCTAGCGATGATACGATCAGGAATTACATATTGAGAACGCATCACAGTTGCATTGTTAGGACCATTGATTGTATATAGTCCATTCCAAGCAGATGTTGCATTTGAACCTGGCATACCTGACACTTCCTTAGACTCAGTACGAGTGTAAGCCGCCATCAAGTTAAGGCCCTTAACTGGTCTTGCATTCAATGTAATATTAGCTGTATATCCATATCCCTTGCTAGTGTTTGTAAGCACACAAGCAGTGTTAATATTATCGTTGTATACAAAGTTATCAGGATAGATAACGCGGTTGTCAGAACCAGCAAATCGTTCCCAAGTTTCATCAATAGGCTTCACATTGTAGTTGTCAAGCTTCACAGCGTTAACATTCTTAGTATACATAAACTCACCTGTTACAGTGAATGGGAAGCTAACTGGCAATTGATAATCCACTGCAATAGAAGACTTCCACACTTGAGGCATCTTGAAATCAGGATCAATACCACAAGGAGTAGACTGGAATGCACCTTCACCTGGAGCAATTGTAGTCTTGGCTCCTGCAATCTTAGCCATTTCATTCACATCGGTAATCATACCGCCTGCAAATTTAGCCAAAGCTTCGGTAGGTGTTGCATCACATACATAACCACTATACTTAGTCTTAATAGTAACCATGTTCTGTACCATACCTGAGTTTGTTGGCATATTAGTGAAGAATACCAATGGAAGACGACCTGTGAACAAACCTGTACCACCACGCAATACCAAGCTCTTATTTCCTAGTATATCCCAATTGAAACCTACACGAGGATTTACATTAACCTTGTTTCCAGGCCACTTACCAGTATCAATATGACGACCGCCGTAATCTACTGCAAGGATTTCACCATTAGTCATAATGTCATCTTCGTTGAATGCAAGAAGGTCAAAGCGAATACCATAGTTCAACTTGAAGTTCTTGTTTATATTCCATTCGTCTTGAAGATACAATCCATATTGATTGAAACGCACTTGTGCTGCAGGATTTGTTTCGCCATTATAACCAATTGTGAAAGCTACCGATTCAGGAGCGGCACCATTGATAAAATCATCTACACTGCGGTAACGATAGAAACCTGTACCATTACGCATGTAAGAGTTGTTAGCCATTTGATATTCGAAGCTCAAACCAGCCATCAATTTGTGCGCACCTAGATTATATGTAAAGTTATCATTAACAGTAAGAATCTTATTGTTTACACCATTATTATAAGTAAACAATTCATAACCTAATGACATATATGGAGTAGGATCCTGTGTGATAGTACCATCACTATTCACTTCATATCCGCCAAGAATATCCACGAATGGGAAGATATCAGAATTTGTTCCACGCATATCCTTAATGCTTGTATAAGTCACAAGCAACTGGTTAGAAATGTTGTTACCGAAACGAGCATTCCAATCGGCAGAGAATGAATGCACCACATTATCCATAGAGTACATTGAGTTAGCAAACGCCATTGACATTTCTGACATACGATTAGCTGCACGATAGCGGAAACTAGCATCATTAGAGTTACCGTTTGGAGCATTCCAGTATTGGTTCTTTGTATAGTTGTAACGAACAGCAAGTTTGTGGTTACGAGCTATATTCCAGTCAATACGAGCCAAGAACTTGATATTGCTTTCATCTGCTGGGAAATCAGTCCAAGAACCTGTATTGTAACCATACTTTTCTTTCACATAATTAGAAACGCGTTCCATATCAGAAAGTTTCGTACGAGAAATATAATTACTACCGTCAGCTACACCATCAGCCGAAGCTTGCCATTCTGTTGCAACAGTAGGAATCTTTTGATATTCAAAGTTACCGAAGAAGAACAACTTATCCTTGACAATAGGACCTCCGATTGAGGCACCATACACATGCTTGCGGTCCTTACCACGATTACCTAGGTCTTCTCCACCGGCACGGTTACCGCGCATATCTTCATTATACTGGTAAGTATATGCACTACCCTTGAATGTATTAGTACCGCTCTTGGTTACAGCATTCAATCCACCACCTACGAAGTTGGTTTGACGAAGGTCGTAAGGAGCAATAACCACTTGCATTTCTTCAAGAGCCTCAACTGAAATAGGAGTACCACCACCAGGAAGAGCATCGCTCAAACCGAAGTTGTTGTTAAAGTTTGCACCGTCAACAGTAAAGTTAGTTGAACGACCGTCACCACCAGCAAAGCTCATACCGCTACCTGCGTAAGGAGAGATACGCGCAATGTCGGAAATACTGCGATTAATTGTAGGAATAGATGACATTTGCGCCAAACTGATATTTGTTGAAGCACCAGTCTTTTCGCCTGCAAATTTAGTCTTTGTAGCAGTAACGACAACATCTTCAAGCATATTTGAAGATGATTCCATCTTAGTCTTAAGAGAAACTACTTCTCCTTTCTTAATGTTCAATGAACTGATAATAGCTGTTCTATAACCAATAAATGAAACACGAACATTGTACTTTCCGTCTTGCAAGTCGGCAACAGTAAATTGTCCGTTCATATCGGTTGAAACACCTTTAGAAGATCCTGTTCTAACATTTTTTATTTCTACAGATGCTCCAATCAATGGTTCTGACTTATCGTCTAAAATAGTACCAGTCAAATTCACCTTGTTGGATAGCTGTGACTCTGTAGCTTTTGTATAGGTTACATTATTTGAAGCTGCATCTTCTTTCAAATCAACATTTACTTCTGTGGTATTACCCAATTGCAAGAATATGTTATTATAAGAAGCGACTTCAACACCATTAATTTCTACATCAACAGTATAAGGTCCACCTATACGCATACCTTGAATAAAGTAGTGTCCATTGCCATTTGTAGTGGCTTCATAATACGAACCAGAAGGAAGGTGCTTCACTTCCACTGATGCACCCTTTACTCGATCACCATTTTCGTCTATAACGATACCGCTAATAGATGAAGTTGTCACCTGAGCACTAACGCTTAAGCCTAGCATAAGCATCAATACGCAAAATAACGCCTTTAGATTTCTAATCATAATGTAAATAATAAATTAATAATTAAGTCTAACTTTAGATTACCTAAATTAAGTTTCACGCCACAAAGATAGCACAAGTTTTTAACATTTACATAACATTATAAACCTTATTTTAAATTTAACATATCTGAAACAGGTGTTAACACCTTAATAAATATATATAATTCTAGCCATCAACTGCCAATTATTACCTATCTTTGCAATTATGATAATTTACAACACTACATACAATTCGGACAATAGCGTTGCCGTAGCATTCATTAAATGGCTTCGCACCAGATTTATTCCCCAAGCAATACAAAGCGGTGACCTTAAGGAACCTCGCCTAGCTCACCTCATGGTTGAGAACGACGGGAAAAGCAACAGTTTTTCATTGCAATTCACAGTGGAGAATGTAGATACCCTTGAGAAATGGTACAAGGAATACGGGGCTGAGCTTATACGGGAAATGGAATGTTCGTTCAATCAGAAAGTTGTAGGATTCACTACCATAATGACTGTAATGGACATCTAGCCAATCATGAACAGCTACGAACGCATAATCATCGGCATTGACCCTGGTACGAATGTAATGGGATACGGTATCCTAGGCATCAACAACAAGAAACTGGAAATCATTGCCATGGGTGTTATAAAACTTAACAAGTTTGACAGCCACTACCTTAGACTAAGACGCATATTTGAACGAGTGACTGGCCTCATAAACCAGTATCTTCCTGATGAAATGGCTATTGAAGCTCCTTTTTTCGGCAAGAATGTTCAATCCATGCTCAAACTTGGACGAGCTCAGGGTGTAGCTATGGCTGCCGCATTGAACCGCGATATCCCTATAGCCGAATATGAGCCGAGAAAGATTAAGCTAGCAATCACAGGCAACGGAGCTGCATCTAAAGAACAAGTGGCTGAAATGCTAAGAAGGACCTTAAGTATCCCTAAGAACGAGATGCCCGAATTCCTTGATGCAACCGATGCTCTCGCAGCAGCTGTGTGCCACTACTATGAATCTTCTAAGCCTCAGACCGATAAAGGCTGTCGCTCATGGAAAGAATTCATCTCCAAGAACCCAGACAAAGTCAAGAGCTAATCACAGAATCAGTGATTCTCAAACAAAAAACATACGACATTAAACAAGCAGGCGGCTGTCAAAGACAGCCGCCTGCACTTTTAGATATCTATTTTATATTACTTTTTCTTCTTTTCTTCATTATAGTCAAAACCATAGCCATAGCCATAGCCATAGCCATAACGGCCGTTTGATTTATCCATCGGAATGTCAGTAAGCAAGAAGCACATGTTCTTAATCTTATCATTGGCATGCATCTTAGCCAATTCTGGCAAATAGCGCTTATCCACCTTACCTTCACGCATCACATACACAGTCATATCCACACGACGGTTAATGATTGACGCATCGGCAACCAGTCCATAAGGCACGGTATCCAAGAACACATAGCTATAATGCTCACGCAAATACTGTATGAATTCCTTGAAACGGTCGCTCAAAAGCAGTTGAGCTGGATTAGGAGGCATTGCTCCTAGTGCAATAGTGTCAAGATTAGGGTGAACTGAGCCCTTGATTATAATATCATCTATATTATCAATCTTTCCTGACAAGAATGCACTCACACCAAGTTTTTTCTTTTCACCAAGATACTTAGAGAAATTACCCTTACGAAGGTCCAAATCCACAGCAACAACCTTACGGCCAAACTGTGCATATGTCATCGCCAAGTTAATAGCCACGAAACTCTTGCCTTCACTTGGGATAGTAGAAGTGAATTGCAGCACTTGGCCCAAACCGTCTTCGCGCTTCTTCATCATGTAGTCGATATTACCGCGCACAATACGGAATGCTTCGCTCAATCGGTCACGACCTGTTTCGGTCACAACTATTTCTTCTCCTTCTTGTTCTTTGTCCTTTTCAGGCAATTCGCCGACAATCGGTATATCGCACACTTGCTCAATATCAAGACGAGAGCGCACCTTCATGTCAAGCATTCTTATCCAGAAGATGACATAAATAACACCTGCAGGTATCAAGACGCCCAAGAACGCTCCTATTATAAGTATGTATAGCGTGCGAGGTGCGACAGGCTTGCTTTCACCACCAGCATGTTCAATAATCTTAGCATTCGGTTCGGTAATGGCTAGCTGCAACGCATTTTCTTCACGCTTGTTCAACAAGTACAAATAAAGTTCCTCTTTGATCTTTTGTTGACGCAATACATCACTGATTTCCTTTTCTTGAATAGGAACCGATGCTATACGACGATTTGCGAGGCGTTCTTGCGTACGCGCTTTTTCAACCTTCAATTCCAAGCTCTTACAGAATGACTCTACCGAACGAACGATATTAGCACGCATTGAAGACAATGACTTGCCCCTTTCAACAAGTACAGGGTTGGCTGCACCCGATGAAGCCGCCATCTTTTCATATTCTAAATATTCTTTATTATACGCCTCAATCAAGGTATTCACTCCCATATCAGAAAGGCCCATATTAGCAGGAATCAAATCATTATCCTTCATTCCTACTATATAATCCTTAATGTATTGAGCTAATGACAATTGCATTTCTGCCTCAGCAACATTAGATGCATACTTTGATCCTTCATCAACAAACGCTCCTGCTGCAGTCTTCAAGTCAGGAATATTATTAGCAACCTTCAAGCCCTCAATTTGGCTATCAATTCCGCTAAGGTCCTTGCTTATTGCATTAATACGCTCCATGATGAATGCCTCAGTAGCATGAGCCACATGATTCTTGTCATTGATTACATCTTGATTATAAGCTTCAATAAGATTATTAAGGACATCTTGACACATCTTGAAATTGCTGCCCTCGAATGTCATTTGAAGAACTACCGTTTCGCGGTCGGCTTTCTTAACATCAAGGATTTTACAGAAATCAACTGCTCTGCCATGAATAGTATTAACATTCACATAAATATTCTCATACAAATACTTATCGGCAAATTCTGGTGTCTTGACTACAGACAATGTTCCAAACTCAGTATCAAACTTGTCGCCATACTTTGCCTTAGTCCATGAAATACTATCGGTTTCAAACTCAAAAGTTTCACCATCGATAGGTTTCACAACTATCTCTTTTGGTCGCTCAGTTACCTTAAGTTCTGCAGGAGTAATCACTTCGATAGGACTCTCCTTATAGACATTAACCTTGCGCAATCCTTTCTGCACGAAATACAAATTGTTGATATGAAGATCTTCTACTACATTATCCATCAATTGAGTAGACTTCACAACATAGATTTCATTTTCTACAGCGCTGGAATTATTGCTCACAAAGCCCAGGTCGGTAAACATCGCAGTAGCACTGCTAGCTCCAGAGTCTTCACTGGACTTTATTAATATATACGCTGTTGAGCTGAATGTTTGAACTCGAGACTTAGCATAGAACAATGCCACTGCAGAACATACAACAAACGAAACCACAAACCAAATCCACTTGTTACCACAAGCAACAAAATACTCTCTCATTGAGATTTCGTTAGCAACTTCCCTGCTTTCTAACTGATTGTTTTCAAATTCTTGCATTACAAATGTTTTTTACATTTCTACTTAATTTGCATCTATTGTATTCATTTCCAAAATGTTTCCCTTTTAGTCACACTCATTTATATTCCTCATAAATGCGCAATAGCACATCTAACAATGATACAATAGTACAAAACTAGACAAAGATAGGCATTTTTTTTCATAAAACCACAATAAAACAAAAAAAGAGGCGCATGCGCCCCTTTTTACAATATATTGATTTAATTGAAATTAATCAATTTCTTCGTCTGCTTCGTAACCACCCATTTCACGGATAGCATTCTTAAGCATTACATATTGTTGGAACAAGTGGTTTACTGGAACTTCGTTTTGAGTGTAGTCGTGTTGTGGGCTCTTCAAATAGAAGCTCAAGAAGCGTTGTGTTCCCCAGCGTCCTGCGCGTGCAGCAAGGTCACTCAACAATACCAAGTCAAGGCATAGAGGAGCAGCCAAGATTGAGTCACGGCATAGGAAGTTGATCTTAATTTGCATTGGGTAACCCATCCAACCGAAGATGTCGATATTATCCCAACCTTCCTTATTGTCGTTGCGAGGTGGATAATAGTTGATACGCACCTTGTGGTAGTAGTCAGTATACAAATCAGGTTGTTCTTCTGGAACAAGAATTGATTCCAATGTAGAAAGCTTAGAAACTTCTTTTGTACGGAAGTTTGCAGGTTCATCAAGAACAAGACCGTCACGGTTACCTAGAATGTTAGTTGAGAACCAGCCAGAAAGACCTAGCATACGAGTGCCGATGATTGGAGCGAAACCAGACTTAACCAAAGTTTGACCAGTCTTGAAGTCCTTACCAGCGATAGGCATCTTAGTCTTTTCTGCCATTTCCCACATTGCAGGAATGTCAACAGTTGTATTAGGAGCACCCATGATGAATGGAGCACCTTCTGCCAATGCAGCGTATGCATAACACATTGAAGGAGCAATATTTTCCTTATCGTCAGCCTTCATTGCAGCTTCTAGGTCAGCCAATTTATAGTGAACAGCTTCGTTTACTGGAACATAAACTTCAGTTGAAGCAGCCCAAAGAACTACTACGCGAGAAACACCGTTTTCTTTCTTGAAGTTACGGATATCTTCACGGATTTGTTCTGTCATATCCCAACGGTCCTTAGCAACCTTCACATTGTCACCTTCAAGACGCTTAGCATAATTCTTGTCAAACGCAGCCTTCATAGGAACGATCTTAACCAATTCGTCCTTAACTGGATCGATGTCCTTTTCCTTCAATACTTCAGCATTCATTGCTGCCTCATAAGCATTTGCAGGATAAACGTCCCATGCACCGAATACGATATCGTCCAATGATGCTATAGGAACGATTTGATCATACTTCAAGTACTTCTTTTCAGCACCTCTACCTACACGAATCTTGTCATATTGAGTCATTGAACCTACTGGCTTTGCCAAACCCTTGCGAGCCATCAATACACCAGTCATGAAAGTTGTGCTTACTGCACCAAGTCCGACTACCAATACGCCTAACTTGCCATCAGCTTTTTGCACATTGCATTTTTCCATAATTTTCTAACTTTAAATATATTAGTTTTTAATTTATTTCACTTTCAATTTCAGCAAGAAAGCATCTCACACTCTTTTCCACAATCAAGTACAACTTCAACCTCGCCAGTCCTGTCGAAATTTTCATAAAAAAGTTCAATCACAGACCAACAATAATCAAAATTATACCCAAAATGTGGCGGCGCTAACACACAGTTCTCACCTCAACCTTGAAAATTTTTGTAAAATTATCATGTATTTTCCTATTAGAAAAATATTTCAAAGGTTTTCTTTAACCTACGACTGTTAAAATCTGCTAACAGAGCACCTGTTTTGATAATTTTTGCAAATTCTAGTACATTTACAACCTAATATTGGTTAATATTTCACAATAGGGCGTCTGGTATTTCAGCCAATTTTTTCACTTCCACCGAAGCATAATCATTCTCTGGCTCATCTCCCCAGCCTTTGCCTTTAAGCCATATCGTCTGGCAACCTATTGACATCGCAGGAACGATATCTTTGCTATAACTATCACCTATAACAACGACCTGCTCAGGATTCATGCCCAGTTCTTTTACACCAAGCTTAAATATCATGCCGTCGGGCTTTCTTACCCCTACTACTGCGCTTTCTACTATGGAATCAAAATACTTCAGCAAACCATACTCTTCAAGAACCGACTTGAGATTTCCATAGAAATTACTCACCATCACCATGGGATATCTTTCCTTCAAAGCATCTAGCACAGGCTTAGCTTCTTCTGCACACTCCCTTGCGCTATCGTCACAATACTTGGCTATCTCAACCGACTTTGGCTCAACTTCGTCATTAGCTACAAGACCTTGTTCACATAGCCACAAAAGTTCGTTTCTCACTTTCAGAAGCATCAAGTCATAGAAATTGTATTCTGGCTTAACTAGCGGCTGCTTTGCCAACAGCCGTTCTGCATATACATAGGCATCACGGAACACAGCCTTGTCCACATTTACTCCACTTTTCTCATAGCCTTTCCATATCACTTCGCTCCAATGCACACCACGGCTATCTATAGTACCGCCATAATCAAAGATTATGCCTTTAACATCATTCATACTTGCCATCATTCAATTCCTCCACGAATTTATCACAGATACCCTCATGACGCTTAATCATATATATCAGCATGATATTAAGCACCGTAAGTTCAAACAAGAAGTACAAATAAGGCATCTGCACTATTACCGACAAGAACAGCACTATTATGCGCGTGTTGAAAGTGAGCATATTGGTATACTTCATAAGAGGCTTGCTCTTCGCTCTGAACGCATCACGGAACGACTGAGGGATTGCCCCGCCATAACGGTGGTTAAGTTCACTTCGCAACACTTGCATATAGGGCGTAAACTTTTCCTGATTGGCAGTGTAATTACGATAGAAGAACATCACCAGTTTTGACCAGAAATCCTTTTTCCACGACAATTCATTCAACTTTGCATCAAGCACTTTACAGCTATCCAATTCGCTTCCGGCTTCCCCCTTAAGGAAATACAAATGGAACTGGCGATAATAATCGGCCGATGAAGCCTGCTTGGCATGGAACAACCCGGCAAATGCAGCAATCACCCATATCAGCCATGGTTGAGCCGCAAAGACTGCATCTGTCGCATTAGTGCGCAAGCATATAGCCACATAAATCGCAATGAACCAGAAGTCTCCACTCATTCCGTCAAGAATACGGCCCAATTTAGAATACTGTTTTGTCATTCGAGCTAGCTGACCATCTGCGCTATCAAATGTATTAGCCCATATTATGAGAAAAATTCCCAAATAATTGAGCCAAAGCAAATCGTCATGAAAATACAGCAGCACTCCACCACCCACGCCCAAGAATATACTTGCTATCGTAATAGCATTGGGGGTCACACCTATTTTACTGCAAAGCAATGCCCACAGATAACCTAACGGGCGATAGAACATCAGGTCAATAAACTCTTCGGTGTCCATCGACTTGAGGCTATTCCTGTACTGTTCCTTTATCTTGTCAAAACTACTCATTCTTTTTTTCTTCAGGCTATTTCTTGAGAGACATTCTACTATATTTCTTCACTCAGGACACATACTCAGTGTACCTATCCACAAATTTAGAAAATTTATTCCACTTCATCAAGCATTTTTCAAAAAGGAATATGCCTAGTACTGCACAGCTTGCGCCTAGTATCACATCAATAAGATAATGATGATAGGAATATACCGCTGTAAACCAAATGCCAAGCACGATGACAGCAAATACAGCACGCAGCCAATTAGGACATTTTGCCTTCAACGAATACCAGAAAGCAATGACCATATATGCTGAATGCAATGAAGGCACTGCAGCAAACACATTAGAGTTTCTTGAATACAGAAAATCAAATATGCCTACGCCTACCATTTCATCAAATCGTCCAAGTCCGGCTACATTACCAGGCGTACCGAGTATTGGTTCAAAACCATAATTCATTACATACCACGGTGGCGCTGCAGGATGAATGTAATATCCTGCAAATCCTATAAGATTGACAAACAGGAACACCATTGCAAAATGAAGATACACCTTGCGTTGATGAGCAAAATACAAACCTATGCCGAAAATAATGGGTACAGGCACCCAGCATAAGTAAAACACTCCCGCCATGAAATCCATAAAAGGACAATTGTGTATGGCAAAATACTCGTTAGGAGTAAGCACTCCCGCAGCCGTTGCTATTCCAAACAAATCCTTTTCTGCGTCATACAGACCCTTCACATCAACTGGATTAACCATATAGTTAGGTACCATATTCATCCAGTCATAAGAAATGGCGAACAGGGCAAACGGCATCAATGCCATAACCAGTTTCCGAGTACCGTTATTTGCTAGAAACATACCGCCTATCAGCAAGGCCAGCACCGGATGTTCGGGACGGAATCCCACAAATGCAGCCGTCACCACAAGCCAAACGGCAAGACACACAAAAAGAATCACCGACTCCTTGCGTGAAGGCAATTGAATTATCTTATTCATATCCGACTTACTTTTCATTCTCCAGTTGCTTGCGGCAATGCGCGATACGCACGAATGCTGTTATATTAGCAAGCAATGCTATGAGTCCCATAGCAACAATCACTATCAGCATAGGGTCAAATGCCGGGGTTTCGGCATTGCTTCCATAAATTCCGCAAGCAATTGCACCTAGACATGTCACAACCACTCGTTCAGGACGCTGCATCAGTCCCACCTTGCATTCGATACCCAATCCTTCGGCACGCGCACGCACATAGCTCACCATAAGCGAGCCTACTAATGCTGCGAATGTTATCACAGAGCCTACGAAGTATCCGCCTTCCATAAGCATATAGCAGATACCGCCCAATGTCACTAGTTCGCTATAACGGTCAAGGACCGAATCATACATCGCACCGAATGTGCTTTGCATATTGCCCAAACGGGCAACCTGTCCGTCAAGCATATCAAACAATGATGACAATATAAGCACTAGCCCCGCTATTCCCACAAGCGAACAATCAACAGTTCCATTGCCTGCTATAGCGGCATAAACGAACACTACGGCAGCAGCAAGATTGCCCAAGAAGCCTATAGTTGTAACCATATTAGGCGTAATGCCTATCTTTATCATTCCGTACACAAATGGATTTATCACCTTATAGATTCCCATTTGCAGCGCATCGCGCACCTTATTGAATGTACTCTTATTTTCCATTATGATGTTTTATTTTTGTCGTTACTTTCTTTACTTTATCTTTCATGCCCACATTCCGGAACACAAAATAGCGCTGAAGCATAAAATTCCAGCAGATAGACACCACTAGCGACACCGCCAACTGAGCGACGAAGAAGCGCATATCCTGTGCAACGCCCAGTTCATCAAGCAATGTCCAGTCGCCTAAAGCTCCTGTAACAAATGCCGTACCGAAGGAATTAAGCAGGAGACTGCCAAACCACACCATTGCATATTTCACAGCAACATTCCTTTTACTGCAATCTCCGGCACGGAATGTCCACTTATAGTTTATGCAGCAATTGATCACACCGCCCGTAGCAGCACCAATTGCCTTAGCGAAGAAGCCATCGTAGGCGACAAGCCCCACTACACTATACAGCACAAAGCTGAGTCCCATATCCACCCACGATGCTATCTGCGACGACACCGAGGCCTTAAGGAACAGCAGTATGCCTCTACCTTTTTTCTTTATCGTATTGGTTGTCTCTTCCATTAATTATACAAAGTAATTAAAAACTACTATCACAATGGCCGCATAGATACCCGAAAGTATATCATCGGCCATTATTCCATATCCGCCTTTCAATTTTTCCATACTGCGAACGCCAAGCGGCTTCACTATATCGAAGAATCGGAAAAGCACAAAAGCAGCCAGTACATATCCCCAATGACCGCTTGCAGGCACTGCCAGCAACGCTATCCATTCACCCACGGTCTCGTCCATAACAACACGCGACGGGTCTTCACCCCAATAGCGTTCGCTCACCGACGACGACCAAACTCCAAGCACAGTAAAAGCCACGATCAACCCCGACAATGTCCACATAAGCGTCGCATAATCCAGCAACGCAAACAGCAGATACCACACAGCCACCCCAAACAGTGCGCCCATTGTGCCCGGCGCCACTGGAGAGAATCCTGCGCCAAAGCTTGTAGCTATAAGTTTATGGAATATTGGAAACTTTTCCTCTTTCATCTTTCATCTTTCGTCTTCTTTCAGCTAATTAAATATCACCCGTTTTTCTCCCGCATGTTTCACTGACGCTTGGCAACAAATGCCTTAATTTCAGCCAGCACACTCTTAGCGATATACGGAGCAGCCTCGTTGCAGCATGGAGCAAAACTTGGCCAGTCATTGAAGTCAATTATAGTTATGCTTCCGTCGGGCGACACTATACAGTCCCCTCCATAGATAGCCACATTCAGTTCCTCACAAGCCAGATTGCAATAACCTTTCAATTTTTCCACATCAAGTGTCAAGCCCTTAGACTCTTCAAGTTCTGCGCCATATCCCTGCATTGAATGACCAGCCTCATACGGATAGAACCAGTGGAAGAACGGAGTTCCTCTCACTCCATAGAATTTTATAAGGTCTCCAACCAGATGCTTGTTTATCACAGCGCGCTCAATGCCACGGTAGAAATACTCCTGAAGCACTTCCTGTGCCTCATCGCGATGACGCACATAGCTCACATCTTCCTTGTGTTGAGAATGTCCGCCACGCTTCACCCAGCAATTGTTCATGCCGGCTCTTTCCATCGCGTCTTTCACGCTTTCATCGGTATTCACGATAATACTTTCAGGGTAAGGTATTCCACTTCCCATCAAGATTCTTGCCATACGCTCACGCGTACAGTTTTCTATTCCATATCCGGAATTTACCACAAGTTTACCGCTGTCTTCAAGTTTTTGCAACTTATCGATAGAAGCTGCGTCACGACACATATTGAGGACTACTTCCTCCTCGATGTCGCTCGCGCGGAACTTTTCCTCGCTATACACATTCACCACAAAGCCACGCTTGCGCAGCTGATCGGCCGTCGCATTGAATATTGCGGCATCATTGCCTATGTGGTTCGGTGAATATGCACCCGAACGCATCACTCCTGCTATTCTTATTTCCGACATTATCGTTCTATTATTTATTCTTTCTATTCACTTATAAATCTCTCGGCAGTTTCAATGTCATTCGCATGATCAACATCAACTATCTTCTCTATTGGATAAGCCTTCAGTTTCAATCCCGCAGCAATAAGTCCGCGCTGGAAATTACGCATTCGCGACATTCCATTAGCCATGCATTCTTCTAGCACACGCACCGCTTTCTCATTGAGTGCATAAACGCCTCCCGACACATACTTCACGCCATCGGCATGCTCGTCCAGGAATGCCTTTATTGAATTCTGTTCATCAGTCTCCACAAACAGCGGCTTTTCATCATCAATAAAAGGAGTCACGGCCATCATGCCATCATTATCGGTATCCTCGTCAAAGGCTCTTACATAAGAAGCAAAATCCTTTTCCTTAAAAACTGTGTCCACCGTAGTCAAGCAGAACTTTCCAGGCTTCATCACGCGTGACAATTCGTAAAAGCTATGCATTGAACTTGGCGTTGTCTTCACAACCACATTGAGTTCACAACCTGGATTCAGCGTATCAAGCAACGCCTTCACTTCAGTCATTTCTTCATTTACGATTACGCTTATGCTTTCGGCATTATTTTCGGCGAATATTCTTATAAGACGAGCTATCATAGGCTCGCCATTAAGTTCCACTAGCGGCTTAGGCTTCTGCACGCCTTCCTGTACCAGTCTGGAGCCTTGCCCGGCAGCGATTATTGCATAGTTCATGTACAATGGATTTTAATGAGTATCCTCGTCCTCTACCTTTGTAAGGTCAAGCACCACATTATCCGAGCCTTTATTCACATATTGGCGGCGCAACGGGTTACTTGTTATCTCACTGTATATGGCACGATTACGGAATATATCAATTGCGCTGTAAATCGCTTCCCTGAATGAAGTGTCATCGGCCATGCCTTTTCCTGCAATATCATAACCTGTACCATGGTCGGGCGATGTGCGAACAAAAGGCAATCCTGCTGTATAGTTCACGCCTGTTTCCATAGCTATCGTCTTGAATGGTGCAAGTCCCTGGTCGTGATACATTGCCAGCACTCCGTCAAACTTATCATACTGTCCGCTACCAAAGAAGCCATCGGCTGCATATGGTCCAAAGCATAGAATTTTCTTATCATTAGCCTCTTCTATTGCAGGCATGATGATTTCCTGCTCTTCTTTTCCTAGCAGGCCTCCATCGCCAGAATGAGGATTCAATCCAAGCACAGCAATGCGTGGGCGCTCAAGCGCAAAATCCTGCTTCAGCGAATGATTGAAAATTTCCAGTTTTTCAAGAATCGCTTCTTTTGTAATATACTGAGGAACTTGTGTAATAGGCAAATGAGTCGTTACTAGCGCCACCTTTACACGGTCGTTATACAGAATCATAAGCGATTTGCTGCCGTCTCCTGCCGATTGTTCCAAGTATTCAGTATGTCCTGGAAAACTGAACTCTTCACTTTGAATAGAATTCTTATTGATAGGAGCTGTAACAAGCACATCTATCTTGCCGTCTTTCAAATCGGCTACAGCACGCTCAAGAGCCTTGAATGCAGCTTCTCCAGCCGCCTTCGATTCTTGACCAAGTTCTACCTTCACCTCTTCAGGCACAACATCAATGAAATTATTCACACCATCTTTCACTCCACTGGCATCTTGCAGCACATTGAAGTTAAGCCCTGGCATATCAAGAGCCTTTCGGTGATAGGTTGCCACCTTGGTAGAACCATAAAGTACTGGCGTACATAAATCGGTAAATTCAGGCAACGAAAGCGTTTTCAGTATCACCTCATAGCCTATTCCGTTGGTGTCCCCGTGGGTAATGCCAACGCGTATTTTCTTTTCTTCAGCCATTAATTCCAACTTAAATAAAATATTTGGCGAAATTAAGCATTTTTGCCAAATCTGCCAAAACTTAAAGCCACTATAGTACTTATGGCAAACTATTAGTACGGTAATGACAAAAAGGACTCGACAAAATTGCCGAGTCCTTGAGAACAAATCTATTTTATTTTAAAGATTATAGAATAACCTTAGTGGCTTTATCACCTTGCTTCTTGATATACAATCCCTTAGCTGGGTTTGCCACTTTCACGCCTTGCAAGTTGTAGTATTCAGCAGGAGCCTCTACTTCAGAGTTCACGCTGTCAATACCTGTAGTAACTCCTGGCACTTCAAATGTATACATCGCCACCTTACCACCTGCATAGAATTGATAGATATTAGCCTTAGTTTCGCTAACCTTTTCAAACACTAGAGATTGATAAGAAGACACATTTGCAACTGTATTCTTTTCTTCAGCCACAACTTCCTTGCTTGAAGTTTCTACGATTGCGAATGCTGAACCGTATGTCGTTCCCATTGGGAACATAGCATAAGTCTTACCGTCTAATGTTACAACATCACCACCATCGGTTGAATAAGCTCCTGAAGGAGCTGCGAAACTGGTTGCACCTGTTGTAAAGTAGTTCTTTAATAAACGGTCACGGAAATAGAAGCAATTAGCAGGCTTACTAGATACATTGATTTGAGCTACCGTTTCCATTGATGGATGTGCATAAGATATATTCTGAACCTTAGCTGCATCAACGCCATTTATAGCATCTGAAGATGTTACTGCAGCAATTGCCCCATTTACAATCTTCACACAAGCGACCTTATTGATAGCAGCTCTAGTCAAGTATACATAAGCACCTTCGCTTGAAAGCATGTTACCCACTATGCGACCAACATGATAAGTGTTACCACTTGCTATATCTGATGGGAATGTCACTGTGATTGGAGTAACAGCCTTATTTGAAGCAGCTACGATATTCCATGCGGTTGCTGATGAAGTGTATATACCAGTGTTCACAAGCAAGTTGCCAGCATCGTCACATGTAATAGCTACACCTGTAAAGTTTGCATTATTTGCATATGCAACCTTTTGTTGAGACTTATTCCATGCATAGATTGTATTATCATTCTTATTTACTGTATATACAGTTCCATTGAAACCAGTACCATAAGCCGATTCAGTTCCACTTAAAGTCGCAGAAGCTGTTGGAATGCCACTAGTATATTCCCACACCTTAGTCAATGTCGGAGCAGTAACGCCAGGATTTACAGGCTGTTCTGGCTCAGGTTCTGGAGTCACAGGAGTATCAGTATTATCATAAGTATATGTAGGCACTGTGCCATGCTTGTAGTAAGCTATACCTTGGTTATGTACCAATACCCACATTTCAATACCCTTATCACCATTAACATTCACACAAATACTTGAAGACCAAGTTGTATTACGAACATTTGAGCTAAATCCTGTTGAAGGATAATCAGCCTTTCTCTCTGCATCAGCCCAACCGTCACTTAGGTTAATCAATGCAGCACGGCCATTGTAAAGCATTGTGTTAGCATCACCTGCTGTACCTGGGTCATATTCAGTTGCAAATGCGTAAGTATCACCCTTATATGAGAACACTGCGATATCATTACCTTGACATGCTTGCAATGCAGTTGAAGTGAGTGATTGTGTCAACTCGCCTGCAGCTGTAACAACTGATGGTCTATAATTTTGTCCCACAGCAATATAGTCGTTACCAAAAGGTATCAAGCGTGGAGAGCCTCCAATAATGAATCCATCAATATCTTTTACTACAGGAGTAGTAGATACTGTTCCGTTAGTAATTGCATAAGTTACTAGTGAGTTACAATTACCAGTAGTTGTTGTTCCCGATGATGTTGTATAACTTCTTGATTGTTGACCTAGATAACAAATTTGACCGTTTGTCAAGTTACCCTTAATTTCCACAGCATCACCCACACGGTCCATGCCACCTATGTTAGTAGTCTTTAGTATACATTTTGGAGCAGCATCATCGTTATCCCAAACATAAACCTTAAGCGTTGCAATAGAAGTATCTGCATTCTTGGTTGCAATATTTGAAGCTACCAGTTTTCCATCAACAAATGCAACATCTAGCACCTTCAATGCGCCGTCAGCTACACCTGTCATATCTAGTTCTTTGATAAGTTCGGCAGTTTGAGCCTTAACAACTTTAATTTTTCCATTAGGAGCGTCAACTATATATAGCTTACCATTACCAAATGCCATATTACGGCAGTTTGTATAGACGCCACCCATCCAATCAGCCTTCTTTCCATTCTTTTCAGAGAAGTTCCAGCCTTCAGTGAATGTAGGAACAGCATTAAATGCCGTACCTGTTACTACACAAGTAGCAACCTTGTCTCCGCTCTTACATGTGATAGTAGTTGAGTGAGAACCCTTACTTTGTGGTTTATAAGTAACATTCAGTGTACCACCTGTTGCAGGAAGTGTAGTTTCTTTCACCCAGAAGTTGGTATTATCGCTATTTGTTACAGTGATTGTACTTGATAGACCAGAACCAGTAACAGTGATAGTCTTGCCAGAAACATTTCCTACCGGAGTTTCTCCGTAACCAGTGCTTGTAGGGTTGAATGAAATACCTGAATCCACACCTGCGGTCAAGTTGATTTGCTTTACGCTTGCTTCATTTGTTGTTACCGAAACTGATGCTTTTGCGGTCTTGTAGCCAGTAACTCCTGTAACTTCAACTGTATAAGTACCAGTTGTCAAACCAAAGAAAGCAAACACACCATTGCAATAAGCATCAGTCTTAACAGTTTGAAGTTTAGTACCACTTGAATTGTATAGATTTACTGTAGCATTGTTTATAGCCAAATAAGAGTCGCGACCACGGGTAGCATAGTTTGAATAACCGCAACCTTTTGTCAAGTCGCGCACATCACCAATAATACAGCCTTTCAAAGTACCCACTCCACCAGGGCTCACTTGGAAAGCACGAGCTGTTTGCCAAGCTAGAAATTTATTGTAGTGGTCGCTTTTCAAACGCAATGTTTCAGGGCGATAGTCATGGAACCACGCTTCTATCAAATAACCTGCTCGGTTGTTTGTGCGAAGTACACCATAGTTCCAACCCCAGAATGCATAGTCCGACTGCGAACGAGGAGTTGTATATGTTTCATTTGTAATCATATGATTATGATGCTCTTTCGCCAACGCTAAACCCATCGCCTGACTAGGTGATATCACCTGTGAATAAGGCGAATAAGTATATCCACGGAAGAATGCGATAGTATAATTGGCACTTGCATTACCACCGTTGGTGTGAAGCGAGATAAAACGACCTCCATAGTTATTGGAAAGCGTTGCGATATATGTAAGATTCAAGTCATCTTCAGATCTGTTCTGAGTGCGAGTTATATTATATGCCACTCCCATTTCTGTCATGAAATCCCTCAAATACAAACCACGAGTAAGGTTTCCTTCCGATTCCCAGAACATAGGAACACCAAGAGGCATTGTAATACCGCGGTCATCAGAATCATGACCTCCATGACCAGGGTTGATTAGAACCTTCTCACCACCAGTCATACCCACAACCGATGCACAAAGCATTAATGCTGATAATAATATCTTTTTCATGGCCTATTTCTTTTTAATTGTCATTACAAATAGTTTTCCGCTCTCTGTGTGATACGCAATTTTCTTGCCGTCAGCCGAAACTGCTGGATACATCTTGATTTCCTTATCAGATGAAGAAGTAAGTTGCTGCAAACCAGTTCCATCAACCTTGCAGATTACTATATCACTCTTTGTATTGTAATATCCGTCGTGTTCGTCATTCATACCCACCACATAGTCATTACCACACCATTGTGGACCCTGAATATGACCAACCTTAACCACATTCTTGCCATTAAGATCGCACACATAAGCATCTTGCTTGCAATAGAAAAGAATTCGCTTGCCATCAGGCGACAATGAAGACCAGGCATACAAAGGATCCCAATCCTCAAACTGTCCTGCCAATGGGTCTAGCATATTGCGCACGCCATTCACATATACTGCAAGTTTAAGGTTCTCGTTTGTCACAAACACATTATTCTTTGGAGCAACTAGCGTAGACACTTTGGCTACTTGCTTTGCCACGCCCACGCCATTAATTCCTATTGTGGCTACACCACGGCTGAAACCTACATTGTTAATGTGTCCAACATTTTCCACCACTGGAGTAAGTCTCTTGCTCGCAACATCTAGCGCATAGATATTTTGACTAAGAGAAACGCCGTCAATGCTACGAGTTATAATAGTCTTACCGTCCTCGCTGATTTCGGCACACCAACCCGCTCCTGGGAAAGTTGTCAACATGTTGTATTTGCCAGTAGCGATATCTACCAACGCAAGTCCATCATAACCTTCGGAGGTTACCAACAAAGTCTTACCATCTGGCATAAAACGAGGGTGAAATGTCGGTGCTTGCGCACTAGCCTTCACCTCTTGAAGCGAAGTCACTTCAAATTGTTGCGCATTTGCTACCATAGCAAAAGCAACAGCCATTAAAAGAAGCATTTTTTTCATTTTAGTTTTAGGTTTAGTTATTAGTTTTTGGTGTTTTATCGATGTTTATGCAATTTTATCCTACAAATATAGTTAACAGCTAAAAAAATCATATTTTTTTAGCAAAAAACGACTTCACATCTCAAAAAAAGCAAAAAATAGGGGGTGACTAAATAAATTAAGTTCACCCCCTTAGTTTTTTAAAGGCCAATACACTGCTGTTTCTAGCTCTTCTTCACCTTGCCTGCCAGCATGCCACACGCGGCGTAAATATCCTCGCCACGGCTACGGCGAATTGTTGCCAGCACTCCTTTCGCATTCAGATAGTCGCGGAACTTCACCATTCTGCCCTCATCGGTAGTTTTCAGGTTCACACCCGGAATTGCATGGAACCGTATAAGGTTCACGCGTGAGTTACTGCCCGAAAGAAGATCCACTAGAGCCTGTGCATGCGCCTCATCATCATTCAACCCGTTCCACATGATATACTCTACCGACAGCCTTCGCTGGTGAGCAAAGTCATAGCGCCGCAAGCACTTCATCACCTCTCTCACGGGATATGCCTTTTCTACTGGCATCAGGCCTAAACGCTCTTCATGATATGGAGAATGAACGCTTATTGCCACATGAACGCTAGTCTCCTCAAGCAGCCTCTTGAGGGTATCCAGTTTGCCAATGCTTGACACTGTGATGCGCTTAGGACTCCATGCAAAGCCCCACTTTTCTGTCATTATCTGCAATGTCTTCAGCACCTCGCCAAAGTTATCCATAGGTTCGCCCATTCCCATAAACACCACATTAGTAAGCGTTTCGCTTTCGGGTATGCTCAACACCTGATTAATAATTTCGGCAGCAGTAAGATTACCATGAAAACCTTGTTTGCCTGTCATGCAAAAGCGGCAACCCATCTTGCAACCCTTCTGTGACGAAATACATAGCGTAGCACGGTCGGCATCAGGGATATAAACGCTCTCCACCGCCTGACCATCGGCCGTTGTAAACAAATATTTCACTGTACCGTCAACACTGCGCATGGCACTGCTTGGCTCATAACGACCGACGCAATATTCCTGCGCCAACTTCTCACGATTAGCCTTTGAGAGATTCGTCATCTCCTCAATATCGGTAACGCGCTTTTCATAAAGCCATTTAGCAATCTGCCCGGCCGAAAAGCCCGGCATACCAAGTTCTGTCACAACTTCTTTAAGTTGTGGTAGTGTCATTCCTATCAACGGTTTCTTCACTTCTGCCATAAGAACATTCTTTTTTCCACCCCAAAGTTACTAATTCCCCCCGACAATACAAAACAAACAAGGCCCGGCATTACTGCCGAGCCTTGTCGCTTATAGTTTATTCAGATCAGAAGTCGTTACTTCTAATTCCTCATTTCTAACTATTAAAGAATAACCTTTGTAGTCTTCTTGCCTTGTTTCTTGATATACAAGCCCTTAGCTGGATTTGCAACCTTAACACCTTGCAAGTTGTAGTATTCTACTGGAGCTTCAACATCTTCAGCACCTACTGATTCAATACCTGTCAAATCACCAGGAACTTCCAATGTGTACATTGCAACCTTACCACCTGCATAGTATTGATAGATGTTAGCCTTAGTTTCGCTAACCTTTTCGAATACTAGAGATTGATAGTAAGCAACTGTAGCAACAGTATTCTTTTCTTCTGCAACGACTTCCTTGCTTGAAGTTTCTACGATTGCGAATGCAGAACCATAAGCAGTACCCATAGGATGGATTGTATATGTCTTACCACTCAATGTTACAACGTCACCACCATCAGTTGTGTAAGCACCTGAAGGAGCTGCGAAGCTACCGCCAACATAGTAGAAGCTCTTCAAAGCACGATCGTGGAAGTAGTAGCATTCACCTGGCTTGCTTGCAATTTCTGCGACAGTTTCCTTAGATGGATGTGCAAATGAAACTGTAGTAACCTTAGCTGCTTCAACATCAGCCATTGCAGCAGATGCAGTTGCTGACACGAATGCACCGTTTGCAATCTTAACGCAAACAACCTTGTTTATACCTGCACGAGTCAAGTATACATAAGCGCCTTCACTTGAAAGCATGTTACCTACTACGCGACCAACATGGTAAGTATTACCACTTGCCACATCAGTTGGGAATGTAATTGTGATTGGTGTAACAGCCTTGTTTGAAGCAGCTACTATATTCCATGTTGTAGCAGAAGTACCATAGATACCTTGGTTTACTAGCAAGTTGCCAGCATCGTCACATGTAATAGCAATACCTGTAAAGTTTGCATTATTTGCATAAGCGACCTTTTGTTGTGTCTTACTCCATGCATAGATTGTATTATCAGCCTTATTCACTGAATATACAGTACCATTGAAACCAGTACCATAAGCAGCTTCTGTTGGACCAACTGATGCACTAGTTGCAGTTGGAAGACCGCTTGTGTATTCCCAAACCTTAGTCAATGTAGGAGCAGTTACACCAGGAGTAGCTGGAGGAGTTACTGGAGTTGATGGTTCACTTGGAGTTGATGGAGTTTCACCTGGGTTGTAAGTTGCAGGAGTACCATACTTGTAGTAAGCGATACCTTGGTTGTGAACCAATACCCACATTTCAATACCCTTTTCACCATTTACACTTACACAAATACTTGAAGAAAGAGTACCGTTACGAGTGTTAGCACTCAAACCGGTAGAAGGATAATAAGCCTTGCGAGTTGCATCACTCATATCACCAGAAGTTGCCAAGAATGCGGCACGACCGTTCTTCAACATTGATTGAGTATCACCAGAAGTACCTGGATCGTATTCAGTAGCAAATGCATATTGGTCACCCTTGAATGTGAACTTAACGAAATCGTTACCTTGAACTGATTTCAATGCATCAGCATTCAAGTTCAATTGAACTTCACCACTTGCATTAAGTAGAGTTGGTTTGTAGTTTTGACCTACAGCCCAGAAGTTGCTTCCGTCAGGAATCAAACGAGGAGATAGACCTACGATAAAGTTATCGATATCAGCAACCACAGGAGTAGTAGAAACTGTTCCATTTGTGATTGCGTAAGTAATGATTGAGTTACAGTTCTTGGTCTCTGTTGTAGTACCCAATGTGATTTCGCGAGCCTTTTGACCTAGGTAGCAAATCTTACCGGTTGTCAAGTTTCCTTGGATTTCAATAGCATCACCTACACGGTCCATACCACCAATATTAGTAGTACTTAGAAGCACTTTTGGAGCTGCATCATCATTATCCCAAACATAAACCTTCAATACATTTTCTTTCTTTGCAGTTGCAGCGTCATCAGCCTTGATAGCGATGTTTGTACCTACAATCTTACCGCCAACATAAGCGACATCAACAAGAGCAAGCGCACCGTCACCGCCTTTAACGCCTGTCATATTCATATCCTTGATATGAGCACCAGTCTGTGCATTGATAATCTTGATTACTTGGTTAGCAGCATCAACAACATACAACTTACCGTTACCGAATGCCATGTTACGATAGTTTGTCCAGTTAGCCATCCAAGCAGCCTTCTTGTTGCTTGTTTCAGAATAGTTCCAAACTTCAGTGAATGTAGGAACAGGGTTAACTGCAGTACCTGTAACCTTACAAGTAGCTGTGTAAGAACCACTCTTCAATGTAATAGTAGTAGAGTGAGAACCCTTAGCTTGTGGCTTGTAAGTAATATTAACTGTACCACCAGTAGTACCTAGAGAAGATGGAGTAACAGAGAAGTTAGTATTGTCGCTGTTAGTTACTGTAATAGCAGATGATAGAGATGAACCAGTTACCTTAAGAGTCTTAGCAGAGGTGTTGCCAACTGGAGTTTCACCATAACCGATATTTGGAGCGTCAACAGA